>NZ_AP017898.1:2774166-3148333 GCF_003609835.1 Sphingopyxis sp. FD7
CCTCGGCCACCGAATCCTCGTCATAATCAAGGTCGAGGACGGGCGTGCCGTTGTAGATGCCGCATGAGATCGCCGCGACGCTGTCGACGATCGGGTCGTCGGCGATCAGCTTTGCCTCGATCAGCTTGTCGACCGCGAGCCGCAGGGCGACCCAGGCGCCCGAAATGGAGGCGGTGCGCGTGCCGCCATCGGCCTGGATCACGTCGCAGTCGATGACGATCTGGCGCTCGCCGAGCTTTTGCATGTCGACAACGGCGCGCAAGCTGCGGCCGATCAGCCGCTGGATTTCCTGTGTCCGCCCGGACTGCTTGCCCTTCGCCGCCTCGCGGCTGCCGCGCGTATGCGTCGCGCGGGGCAGCATCCCATATTCCGCGGTGACCCAGCCCTGCCCCTTGCCGCGCAGGAAGGGCGGCACCTTCTCCTCGACACTGGCCGTCACCAGCACCCTGGTGTTGCCGAAACTGACCAGCACGCTCCCCTCGGCATGGATGGTGAAATTGGTTTCGATGGCGATGGAACGCATCTGGTCTGCCGCGCGGCCGGACGGGCGCATGAATCTTTTCTCCTCGTGAAGCTGTGCCGCGGCGCTTAGCGGCGCGCGGGGGGATTGGCCAGAGCATAGCTTGCTCTTGCCGCACCCGCTCCCTAAATCCTCCCCATGACAACGCCCCCGATCACCGAACTCACCACGCGCGCGCGCGACGTGTTCCGGCTGGTCGTCGACGCCTATCTGGAGACGGGCCAGCCGGTCGGGTCGCGCACCCTGTCGAAACTCGCGACGCTCAACCTGTCGCCCGCGTCGATCCGCAACGTCATGCAGGATCTGGAGGAAATCGGCCTGCTGGCCAGCCCGCACACCAGCGCGGGACGCCTGCCGACCGAACAGGGGCTGCGCCTGTTCGTCGACGGGATGATGCAGGTCGCCGAACCGAGCGCGGAGGACCGCGCGCAGATCGAGGCGAGCCTGTCCGAAGGCGGGCCGATCGAAAGCGCGCTGGCGCAGGCGACCGCCGCGCTGTCGGGTCTGTCGGCGTGCGCGGGGCTGGTGCTCGTGCCGAAGCATGAGCGCGTACTGAAACAGCTCGCCTTCGTGCCGATGTCGGAGGGGCAGGCGCTCGTGGTGCTCGTCGCGGGCGACGGCACGGTCGAGAATCGCGTCATCGACGTGCCCGCGGGGCTCAACCCCTCGGCGCTGGTCGAGGCGGGCAATTATATCTCGGCGACGCTGGCGGGCCTCACGCTGACCGAAGCGATGGCGCGCGTGCGCCGCGAAATCGAGGCCGAGCGTATCGCGATCGACCGCGCCGCGCAGGATCTGGTCAACCGCGGCCTGGCCGTCTGGTCGTCCGACGGCGCCGACCGCCCGGTGCTGATTGTCCGCGGACAGGCGAACCTGCTCGACGACAGCGCCGTCGGCGACCTCGACCGGGTGCGGCAATTGCTCGATGAACTGGAAACCAAGCAGGACATCGTGCAACTGCTCGACAGCGCGCGCGAAGGCAGCGCGACGCGCATTTTCATCGGCTCCGAAAACAAGCTCTTTTCGCTGTCGGGTTCGTCGGTTATCGCCGCGCCCTATCGCGGCGCCGACGGGCGCGTCGTCGGCGTCGTGGGGGTGATCGGCCCGACGCGCTTGAACTATGCCCGCATCGTTCCCATGGTGGATTTCACCGCCCAATCGCTCTCCAGACTGATACGATAGGTTTATGACGAACAAGGAAAATGACACGCCCGTCGACGACGGACAGGCCGACGACGCCGCAACCCAAACCGCGGCGACCGAAACCGCGGTCACCGAGCCGATGGATGAGACGGCAAAGCTCGCCGAACAGCTTGCCGCGGTGCAGCAGGACCTGCTCTATGCGCGCGCCGAGACGCAGAATGTCCGCCGCCGCGCGGAAAAGGAAGTCGCCGACGCACATACTTATGCCGCGACCAAGTTCGCGCGCGACATTTTGTCGGTCGCCGACAATCTGGGCCGCGCGCTCGCCGCGCTCAGCGACGAACAGCGCGCCGATGAGGCGATCAAGCCGCTCGTCACCGGGCTGGAGGCGACCGAGCGCGAACTTATGAGCGTGTTCGAACGCCACGGCATCACGCGCATTGCCGCGATCGGGCTGCCGCTCGACCCCAACCAGCATCAGGCGATGCTCGAAATCCCGAGCGACAAGGCGCCCGGCACGATCGTGCAGGAAATGCAGGCGGGCTATATGATGAAGGACCGGCTGCTGCGTCCCGCGATGGTGGCGGTGGCGAAGGCGGCGGAGTGAACAAATCTCCCCTCCCCCTTGCGGGGAGGGGATTAAGGGGTGGGGGTAGCGGCGCGTCCGCGCCGTATAAGAATTTGCGACATCAAGATCAGGGACAGAGTCTCTTCGCGCGCAAGCGCGCGGCCCCCTCCCCAACCCCTCCCCGCAAGGGGGAGGAGCTTAGCGGTTACGCCGCCTTGCGCAGCTTCGCCAGTTTCTTCAGCACCATCTCGCGCTTCAGCCGCGACAGATGGTCGATGAACAAAATGCCCTCCAGATGGTCGTGCTCGTGCTGGATGCACGTCGCCATCAGGCCGGTCATGCGTTCCCGATGAGGCTTGCCGTCCTCGTCCTGCCAGTCGACGGTGACTTCGGCGGGGCGCGACACATCGGCATATTGTTCGGGGACCGACAGGCAGCCTTCCTGATAGACGCTATGTTCGTCCGAAAAGTCGGAAAAGACGGGGTTGATGAACACCCGCGGGTCGCGGATCACCTTCTTGCCCTCGGGATCGTCGGGATCGGCTTCCTGCAGATCGATCACCAGGATGCGCTTCGGCACCCCGACCTGGATCGCGGCGAGCCCGATGCCGGGAGCATCGTACATCGTCTCGAACATATCGGCGACAAGCTGCTTCAGCTCGGCGTCGAAGGTCTCGACGGGCTTGGAAATGACGCGCAGCCGGGGGTCCGGGGTCTCGATGATGGGTAGGATGGCCATGGATGCCATTTAGGTATGCACGGCCGGGCGGTCAATGATCGGCGCGATGCAGATTCAGCCCACCGGCCGCCGCGCCCTGAGCGCCTGCGCCAACGTCCCCTCATCGAGATAATCGAGTTCGCCGCCCACCGGCAAACCATGCGCGAGTTGGGTCAGCCGCACCGGATGGCCCTCCAGACGTTCGGCGAGATAATGCGCGGTCGTCTGGCCCTCCAGCGTCGCGTTCATCGCGAGGACGACCTCGTCGATCCCGCCCGCCGCGACGCGCGCGACGAGGGCGTCGATGCTGAGATCCTGCGGGCGCACGCCCTCCAGCGCCGACAGCCGCCCGCCGAGCACATGATATTTGCCGGGAAACAGCCGCGACTTGTCGAGCGCCCAGAGGTCCGACACCTCCTCGACGACGCACAGGCTGCGCGCATCGCGGCGCGGGTCGGCGCAGATCGCGCAGGGGTCGTGCGTGTCGATATTGCCGCAAATGGTGCAGGTGACGAGCCGTTCGGACACGGTTTGCAGCGCGGCGAGCAACGGCGCGAACGCGCTCTCGCGCTTCTTCATCAGGTGCAGCACCGCGCGCCGCGCCGAGCGCGGGCCGAGGCCGGGGAGCCGGGCGAGTTGCTGGACGAGGGCTTCGATTTCGGTGGAGGCCATGGCGCGTGTTTGGCTTGCGGACTGGCATCGCGCAAGGCCGATAGCAGGAGATTGCTTCGCTTCGCTCGCAATGACGAGTTTTGGCGTCATTGCGAGGAGCGAAGCGATGAAGCAATCTCCGGCTATCGATCTTGCACAACCCCGCATCCTCCGCCAAAGGCCGCACCCATGCGTATCGCCTTCATGGGAACGCCGCCCTTTGCGGTACCGACGCTCGCCGCGCTTCGCGCGGCGGGGCACGACATCGCGGCCGTCTACACCCAGCCGCCGCGCCCCGCGCAGCGCGGCAAGAAATTGCAGAAAAGCCCGGTGCAGGTCTGGGCCGAGGAGCATGGCCTTTCCGTCCGCACGCCGCGCAGCCTGAAAGGCGAGGAGGCGCAGGCCGACTTCACCGCGCTCGACCTCGATGTCGCGGTGGTCGCCGCCTATGGCCTGATCCTGCCGCAAGCGGTGCTCGACGCCCCGCGCGAGGGGTGCCTCAACGTCCACGGCTCGATCCTGCCGCGCTGGCGCGGCGCGGCGCCGGTGCAGCGCGCGATCCTGGCGGGCGATGCCGAAACGGGCGTGACGATCATGCAGATGGACGCGGGTCTGGACACCGGCGCGATGCGGCTGATCGAGACGACGCCGATTGCGCGCAAGAGCGCGGGCGTGCTGACGCACGAGCTGGCCGAGATGGGGGCGCTGATGATGCGCCGCGTGCTGAGCGAGCTTCACGCCTTTCCGCCGGTGCCGCAGCCCGAAGAGGGCGTCACCTATGCGGCGAAGATCGACAAGAGCGAGGCGCGGCTCGATTTCCTGACCAGCGCGGTGCAGGTCGAGCGGCTGATTCGCGCGTTCAATCCGACACCCGGCGCGTTTTTCGAGCTGGAGGGTGAGCGCTATAAGGTGCTGGCGGCCGACGTCGTGCATCCGGCCGATACGGTGGTGGGCGCGGCGCCGGGCACGACGATCGACGATGCGCTGACGATCGCCTGCAACCCCGGCGCGATCCGCGTGACGCGCATCCAGCGCGCGGGGAAGCCGGCGATGGAGGCGGGCGAGTTGCTGCGCGGGCGGGGAATCGCCAAGGGGACGCGGCTGGCATGACTCCCCCTCTCCTCCATCGTCACCCCGGACTTGATCCGGGGTCCATGACTTCAGCGCTGCTATGGACCCCGGATCAAGTCCGGGGTGACGAAAATGGGGTCCGCCCATGACCCGCTTCGCGCTCACCATCGAATATGACGGCCGCCCCTATATGGGCTGGCAGCGGCAGGCGCACGGCCCCAGCGTCCAGCAGGCGATCGAGGAAGCGATCCACCGTTTCACCGCCGAGGAGGTGCAGGTGCTGAGCGCCGGGCGCACCGACGCCGGCGTCCATGCGATCGCGATGCGCGCGCATGTCGACATCGCCAAGCCGTTGACCCCCTTCAAGCTGACCGAGGCATTGAACGCGCAGCTTCGCCCCGCGCCGATCGCGATCATCGGGTGCGAAGTGGTGCCGGACGACTGGCACGCGCGCTTCGCCTGCATCGGGCGGTCATACGAATATCGCATCGTCAACCGCCGCGCGCCGCTGACGTGGGACAAGGGGCTGGCGTGGCAGGTCGCGCGTCCGCTCGACGCCGATGCGATGCACGAAGCCGCGCAGCAGCTGATCGGTCTCCACGATTTCACCACCTTTCGTTCGGCGCATTGCCAGTCGCAAAGCCCCGTCAAGACGCTGGACAGGCTGACCGTCAGCCGCCACGGCGAGGAGATCATCATCGAGGCCGCGGCGCGCAGCTTTTTGCACCATCAGGTGCGCTCGATGGTCGGATCGCTCGCGCTTGTCGGTCATGGCAAATGGTCGGCGCGCGATCTGAAGGCGGCGCTGGAGGCGGCGGACCGGCAGGCGCTGGGGCTGAATGCGCCGCCCGATGGATTGTATTTCGTGGGGGCGGTTTATCCCTAAACCTCCTCTCCCATCGGGAGAGGATAGCAAGCCTTGGCGGCGCAGCCGTCTAGGCGCGCTTGGTGAGGGGATCAGCCCTTACAAAAGCCCGCGACGTCATATCCCCTCACCCAGCTTCGCCTAGGCAGCAAGCTGCCAAGGCTGCGCAACCCTCTCCCAACGGGAGAGGGAAGAACGAAAAAAAGGGCGGCCCTTTCGGACCGCCCCTTTCCTTATCGCTATCCCGCGCCCTTACACCTTTTCGGCGTAGTAAAGCGGCGCATGTTCGTTGAGGATCTGAAGGATCTTCGCCTGCGCGGTCTTTTCGTCGCTTTCCTCCATCGCGGCGAGTTCGCGCGCGAGGCGGCTCGACGCCGCTTCAAAGATCTGGCGCTCCGAATAGCTCTGTTCGGGCTGGTCGTCGGCGCGGAACAGGTCGCGGGTCACTTCGGCGATCGACACGAGGTCGCCCGAATTGATCTTCGCTTCATATTCCTGCGCGCGGCGCGACCACATGGTGCGCTTCACCTTCGGCTTGGTGGTCAGCACCTGGAGCGCTTCCTTCAGCGTCTTGTCCGACGACAGCTTGCGCATCCCCACGCCCTCGGCCTTGTTGGTCGGGACGCGCAGGGTCATTTTTTCCTTCTCGAAGCGCAGGACATAAAGTTCGAGCTGCATTCCGGCGATTTCGGATTTCTGCAACTCGATGACGCGCCCCACGCCATGTTTCGGATAAACGACATAGTCACCGACTTCGAAGACGAGCGTGCTTGCGGACATTCAAGTTCCTTTCATTGGCCTTGTCGGGTATGGCAGCGCGTCAACAGCAGTATATCCGGCCCTCGCATGAAGGGGGACAAAGGCGGTCAGGGCGGCGCTCGCCGGTCAGAGTGACAAGGGATGTGGCTCCATCGGAAACGCCGAATATGCCCCAGCCCGGCGGCGGGAAGAGGCAGAATGTCGACGCGTTGATATTAATTATAACAGATTCGCAACAAAATTGCCACCCCTGCGCGGAAATGCGCCGCAGTGACACCTTGACGGCTCCGCACACCCGTTTCACCTTGAAACCAAAGCCAGGATAGGGAGCGGGTATGAAAGATCAAATCTGGTGGGTCACCGGGGCCTCGTCGGGGATCGGCGCGGCGCTGGCGCGGGCGCTCGCGGCGCGCGGCGCGACGCTGATCCTCTCTGGGCGAAATATCGCCGCGCTGGAGGCGGTGGCGAAGGATTGCGGCCCCGACGCGATGATCCTGCCGTTCGAGGCGACCGACTATGCCGCGCTGCCCGCGATCGTTCAGCAGGCGTGGAACTGGCGGGGGCGGATCGACGGGCTGGTGAACAATGCCGGCATTTCGCAGCGCAGCCTGGCGGTCGAGACCGACTTTTCGGTCTATCGGCGGATCGTCGACGTCGATTTGCTCGCCCCGATCGCGCTGACCCAGCAGCTGCTGCCGCGCATGATCGGCGCGGGTGGCGGGCAGATCATCGCCATATCGAGCGTCGCGGGCATCGCCGGCGTGCCGCTGCGCAGCGCCTATTCGGCGGCGAAGCATGGTCTCATCGGCTATCACGACGCGGTGCGCGCCGAAAATGAGCATCTGGGGCTGAAAGTGCTGGTCGTCGCGCCCGGATCGGTGCGCACCAACGTCAGCCGCAATGCGCTCAACGCCGACGGCAGCGTGCGCGGGACGAGCGACGCGGCGATCGACAACGGCCTCGCGCCCGACGATGCGGCGGCGCAGATGCTCGCCGCACTCGATGCGGGCAAGCGCGAGATCATTGTCGCCGAGGGCATGGAAGCGGCGATCGCCGACCTGCGCCGCAGCGATCCCGACGCGCTGTTCGACCGGATGAGCGCGATGGTCCAGGCGGGCTATGCGCAGCAGATGAAGGCGGGCCGCGCGTCCTGAGCCTGAAGGCCCGAAGCCCCACGAAAAAGGGCGGCCCGTCGCCGGACCGCCCTTCTCTTCTCCGCCCGTCGGCGGAAGAAACTTAGCGCTTCGAGAACTGGAAGCTGCGGCGGGCCTTGGCCTTGCCGTACTTCTTGCGCTCGACCGCGCGGCTGTCGCGGGTCAGGAAGCCGGCCGCCTTGACCGGGCCGCGCAGCGCGGGCTCGAAGCGGGTCAGCGCCTGCGCGATGCCGTGCAACACGGCGCCCGCCTGACCCGACAGGCCGCCGCCCTTGACGGTCGCGACGACGTCATACTGGCCAACGCGATCGGTCAGGCCGAAGGGCTGGTTGATGACGAGGCGCAGCGTCGGGCGCGCGAAATAGACTTCCTGGTCGCGGCCGTTGACGGTGATCTTGCCCGTGCCGGGCTTGACCCACACGCGCGCAACCGCATCCTTGCGGCGGCCGGTCGCATAGGCGCGGCCCTGCTTGTCGACCTGCTTTTCGCGGAGCGGCGCAGCCGGAGCGGCCGGGGTCGCGGTGCCTTCGACGGCGCCGGCGAGATCCTTGAGATCGGTCATGGTCTGTTCGTCAGCCATTATGCACCCACCTTGTTCTTGCGGTTCATCGACGCGACGTCGATCACTTCGGGGTTCTGCGCTTCGTGCGGATGTTCGGCCCCGGCGAAGATGCGCAGGTTGCGCATCTGCTGGCGGCCGAGCGGCCCGCGCGGAATCATGCGTTCGACGGCCTTTTCGAGCACGCGTTCGGGGAAGCGGCCCTCGAGGATCTTTGCCGGGCTGGTTTCCTTGATGCCGCCGGCATAGCCGGTGTGCTTGTAGTAACGCTTGTCCTGCAGCTTCTTGCCGGTGAACGCCACCTTGTCGGCGTTGATGACGATGACATTGTCACCGCAATCGACGTGCGGGGTGAACGACGGCTTGTGCTTGCCGCGCAGGATGTTGGCGATGATCGTCGCGACGCGGCCCACGACCAGGCCCTCGGCGTCGATCAGCACCCATTTCTTTTCGACCGTGGCGGCGTTCGCCGAAACGGTCGTCTTGGTCAGCGCCTTCATGGCACGCTCCTTGACAGATATGGACTGGGGCGCCCGGCATGACACCGGCCCGCCCCGAAACAGGCGCGCCGCCTGTCCTGAGCGGACGCAGCGGCGCTTCGACGCGGGCCAATGACGCCGAATGCGCGGAAAGTCAAGTATCGCGCGGCTTTGCTGACGGGTATTATGATACCCTGAGCGGTGAGACCTCGCGACCCAGCCGGTGCAGCGCCGCCGCCGCGACGGCAACGAGGATCGCGCCGACGACCTGATGCGCGACGGCCACCCACATCGAGACCCCCGACACGACGGTCCAGATGCCGAGCAGCATCTGCACCGCGACGACGAAGACGAGCGCGCCCGCTTCGCCCCGCGCGCCGCGCCGCGCCAGGGCGCGGGCGAGCAGCAGCAGGGCGGCGGCGGCCACCCACGACCACCAGCGATGCAGGAAGTGGATCAGAAAGGGATCGTTCGTCAGCGCCAGCCAGACGCCGCCGCTCCAGTCGATCCCCTCGGGCACGAAATGATCGTTCATCATCGGCCAGCTGCTCGAAACATAGCCGGCATTGAGCCCGGCGACCCACGCACCGAGCAGCAGTTGCACGAACAGCACCGCGATGACGCCCAGAGCGGCGCCCGTCAACCGCGCGGGCCGCGCCGCCGGATCGCGCGCGAGAGCGCCCAGGTCGCGCGCGGTCCACACCAGCCCGGCGAGCAGGAACAGCGCGGTCAGCAGATGCGCCGCGAGCCGGTAATGGCTGACGTCGGTGCGATATTCGAGCCCCGACGCCACCATCCACCAGCCGATCGCGCCCTGCAAGCCGACGAGCGCGGTCAGCGCGAACAGCCGCGGGCCATATCCGGCGGGGATCGCGCGACGCCATGCGAACCAGATGAAGGGGACGACCAGCGCCATGCCGACGACGCGGCCGAGGATGCGGTGCAGCCATTCCCAGAAAAAAATCGCCTTGAATCCCGCTAGCGTCATGCCGCGGTTGATCTCCCTATATTCGGGGATCTGCTTGTATTTCTCGAACTCCGCGACCCAATCGGCCTCGTTGAGCGGCGGCAGCACGCCCGACACGGGACGCCATTCGGTGATCGAAAGCCCCGATTCGGTGAGGCGGGTGATGCCCCCCACTCCGACGACGATAATCACGAGCAGGGCGACCGCCCACAGCCAGCGCGCCAGCGCGCCGGGGCGCGGCGCCAGTGCGGGAGACGACGGAGAAAGGGCCGAGCCATTGGTCATGGCCGCCCTATCGTCGCTTGCCGCTCGATAGGCAAGAGGTTGGCATGAGCGGGCCGATCCGGCAATTCATGGCCGCGACAGACACCGCTTGATAGGCCATCGACATGCTGCCCTTCATCCGACCGATGCTTGCCGCCCTCACCTTGAGCGCCGCCCCGCTGGTATCGGCCGCGCCGCTCAATGCTCCTTCACCCTATACCGCGCTCGCCGCGACCGAAGCGCGTGTCGCGGCGATCGGCTTTCGCCTGACGACCGCAAACGCCGCCTGGTGCCCGATGCGGCAGCCGCAGTTCGGGTGGATATGGGGCGATCCGCGCCTGTACGACGCCGACCGCCGCGCCGAGGCGCTGGCGGCTTATGACGCGGACGATGCAAGCCACGCCTTCCTTGCCGCCATCGCGCCGGGTTCGCCCGCGGCCGCCGCCGGGCTGCGGGTCGGCGATACGGTCGAGGCGATCGACCTTGCCCCCGTTCCCGACGGCGAAGGCGACCATCCTTTCGCGCGGATCACGGCGATCGAAGCGAAGCTTGCGACGCGGCCCGCCGATGCGCCACTCGAGCTGCATGTCGAGGCGGGACGGCTCGTGCGCCTGACCCCCCTTCCCGGCTGCGCCAGCGACTTTCGCGTTGAGCCAAAGGACAAGCCCGGCGCGGTGGCCGACGGACGGCTGGTGCTCGTCAATCAGGGCCTCGCCGATTTCGCCGACGACGACGCCGAGCTCGCCGCCGCCATCGCGCACGAGCTTGCCCATAATATCCTTCGCCACCGCGCGCGGCTCGATGCGGCGGGCGTGGATCGCGGGCTGGGCAAGCAGTTCGGGCGCAGCGCGCGGCTGTTCCGCCAGACCGAGGTGGAGGCCGACCGCCTGTCGGTGTGGCTGCTCGCGGGCGCCGGTTATGACCCCGGAGCGGCGGCGCGCTTCTGGTCGAAGTTCGGGCAGCGCAAGGGGCGGCCGCTGTTCCAGGCGGGCACGCATCCCGGCTGGCGTGACCGCGTCGCGGCGCTGGAGGCCGAAGCCGCGGCGATCGCCGCCGCGCGCGCCGTGGGCCAGCCGCTGCACCCGCCGCTGGTCGACGCGCCGCCGCCCTTGGAATAGCCGCGCGAACATCCTATTTCGGCGGCACCCTATTTCTCCCCGACAAGGATCGACGCCATGACCCAAGACACCGCCATTTTTGCCGGAGGCTGTTTCTGGTGCACCGAAGCCGTGTTCCAGTCGCTCGCGGGCGTCGAAAGCGTCGAGAGCGGCTATATCGGCGGCAGCGTCGCCAATCCGACCTACAAGCAGGTCTGCGGCGGCGACACCGGCCATGCCGAGGCGATCCGCATTAGCTTCGATCCGGCGGTGATCGGCTATGACGACCTGCTCGACGTGTTTTTCGCGACGCACGATCCGACGCAGCTCAACCGCCAGGGGGGCGACATCGGCACGCAATATCGCAGCGCGATCTTTCCGCTGAATGACGCGCAGGCGGATGCCGCGCGTGCGGGCATCGAACGCGCCGCGCCCGACTGGCCGGCGCCGATCGTCACGACGATCGAAAAGGCGACCGAATGGTATCCGGCCGAGGATTATCATCAGGCCTATTGGGAGGGCGAAGGACAGCGCAATCCCTATTGCATGGCGGTGATCCCGCCCAAGCTCGCCAAGCTGCGCAAGGGATTCGCCGACCGCCTTCGCACCTGATTTCATGGGACCGCCATCCCGGCCTTCGCCGGGATGACGCATCATGTGCATAAGTGCCTGGCATCCGGGTTCGGATCGCTGTTGCATTATGGCCGCATGACGTCAGTTTTCATTGACTTTCCAGCCGTTTTGACTAGCGGACGCGCCTTCGCTGGGGCAGGATGGCCCCGAAACGCTTTGGGGGCACTGTCCGGTGCTGGCATCATGGTTTCTGATCGGCGCGTTGACGACGACGCCCCAGATATCGGTTCAGGCCGCGGCGCAGTCGGTCGTCGAAGAGGGCGGGATGACGCCGGCGGTCAACCGCATGGTCGGCGGCATCGCCAGCTACGCCCGCTGGCCGGGCGGGACGGCAACCACCCACCGCCATATGTGCGTTGTCGGAACGCCGCGGCTGGCGCCGCGAATGGCCCCTGACACGCCGGGCCGCGGTTCGATTTCGGTGAGCTATGTCGCGGCGTCGGCCGTCAACGCCCGCTGTGACATATTGTTCCTCGGCCGGATGCCTGCGGCCGACCGACGGCAGCTCATCGCCTGGGTGCGCGGGCGCCCTGTCCTTACCATAACCGACGACGACGACGCGTGCCTCTATGGCGCGATGTTCTGCCTCACCGGCCGCGCGGCAAGCCTCAGCTTTTCGGTCAATCTCGACGCGATTGCCCGCGGGCCGCTCAAGATCGATCCGCGCGTGCTGCGCATCGGAGCAGGCGATGGAGGCACAGGATGAGCGGCCCCGTCGAACGGATCGGCGCGCGCACGACGCTGCAAAAGCTGCTGTCGCGTTTCCATTTCGGCATCACCCTGTTCGCGGTGGCGCTGTCGGGCGTGACGATCCTGCTCGCCGGCGTCACCGCGCTTCGAGGTTATGCCGACCGCAACATGGAACTTGCGGCACAGCTCGGCGCCTATGGCGTCGAACCCGCGCTGGTCTTCAACGACCCCGTCGCCGCGCGCGAAGGAATCGAGCCGCTGACGCGCATCCCCGGCATCGCGCGGCTGCGTGTGCTCGATCATGTCGGCAAACCGGTCACCGAATGGAGCTCCCCTGCCGGAGATCCGGCGCCGCTGCTCAGCCGCGCCTTTTTCCCGCACCCCTTTGCCGTGACCGTCCGGCGCAACGGGTCGGCGATCGGCACGGTCGAGGTCTGGGGCGACAGCTCGACCTTGATCGACTATGTGCGCCTCGGCCTGCTCGCGGGACTGGGCTGCCTGCTCGTCACTGCATTGGGGACGATCTTCCTCGCCCGCCGGTTCGAATATGAACTGGTCAAGCCGCTGAACGAGATTGCGACGGTCGCGCATGACGTGCGCCTCCACCGCCGCTTCGACAAGCGCGTGAAGCCGCTCGGCATCGCCGAGCTTGACCGGCTGGGCGGCGACATCAACGCGCTGCTCGACGAACTTCAGGGCTGGCAGGGGCATATGGAAAGCGAACGCGCGCTGCTCGCGCACCGCGCGTCGCACGACACGCTGACCGCGCTGCCCAATCGCGCCGCCTTCGACGAACAGCTTGCGCTGCGGATCGCTGCGGCCGACGCGCGCGATGGCCGGTTCGCGCTGCTGTTCATCGACGCCGACAATTTCAAGGCGGCGAACGACAATTTCGGTCACGCGGCGGGCGATGCCGTGCTTGCCGCGCTGGCGGGCTGCATCAGGAAAACGCTGCGCAAGGAGGATTTCGCAGCGCGGATCGGCGGCGACGAATTCGTCGTCATCATCGACCCCTTTGATGCGGGCGTCGCGCGCGCCGATCTGGCGAACCGCCTGCGCGCGTGCATCGCCGACCCCGTCACCCTGCCCGACGGCGGATCCTATCGCGCGTCGGTGAGCATCGGCGTCGCGGTCTTTCCCGACGACGGCGGCGACGCCACCGCGCTGCTCACCGCCGCCGATGCGGCAATGTATGCCGACAAAATGACGCATCGTTCCCGATAGACCAGCGGAGAAACGCCCATGACCATCATCGCCCCCCAATCGCTGCGCGCGCTGATCCTGGCCGCCTTTGCCGCGCTGCTCGCCGCGTGCCAGAGCCTGCCCGCACCCGACGGATTCTCCCGCGAACAGGTCGCGGTGCTGCAAGCCGAAGGCTTTGTCGAAACCCCGCTCGGCTGGGAACTCAGCATGCCCGAACGCTTGCTGTTTCCCACCAACGAAAGCACCGTGCCGGTGGAGCAGCAGGACCGGATGCGCGAGGTCGCGGCGCGGCTCGTATCGGTCGGCATCACTACCGCGCGGGTCGAAGGCCACACCGATTCGACGGGAAGCGCGGCCTATAATCTGACGCTGTCGCAGGCGCGCGCGGAGGCGGTGGCGGCGCCGCTGCGCGCGGGCGGAATGACCTTCACGGCCGATCAGATCGTCGGCCGCGGCGAAACGCTGCCGCTGTCGAGCAACGACACGGCGGAAGGCCGACAGGACAATCGGCGCGTGGTTGTCATCGTCACGCCGACGCTCGTGTCGCAATAGGCACCCGGCCCGTCCGCCGCCCCTTTTCCTCCGCGGCGTTCGTCGCTAGGTCCGGCAACCATGAAACCGATCCGCAAAGCCGTCTTTCCCGTCGCCGGCCTCGGCACCCGCTTCCTGCCCGCGACCAAGGCGATCCCGAAGGAGATGCTGCCCGTCGTCGACCGGCCGCTCATCCAATATGCGGTTGACGAGGCGCGCGAGGCAGGGATCGAGCAGATGATCTTTGTCACCGGCCGCGGCAAGAGCGCGATCGAGGATCATTTCGACATCGCCTTTGAACTCGAAAAGACGATGTCCGAACGCGGCAAGGACTTGTCGGTGCTCGGGCCGACACGGCTTGGCCCCGGCGCCTGCGCCTATGTCCGCCAGCAGGAGCCGATGGGGCTCGGCCACGCGATCTGGTGCGCACGCGACATCGTCGGCGACGAGCCCTTTGCGATCTTCCTGCCCGACGAGTTCATGCACGGCTCGCCCGGCTGCATGAAGCAGATGGTCGACGCCTATGCCCGCGTCGGCGGCAATCTGATCTCGGTGCTCGAAGTGCCGCACGAACAGCTGTCGAGCTATGGCGTGATCGCGCCGGGCGCGCGCGACGGCGCGCTCACCGAGGTGAAGGGGCTGGTCGAAAAACCGCCGGTTTCCGAGGCGCCGTCGAACCTCATCATCTCGGGCCGCTACATCCTGCAACCCGAAGTCATGCGCGTGCTCGAACGTCAGGAAAAGGGCGCGGGCGGTGAGATTCAGCTCACGGATGCGATGGCGACGATGATCGGGTCGCAGCCATTCCACGCCGTGACCTTCGACGGCGCGCGTTACGACTGCGGATCGAAAGCGGGCTATATCCAGGCCAATCTGGCCGTCGCGCTTGCACGGCCCGACATCGCCGCCGACGTCCGCGCCTTCGCGATCGACCTGCTGAAATAGGGTCGGCTTACGGTTTCCAAAGCGCCGCGTGCCCCCGCGAAGGCGGGGGCCCATCACCTTGTTGGCGCGATTGCAAACCCAACGGAGATGGGTCCCCGCCTTCGCGGGGACACGGCCTGTGCCGGAACGATTATTCGCCCTCGATATTCGGTTTCGGGAAGCTGTCGGCGCCCAGCGTCTTGTACAGCACGCCGCCGATGATCCCGCCGACGATCGGCGCGACCCAGAACAGCCACAATTGCTGGATCGCGAGGCCCCCGACGACGAGCGCCGGGCCGGTGCTGCGCGCCGGATTGACCGAGGTGTTGGTCACCGGGATCGAAATAAGGTGGATGAGCGTCAGCGCCAGGCCGATCGCGATCGGCGCGAAACCCGTCGGCGCACGCCCGTCGGTCGACCCCATGATGATCCACAGGAAAAAGGCGGTGAGCACGATCTCGATCAGCAGCGCCGACCAGATATCATAGCCGCCCGGCGACCCTCCGCCGAAGCCGTTGGCGGCGAGGCCGTTGGTGGCAAGGTCATAGGTCGGACTGCCGCTGGCGATATAGAAGAGCAGAAAGGCCGCGACGATTGCGCCGAGCAGCTGTGCAATCACATAAAGCGGAATGTCGCGCGCCTCGAAGCGGCCGCCCGCCCATAGCCCGACGGTGACCGCGGGGTTGAGGTGGCATCCCGAAATATGGCCGATCGCATAGGCCATGGTGACAACCGTCAAACCAAAAGCCAGCGACACGCCGAGCAGGCCGATGCCGACGTCGGGGAACCCCGCCGCGAGCACCGCGCTGCCACAGCCGCCGAACACGAGCCAGAATGTGCCGATAAACTCGGCCAGACCCTTTTGGATATTCGTCATGATGACCCTCCTCCCCGCCGACGGCCACAGACGCCTCCGGCGCGCGGGCATCCTATCAGCGCTGGGCCACCGGGCAAGCCCTTGCGATACGCGGCAGAATCACGCTGCGGCGACCGCCTGGACGAAGGTGCGCGCGCGCTGGTCGAGCGACAGCGCCGCGCCCGAAAGCCCCGCCGACAATTGGCCGAGCGCCTGCGCACCATCCCCCACCGCACTCGCCCCGCGACCGATTTCCTGCACGCGCGAATCGATCTCGCGCCCGGCGAAGACCGCCTGTTCGACATAGGATGCGATCGTCAGCGTCGTCGCGCTCTGTCCGTCGACGGCGCGGTCGATCGCGTCGGAAAAGCCGTTGTTCGCTTCGATTGCCTTTTCGACCTCGGCGAAGCCCGCCGACACCTGGCCGACGATGTCGCGGATATGGTCGATATAGCCCGCGATATCGTCGGCGGCGGTGCGCGTCTGGCTGGCGAGCGTTTTCACTTCGGCGGCGACGACGGCGAAGCCGCGGCCCGCGTCGCCCGCGCGCGCCGCCTCGATCCCCGCGTTGAGCGCGAGCATGTTGGTGCGGCTCGCCATATCGATGATCAGCGCGAGCATCTGTTCGATCGACTGGCTCGCCGCCTTGAGCGCGCTCGCACGCTCGTTCGCCTGCCTTATCTTGTCGTGGGCGTCGCTACGCACCGCGCGGGCGCGCGCGCCGTCCTCGACGATCCGCGCCATGGTCGCCGCGAGCGCGCGACCGCGATCGCCCAGATCCTGGAGGCCCGTGAGCGTCTGCGCCGTCGCGCCCGCGACGGTCACCGCATCGCGCCCCGTCTGGTGCGCGCGATGGGCCAGCTCGCCCGCCACCGCCTCGACCTGCCCCGCCATGTCGGACAGGCTCGCGGTCAGCGCGGCAATATCGCGCTGGAAGGCGCGCCCCGCGGCGTCGATATGCGCCGCGCGCGTCGCGCGCTCCTGCGCCAGCTCGACCTCGCGCAGCATCGCCAGCCTGGCAAGCTGGCTGCCGTCGAGCGTTTCGACGAAGCGTCCGCCCTGCACGAGGATCAGATCCTGCCCGTCGGGCGCCCCCGCCGCGATCCGCAGCAGGTCGGTCGTCGAATGTTCGACATCGGCGGTTGGACAATCCTCTATCATCGACGCGATCGAGCCGCCGATCGTCGGATTCTGCATCAGCGAAAACCAGAAGGGACAGAAGAGCAGCTCGCGCACGCGCTGTTCGCGGATCACCCCGACCGGCCGCCCGGCCGCATCGACCACCGCGAGCGTGCGGAGGCCGGGGTTGGCGCGGAACTGGTCGATCACCTCGGACATATGCGCATCGACCCCGACCGCCGCCACATGGCCCGACGTTGGCGAAAAGGCGTTGGCGATGGCGTTCATGGGATCTCGCGAGGCTCCGTCCGATGGGTCCGAGCGCGTCCTACGCCGCCATGGTAAACATGAATTTAACTATTTGTTTCAGTGATGTGACATCCTGGCTCCGGCGAACGCCGCTCTGCCGCAATATGCTGTTCAGATTGCGCCGGTTATGCGATGGGACGCCAGCCGCGAGGAGAGAGACGATGCGCGCCTTGATTTTGCCCCTGATCGCCGCTCCCCTGCTCGCCGGCTGCGTCAGCGCCGTGAAAACGGTCGTCACCGCGCCGGTCAAGGCGGTTGGCCAGGTCGCCGACTGGTCGACGACGAGCCAGGACGAAGCCGACCGCAACCGCGGGCGCGAACTGCGCAAGCGCGAGGAGCAGATGGGCAAGCTGGCGCGCCAGCGCGACAAGGCGGTCGAAAAATGCCGCGACGGCGACGAGGAACAATGCCGCCGCGCCGAGGTGCTTGACCATGAAATCGAGGCGCTGATGGCGGCGCCCTATTAATTTGAAGGTGGCTGAGGCTCTCGGCCATTCCTCAAATTCCGTTGGTGTCGAGCGAAGTCGAGACACCCCGAAGGTCGGCGCTCCCCAAGCGTGTCTCGACTTCGCTCGACACGAACGGGAATGGAGGGCTCACCCCAACGTCGCCGCTACCGCACCCGCCGTCCCGTCCACACGACGCGCCCGACGATCCGGATCGCCGACAGCGGCAGATCGTCCCAGCTGCGATAATGCGGATTGTCGCTGATCACCGATACGCGCCCCGGCCCCGGCGCGCGCGCGATCCGCTTGACCATCAGCACATCGTCCATGCGCAGCACGTAAATGCCGTCGCGCAGCCGCGCCGCCGCGTCGCTGCCGTCGACCAATATGTCGTCGCCGTCGTCGAGCGTCGGCGCCATCGAATCGCCTTCGACGCGGATGATGCTGAGCGCGCGCGGATCGGCGCCAAGGTCGCGCAGCCATTTGGGATCGAAGGCGACCTCGCCCTCGACCGGCTCGCCATCGACGCTCGCGCCCGCGCCCGCCGACGCCCCGATCGCCAGCTTGGGCACCAGGATCATCCCCGGCCCGCGACTCCGCGCCGGGGTCGCGACACGCGCCACCGGCCCACCCAGCATCGCTTCGGACACCCCCAGATAGGCGGCGATGCGCGCGCGATCCTGTTCGGCCAGCCGCCGCGGCGAACCGCGCTTGATATATTGCTGAATATAGGCCGGGTTGCGCCCGATCACCTGCGACAGGCGCGCATAATCGACGCCCTTTTCCGACAATAGCCGGTCGAGCGCCGCGCGCGGGTCGTGAACTGGGTCGATCATGGCGGTCTGGTCCCGTCCTTCCGCATTCTTCCTAGCAAGCGGATTTTTCCTAGACAAGTAGGTAATTGAGCATCAGATAGGAAATATCCTATCACGCGACTCGCCCGGTTTCGCCGGGTTTCATCAGGGAGGACAATATGGAGCGCAGCCTGTTGCAGCGGATCGATGTAGCCGGCCAAAAATTCTGGCCAAAAACTCCGGCCAAAAATTCGCTCGATTATGTTAAATTTGCACCCACCTAAAGCGCGGTTTCAAAGAGCCGTCGTGGGGCCTTAATCGACCTTGCAGGGCAGCCCTTCCACTCCCTGCTCTTTGAACCACAGACAGACATCGTTGAGCTTGTCCCAGCCGCGCTGCCCCCACTCATCCTTGTTTCGCTGATGCTGCCGATTTCCCTCCTCACTGTTCTGCTGGAGGATGGCGACATCAGGGAGCGGCTTGCGCTCCTGCTCGAACATCACTGCACTCGGGGATGAGAGACGTGTCGACTCCACCGTCGCGCAGCTCGTTACACAGATCGATGCGCTGGCGATCAGTAAGACCGTTGTCGGGAATGCCCGCAGTCGCATTGTCGAATTCCTTTCTTGCGGTGGCCTCGGCCCGTCGCCGCGCTGCCGCGCGCTGGGCAGCCGAGGTGTCGGCCTGACGGCCCGTTCGCTCCAGTTTCGCAGACGTCTTCGCCTCGTGCGTCGTGATGACGTTGGCGTCGTATGTGCATTTGCCGACCCCCGCGAGGATCAGGGCAACGCCGATCACGATTGCCCAGGCGATCGGGCGCGCCGCGCGGACCCCGACGCCTTTGCCTATGAGCCAATAGGCTATCAGCGCGATCATACCGCACCCCCGCCGTCATAGGCTTCGCGCGCCGCGCGCGCGCCGATCGCCTCAAGGCTCCGCTCGCCCCAGCGCGCGCGCCAGCGCCCGACGGGACCGCCAAGCGAGAAGGCGAGGACGACGACGAATTGATAGGCGACCGTCATCAAGGCAATCATGGCGATGATGTTGAGGCGCATCCGCTCGGTCGAGACGCTCCACCCGCCACGCCAGAGCAGCACGACGAGCGCGATCAACATGAGCGCGGCAACGATGCTGCCGATCCACATGCGGTCGATCATCCAGTGCCGCTTGGCCTCGGCTGGCGTGCGCGCGGCCAACAGCTCATAGGGGATGCCGCCGTTCATCGCGGGTCGATCCCGACCGACTGGAGCCACGACGCGACGTCGAAACAGGGGCATTCCTTCAGCCACTCGTTCGACGTGATCTTGCCATCGCCATTCCGGTCGGGGCTGGCGTCGCGGTGCCCCATGAAACGGGCGGCGGGATAGGCCGCGCCCAATTCACGGCACAGCCATTCCAGCGCCTTCTTCTGCGCGTCGGTGCGCGTGTCCTTCGCCTTGCCCTGGGCATTGAGCCCACCGACGTAGACGACGGCGATCGAGCCGGTGTTGAAGCCCTTCACATGGCTGCCGGGCACGCTCTCGTCGCGGCCGATCTCGATCGTGCCGTCCAAGCGGATGACGAAATGATAGCCGATGTCGCTCCAGCCCTGCGCCAGATGCCATCGCTTGATCGTCGCGGCGTCGATGTCCTGCCCCTCGCGGGTCGCGGTGCAGTGCAGAAAGATGCGAGTGATATTCTTGCCAGTGCCCTTGACGACATCGGGCGCGATCTGCCCGATCAGCGGAAGCGAGACGCCAAGCTTCCGAAGCAGCATGTCGGCCGTCTCGTTGCCATAGATGCCGTCTTCGGCCGCACCGACCGCGCGCTGGATGCGCTTTGTCTTTTCGAGAAGGTTCACCGTCACTGCTCCGCCGGGAAGGTCATTTGCCTTGACCTAACCCCAAGGAAGCACAGCGACCGGGGCCCGCTGGCGGACCTCACCGCCACTCCTCGACGGTGAGCGCCCATTTGGTGACGGCGGGATCTTCGCGCTCGAACTGCTCCAGTTTGCGGAACAGCGCATAATGAACCGACGTGGCGAGTGGCGGATAATCCGGTCCCTCGACGGCGAGCAGTGTTTTGCTCTCCCCCAGCTCCTCGACGATCTGCCACAACTTGGCAAGCGCCGCGTTGTCGAGGTCGACGAAACGCCATTGGAAAGAGGCTTTAACGACCCCTTCGTCGACCCCGAAGCCGCCATCGGGCAGCGCGACGACGCGCGACGTATCGATCGGCATCCGTCCGCTGCCATAGGCATAGGGCCAATCGAAGGCGAGGCCGACGATGACGCGGCCGATCTCGATCGGCGTGGTCGGCTGGTTCACCGTGAAGCGGAAATAGCGGCCCGCGACCGGCGCAGCCAGGCGAGCAAAACAATGATAACGGGTGCGGATATTTCCGGCCAGCCGCATTGGCTGAGCATTGACGTGCGTAGCCGTAACCGCGCCACCAAGCGCGTCGATCGTCTGGATCGTCCACACGGCGTCGGCGCGAGCGTTGGTCGCGGCCAGGAAGAAGCTGTCGACATTCTCGACGGCCTGCAGATCGATTTCAAAGGCCTGCGCACCCACGCCCGGTGCGACGCCGATTTCGCGGGGTGATTTGGTTTGGAGATTGTCGGCCCCGCTCCAACCGGCAGCCGACGGGACGAAGGAGATCGGTTTCACGATCAACAGGCCGGGCATTACAGTCTCCTCAGGACGGTGACCTTGGTCCCGCCATTGCCATCGATCTCGTCGGCGCCCAGGACGAACACATCGATCCCTTCGGCATAGCCGCCCTTGTCGGCCGTCAGCGTGACGACCTTGCCGATTATTTCGACATGCAGGCCGGGGACGCGGAGTATCTCGACGACGAGCGGGCCGGAACGGAAGGAGAGTTGTCGCGCCGCCTCGGCGACCGCGTCAGCCTTTAGAGCGAGCGCGCTGGAGATCGTCGTGTCGATCGCGATCGTGCCCCAGGTCGCGGCGGCGATCGGATCGGACGCGATCGCGGAAATCTCCTCGCTCGCCAGCCACTCGGCAAAATCGGGATCGACCTGCGTCACGCCGCGACTGCCGCCTCCAGCGCCGCGATCCGCGCGTCCTGCGCGGCGATCAGGAACAGCGCGAGCTGGTCGACGCGGACCCCGAAGCGGCTTCCGGCGGGGCGACCGGCCTGCGCCGCGCGCGCCGGGGCGATGAGGTTGCCTTCCCCGTCGCGGACTTCGTCGGTCGCCGCGACCGGCTCCACCGCGTCCCACTTGTCCCAGCAGAGGAAGGCATAGGCGCTGCCCGGATCGACGCCCTCGGCAAGCGGCTCGATCAGCCCCTCGTCGGCCATGATCGCCCACACCGCCTGCGCGCGCACGCCGAAGTGCATCCGCGCACCGTCCGCGCCCTTCGCGGCGATCGCGTCGTTCCACTGATAGAAACCGAGTTCAGCCGCGATCCGCCGCGCGGCGCGCAGTTCGGCTTCGGTCGGCGCGCCGCGCCACGTCTTGTCACGCTCGTCGGACGTGTTGATCGTGCCATTGACGGCATAGATTTCGCTGACCCGGTTCTCGCCGCCGCCAAGCGTATAGGCATTGTCGGCGACCGGATAAAAACCGCCCGCTGACGAGATCGCCCAGCGATAGGTGGCATTGGTGCCAAAGCGTATCTGGTGGTTCAGGCTGTTCCAGATGTCGAAACCGTCATCGATTGCCGAATAGCCGCAAAAGCCCTTCGCCCCCGACGGATCGTAGAAGCCCTGAAAACAGGCGCCGCCGCCGCGCGCGGTGGTCGTTTCGAGCCGCTGGATTTCGCCGCCCGACTTGACGTGCAAACGCACAGCGGGGGGCACGCCGATACCGAAATCGCGCGCGGTCGAGATACGAACTGCCTCGACGGCATCGATCCCAAACCGAATGTCATATCCGCTAGAAGTCGAGCCGATATATCCGTAACCGCTGCCGGCATCGCCATTGGCGGAAACCACGAGGCCGCGATTAGCATCCTCGTGATTTTGCAACAACACTCCGACGCCGGATGGGCCTTTGAGGGCCAATGCGCCGCCATCGAAACGAGCCACCTCGCCCCCAGCGACGGCGATGCCAACGATATTGTTGCCAACGCGATAAAGGCCTGTGTCCGTATCCGCCCCGAAACGCAGCGCCGGGGCCGCCGCCGTCCCGTCAGGGAAGTTGCCTGATCCGATCCCATCGCGAACCGCACCGAAATCGTCGATCAACGTGGTAACGCCTTCCGAAAGGGCGATGATCCGCCCCTGCGTCGGCACGATGCGGTATGCCTGCCCCGCTGCGGTCGCGCCCGCATAATTCGGGCTGATCGTCAGCTGCGTGTCGCTATCGACGTTAACGACCTCATACATGAAGCCATCGGGGCCGCGAAAGCCGTCCCCGGCGAGCGCATTCTTTACAAAGGCGGTGCCCGCGCCGATGATAGTCGCGCTTCCATTGGTGACGGTGACGGTGCCCGTTTTGTACCAAGTCATTGTTCTGCTCCTGAAAGAATGATCGCGTCGCGCCAGGCGAAACGGGCGCCGCCCGCCGCGCTCACCGGCTCGATCGCTAGAAGGATAAGATCGCCGCGCTCGACCGGCAGCGCGGCGCGCAGCTCGCCCCGCTTCCAGTCGCCCACCGCGCCGTAATCCCACGCTGCGCGACTGCCCGCTGCCCAGCGCCCCAAGGCGTCGGCGTTGCGTTCGATGTCGGCCAGTGCAATCGGCGCCAACGCGGCCGGTACAAGATAAAGCCGCAAGGTCGCTGGGTCGGTGCCCTTGATCTCGACGGCGGCATCCACGGCCGGGGCAGGTGCGGTCATCTCGGCCGAAGCGACGAGCGTTATCGCGTCGATAGAGCTGGCGCGGTCCGAGCTGCACCCCGGCGCGAGCGCGAAGGCGGCAATCGCCATCGTCAAGCGTGCGAACTTCATCATGTGATCTGTGTCCTCTTCATGATTTCGGCGGAGATTTGAACGTCCTTCCAGCGGACATCGACGGCGGAGAGCGCATCGAGCGTGACGATATAGAGCTGGCCGCTTTCGGGCGCCGTATCGATCCACGACAGATGCGCATTGTCCCAGACGTTGTAGATATATTCGAGCTTGTCGCTGTTCATGGGCGATACCGCCGAGGCGGGCAGCGCAGGATAGCCGCCCGGCGTCGCGCCCGGATCGGCCTTGAAGGCCGCCGCCTGCGCCGCCGTCACCTCGCGCAGCCTCGCCCATACATGCTGCGCCGCCAGCGCCTCGATCTTGAAGTTGCCGGTCATCGTCACGCGAACCGCGTTGGTGCCGGGCGGCAGCGGCGGCAGCTCGACCATACCGACCAGGACGTCGTTGGCGCTTCGCAGCAGCGAAGGCGGCGTCGACACGACGATGCCGCCGACCGCGCCGCCCGCGACCGACAGCGAATCGACCGACAGCTGCGAGACATAAAGCCCGCCGTTGCGGAACTCGAAGGGCGCCTTCGACACCCCGCCCGCCGCATCCCAGATGCGCAGATAATCGACGATGAAATCCATGCCGCCCGTTTGGCCGTCATTGTTTGCGACCCAGCCGATGACGCGCCCATTGACGTCCAGCTTGACGCCATAGCGCGCGAAAAGACCGTCGATGCTCTCGGCCTGCTGTTCGATCGTCGCGCTATGCTCGCCGACCGTCGTCGAAACCTGGCTGATCTGCGTCGCCAGCGCGCTATCGGTCGATGATCGGACCTGCTGCTCGATCGCGATCGCGCCCTCGGCCGCGCCGACCCGCGCCGCCAGTGCTTCGCGCGCCATCGCTTCGGCCGTGTCGCCATCGATCAGCCGCGCCGTGATTTCCTCGCGGGCCAGTGCCAGCGACGCGACCGTCGAACGCTGGCGCCGATCGCCGGCGAGAAGTGCCGCCAGCGACGCCGCCGCTTCATCCTCCTGGCGGCGATCGACCAGCCGCGCGACGCTGATCCCCCGTTCGATCGACGCGGTGTCGCCCAGAGCGGACAGGCTGTCCTCGGCCGTCGCGACGCGTGTTTCCAGATCGTTGAAGGTCGCTGCATCGACCTTGGTGACGATCGCGCCCTGGAGCGCATCGATGTCGATCCTTGCGTCGGTGACCGTCGCCGACAAGGCGTTGACGGTCGCGGCGTCGGCCTTCAGCAACAGCGACGCATCATGGCCGTCCAGCCGCACCTCGGCACTCGTCAGCCGTGCCTCGATGCCTTCAAAGACGGGCACCTGCGACGGATCGATCACCGCCGTCGCAATCGCATTGTCGACATAGGACGTGGTGGCTTTCAACGCGACCTGCGCCTGCACGGCGTCGAGCGTCACCGACACGTCGTTGATCCGCTCGGCTGTCGCATCGATCGCCGACAGCGTCACCTTTCCAGACGCGGGATCGACATAGATGCCCGCGTCGCGGATGACGCCCTGCGTCCGCGCGAGCCGCGTATCGATCTGCGTCACGACGGCGGCGAGGCGGTCGAGCGCGTCGGTCTGGACGCGCATCGCCCCCTCGGTCGCCGCGCCGATCGCGGCGGCGCGCACCTGTCCCAGATCGGTGGCAGCGCCGCCGCCGCGGTCGATCAATAACCGCCCGCCCTCCGTCAGCACGAGCGACATATTCAAAAGGTCCGCGGGCGAGCGCGTATTGCCCTCTTCGTCGCGGATATTGCTCGGCAGGTCGCTCGCGGGCGAAGGCACGATCGCCCCGTCCGTAGCACCTGGTTCCGCGGGCTTCAAATCCTCCAGCGGCGTGCCGTCGAGATAGCTGACATCGTCCGCCAGGATGACGGCGGCCGATATTTCGCTGTCGCTATGAACGCGATGATTGCGGCGATAACCGACCTTGCGCGTCTTCACCGGCGGCAACTGCCGTTCACGGCCGAGGAAGATCGCCTGAAACGCCGCTACCGGAGCGCCCCATGCCCATTCGCCGATGCGGATCGTCGCGTCGGGCTGGAGCACCCAATAAAGCGACACGCCCAGCAAGAGGCGGTCGATCGCCTGCGCGACGGTGTCGGTGCCGACTGCAATGTGGACGCCGCAGGGCGCGGGCCGCAGCGCCTCCGCTGCGGCCAGATCGGCGAGGGCCGGCCCACCAACCGCTGCCAGCATCTTCGCGACGATCCCCGCCGCCGTCTCCGAATATCCCCCGCTGTTCTCGCCGCGAATGTCAGCCGTCAACGGCCCCGCGGGAACGGTCCACCATTTGACGCAGGCAATCGACGGCGCGGCCACACACCCGCCATCGGGCGCATCGGCCGCCTGGAGCGCGGTGAAGGTCGCGGCGACGCTGCCCTGCCACGGCAGCTCGACGATGGCCCCGGCGCGGCCCTTGTCGCGCACGGCGTCGAACGCGCCGATCGGTTTCGACGGATCGCCGAATTCATAGATATTGTTGGCCTTGTCGAGCAGGCCACCCTCGACATTATAGACGCGACCCCAGCTCCGCCGCTTGGGCCTGCCTGTCGCCTCGGACGGCCCCTCGATCCCACCCTCGCCGGTAAAGCCCGCGCCGAGCAGCGGCTTGTCGAGCAATTGGCTAGGGTCGGCGATCGTGAGCTGCAGCTGCCCCTCGTTCACCACGACGTCGGCGACCGTGCCTGTCAGACGCCGAACGAGGGCGCCGCCCTCTTCGCCCGCGTCGATCGTGACGGCGGCATCGCGCCAATAATAGCCGAGCAGCTCGGTCATCAACGACGACGCGCCGGGCACGAAACCAATCTCGCCGTTGGTCGGCACCGTTCCGCCCGTCCAGCCATTGTCGTCGAAGCCAAAGGCCGCGCGGAAACGCGGCATCGCGACGACGCCGGCATGATAATTTTCGCCGTTCCGTCGATAGGGCGTGTCGGTGCCGCCACCCGCCAGTCGGACGGTGACTTCGGCGCCCGTATCGGCGCGGCGCGGCTGAACGTCGATGAATGCGATCTCGCTCATCGCAGGTCCACGTTGCGAGAGATGTTGCCGCCGCCGCCCCCGCCCACCATGACTACCCCGCCGCCCCCCGCACGCAGGATCGCGCGCATTTCCGCCAGAATGTCGTTGGTCTCGTTGGTCAGCTGGTTCTGCGTCTGCATCGCCTTGCTGGTGTCGACGGTCGCTTGCTGCGCGGCGCGGATGCGTTCATTCTCGGCCGCGATGATCGCCTCGGCCGTGCTGATCGCGTTCGAACGATCGCTGGCATATTCGCTGCCCGCAGTGCCATAGGCGTCGCGGCTCGTCTCGACGAGCTGGCGGGTCAGGTCGGCAAGCTTGTCGGCTGCGCCATCGACGCCCTTTTCGGCGTCCGACTTGGCCGCGGCGATCTCGGTGAGCAGCTTGTCGCGGCGCTCGGCCGCCGTGCCTTCGAACAGGTCGCCGAATTTCAGGTCATCGAGCAGCTGCTGGAGCGATCCGACGCGGCTCGACAGGATCTGCTCGACCAGCTTGGCGCGATCTTCGGCGTTGCGCGCCTCGATCTTGCTGACGTCAAAGCCATATTGGGTCGCGATCCGGACGCGCTCTTTCGCCTGCTCCTCGAACTCGCGGAACTGGCGCTCGATCGCGGAGCCAATGCCGCCGAGCAATTCCTCGACTTCGCGAACCTTCAGCGCCTCCTGGACTGCCTTGTCGATGTCGGTGCTCGACCGCAGCGCCTTTTGCATGGCCGCTGAAAGCCCCTTGATCGCCCCGTCGCCAATCGCGTCGGCGATGGCATAGGCGATCGCGCCCGCCTCATCGTCGCCGAAGTCGCGCGCGCCATTCTTGATCTTCAGCGACGAGCCGCTGGTGTTGACACGGTAATCGCCGCCGCGGACGCCGATGGTGGTGTAGAAAGAACCGACCGTTGCATCGAGGGCCTCGGCGATGCGCTGGAGCCCGCCGGTGACCGATCCGGCCAGCCCTTCGGCCGCGCCGTAGTTTTTCTTGTCCTTGCCGCCGATTGTATAATCGTCGACCCCGGTGATCACGGCCCCAGCCGAGCGCGACTTCTTGAACAGCCCGCCGAGAAGCCCGCCCGCAATCGACCCGATGATGTCGCCGCCGGGGATAGGAAGGAACGAACCGACCGCGCCGCCGATCTGCGATCCTGTCGTGCTCATTTTCAGGCCCAGCGACTTGCCGACGCCGGCGACGAACGATCCGGTCTGCGCACCGCCGAACGCCTTGGCCAGCGTGCCCTTCAGCTTGTCGGGCAGGCCGGGCAATTCCTTCGCCGCACCCAAAATGCCACCGATCGGCCCTGCCGTGAAGAAACCGGCATAGGCGCCCTCGAAAACGGGCGACAGCTTGCGGAAGAAATCGCCGCCCAGATATTCGTCGAACAGCTTGGCGAGCGGTTCATATTGCGCACGCGCCAGATCGCGCAGAAAATCATTCTGCTCGCGCATCAATGCGGCGCCGATCGGCGACGGCCGATTGCCCGACACGACGATCGGCGCGTCGGCGCTCGCCGCGCCGCGCGCCTGGCCGAACACGCCCAGGAACGATTTCGCGCCCTGGCCGATCGCACCGCGCGCGGTCGACCGATTGATGTCGGCCGTCGCCGCCGCCACCGCGTCGGTGAACATTTTCAGGGCCGCCGACGATCGCCCGGCTTCGCCTTCCAGCCCGTCGATCTGTTCCGCCAGATCGTCGATCTCGCGATCGAGCGGCGTCTTGCCGCGCACCCGCTTTTCCAATGCGCGCAGGCTGTCGCCGAAGATCGCCTCGACCGCCATGCTGCCCCGGAAGCGCTTGATCAGCTGCTCGCTATTCTTCAGGAAATCGCCGCCGCTGCCGCCGCTGAACAATTCCTCCAGCGCGCCGCGCAGGTCGCCGATCGACGACATATAGATCGAGATGATGTCCTGGCGCTTTTCGAGCAGATCGTTGATCCGCTCTTCGATCGCAACCGTCGCCTCGATCTGTTTTCGCGCCGTCGCCGTAAGCGGCACATTTTTCGCTGTCAGATCCTGAATGCGCGCGAGGAGCTGCGCTTCACGTTCTCGCCCCTGCAACATGAGGAGCTGCTGCGCCCACTGGTCGCGGCTAGTCTTTAGCATGTCGGTGAGCGGCCCGTCGACCGTCTCGACCGCTACGATTTTCAGCCGCTCCGCCCGCGCGACGAGCTGCTCCCAGTTCGGCGGCTTGCGTGCGCTGAGCACGGCGATGACGCCGTCCAGCTCCTCGACCGCCGCCTGCGCCTTGACGATGCCGTCGGGCAACGGGACGAGCCGCTGCTGGATGGCGTCGAGCGGCGCCGCGATCCCGTCCATCACCGCCGCGCGCGCGCCCTTGGCCTCGCCGATCAGCTTCTCGAACGACGGCGGCTTGCGCTTCTCCAGGTCGGCGATCAGCCCGTCGATCGCCCGCAGGTCGGCGAACGCCTTGTCCAGCGCGCGCGGCGCCGGGTTATAGCTGTCCGCGATCCGCGCGATCTTCTCCGCCGCGCTCTCGCCGAAATTGGCGAGTGCGTTGGCCGCGCCGGCGCCGCTACGTGCCTTGGGCCCTTTCGGACCAGCCTTCCGGAACTCGCTGGCGAGCTGACCTTCGGCGAGGGACTTATCGATCAGGTCGGCCAGCTCGACCTTTGCTTCGGCCGAAACGCGGTTCGCAAGGGCAGTCAGGAACGCGCTCTTGTCGATGCCTGCGCGCGAAAAATCGATGTCGTTGGCCAAGCGCGCGGCCTCGTCGGCCGAAATGCCGCCCTGCTCGACGCCCGTTACAAGGCTCGACAACCGCTGGCGCTCGCGCTGCGAGATCGCAAGACCCGTTTCGCCGTAACCACGGTGCAGGATGCGCTGAAATGCCAGCCCAAAGCCTCCCCGCGGCGCGTCCTTCGCATCGGCAAGTCCCGACACCGCATCGGTTCGCGCCTTTTCCGCTTCCAGGCGAAGGTTGGCGGACATTATCCGGGCATTGAGGATCAGCATCTCGTTCTGAGCTTTGATCTTGCCTGTCGTGAGGTCGAAGATCTCCCCCATGACACTTTGCGCCTGGCTGAGGCCGCTCGATGCCATTTCCGCCGCGCTGGCGGCCTCTGCGCCTTCGAACAGCTTGGCGGCGAACATCGACACGAGCGGGATCGCGACGCCCAGCGCGATCCCGAACGGCCCGCCCATGATCGAAGCGAACTTGGCGATCTTCGACGATGACTTGTCGGTTTCGCCGCCCATCATCGCGATCGCAAATTGCGCCTGCGACGCCTGCTGTGAAAATGCCGTCAGGATGGGCGTCCCGCCCTGGACCTGGATCAGGAAATCCTGCGCCTGCTGCCCCAGCTGCATCTGACCCGCACGATGCCGCGCCTGCGCCCGCGCGATGACGTCGGCCGCCTGCTGCTCGGCGCGCGCCGCCGCCCTTGCTGCCCGTTCCTGATCCTTGCGCGCGCGCTCGACCTCGCGCGCCGCGCGGGCCGCCTCGCGATCGCTCGCGGCAACCTGATTGGTCGCGGCCGACGCCGTGCGCCCCGCGCCGGCCATGTCGCGCAGGCCGCCCGCTGCACCCTTGGCGCGCTGCTCGCTCGCGGTCAGCTGACCGACAAGCCCGTCGTCGCGCGCGCGCAGCCGCGCTTCAAGGATCGTCTGCGCGCTCATTTATGGATCTCGGCAAGCGTGGCCAGCGCGGCCTGCTCCATCGCGCGCAGACCGGGCAGGGTGGCGGGCGTGATCTCTATACCTGCCAGCTCGGCGGTCGGCTTGATCGCGGCATAATCGAGCCCGGCGAGCGCGCCTGAAAAGGGGTGCCGCCGCCATTGCGTATCGAGCGCAAAGAAAAGCGCGACCGTGCCGGCATCGTCCTGATGAATTTCGATCGCGTCGTCGTCGGCGCGCGCGTCCGCCTGAAATCGCGCCGGCAGCACAGTGCTTTGCGTAACCACGTCGTCGGCCTTTTCCCGTCGGCCGCCGCGCCCCGATGCCCAGGCGCGCGCGACCGCCCTCAGTTTCCCTTGCGCTGCTCCGGTTGGGCCTTGCGCAGGTCGCGATAGGCTTCGGTCACGCCACCGGCGAAATTCGGGACGCGAAGCATCCGCTCCAGATTGTCCTTGGTAAACGGGACCGATCGGCCGCCCTCGCTGCCGTCGTCCTCGATCACGCCTTCCCAATTCTCCAGAATGCGGAGAATGAAGGGGGACAACACGCCGCTCAGCGTCTTGCGATCATCCGGATTGTCGGCCTGGACCAGCTCGCTTCCGACCTTGGCCACGTCGTCGTTGAATGCGACGAACTCATCCTCGTCCAGAATGACAAAGCGCCCGCGGATCTCGTTGACGACGATTTCGCCCTCTTCGGTGACGCCGTTGAAGCGGATCGGCCACCATGCCTTGGCCTGCGAAACGATTTTATATGCCACGATGGCCTCCTGTCAGAATATGGCGGGGATGTTCGGCTCCCCGCGCCGGACCCTGATTGACGGCCAACATTGGGCTGTCGCTCGCTCCGGCACGATCGTCGGCTAGGCGCCGCCGCCCCGAACGGCAGCCGCACGCCATCACAGCCCCTCGGGTGTCAGGTTGCGGTAATGACCAGATCGTCCTGGCCGGCGAGGATGTTCATGCGGATGTCCATTTCCCACATCAGCTTGCGGTCTTCCTCGGTCTCGTTGATCGAGACGATCTGCGTCTGCGCGCAGGCGACCTCCACGATATTGCCGGCCGCGACGCCGTGCGTCAGGTTCAGGTCCATGATCGACGAGCTGTCGAGCGCTGCCAGATAGTCCTTCGCGGCCATCGACGGCGCTTCGACGACAAGCCGCCCCGTGATCGCATGGTCGCCCCGGTTGACATAGCGCGAGCCGATCAGGTTGCGCAGGCTGATCCCGACGCCGGCGTTGAGCGTCAGGCTGCGCGTGATGACCGCGAAGCCATCTAGCAGCAGCAGCGTGTTGTCGGTGTTGACTTCCAGCGGGTCGATCCAGCGGTCGATGGTCGCCGCGCCGGGGGCATTGACGTCGCGCGGAGCGGCAGCGGGGATAAGGCACGTATAATTGAGCCCGATGAACGGATAGGCGCCCGCGGTGAAATCCATGGTAAAGGTGCCGCGCGAACCCAGCCCCTTGCGTCGCTGGTCGCCCATCCAGTGATACTGCGTCAGCGACGATTGAGGGACATTGGCGGCGGCCATACGCTGCTCCGCGCTTACCCCAGGGGAAAGCACCGGGGCAGCCATGCCGCACGCTTCGAGCAGCTCCATCCACGCGGGAGCGGTGCCAGCGGCGCCCGATCCCGCAACCTCGACCTCGTAGCTCAGCTCCTGCCGCTTGTTCGTTGCCAGGATCGGCGTCGCGCCGAAGCTGCCGCGGTCAAGGTTGCGTTCGAGGGGGTCGGTAATCAGCGGCGACGCGCGAAAATTGCGCGTAAGGATCGCATTGGCAGCGAGCGTCGGCGCGGCGTCGGTGCCATAGGCCACCTCCTTTTTCGCGGCGAGCACTTTGACGGCGTCAACCATCGACATTCTCCTGTCCGCCCGCGTCCGGCTTCAGCGCGGGATCTTCGATATTGGCCTCGGCGAGCCAGCGACGCCGCGCGACGCCCGACGTCGGCAGGCCATGCTCGTCCAGCTCAAGGCCGGATTTCGGATCGCGAGCGCGCGGCGCGGTCGGCGCGGCCTGCGTCGTCGTTCGTTCGGCCTCCTTGCCCTTTCGGCCCTTGGGGGCCTTGTCCTCGACGGGCGGCGGGGTGGTCACCTCGCTGCCATTCTCGCCGGGGGTTGACTGGAACGCGGGATCGGTGTCATCCGCCATCAGCTGTTTCCTTTCCTAAGTCTCCATGCGGCCATAAGGTCCGCCTCCACTGCGAGCGGGGGTCCGTCAGCGGACATCGGTTGTCGCCCATGCCTTCGGCGCACCGCCATCAGCTGCTTCCTTTCCTCAGTCGCCATGCGGCCGTAAAATCGACGGCCCAGGCAACCCCCCAGCCGTCAGCGGCTATCAGCCGCCCGCCGGCATAATCGCAGGCGCCCGAGGCGTCGGGATGCTTCCAGCCGGTCAGCGCATCCATCACCTTGACGATCTGCTCCTCCAGCTCGCGCGACGGGCTGCCGTCGACGCGCATCTTCGGCTTCAGCACAATGACGACACGGAACATCGTCGCGACCCGCTGGTCGTGGATGCCGTTCATCTCATTGGGCCGCGCGGTCTCGCGATCGGGGATGACGAACAGCGCGGGGCTATGCGCCGGCGCCGCCTTCAGTCCCGCCCATTCGAGCACGCCCGCGACCTCCCGAAAGCCGCCCGCGATCAAGCGATCGACGATCGGCTGCGCCCGGATCAGCCGGATCATGCCGCAGCCCCCGCGTTCATCGCACGCAGCAGATGGCCGACCAGGATGCGGTCGATCGCCATGATGTCGTCATCGGAAAAGCCGAGGAATGACCGGCGCGGCATGGTGACGCTGGCGCGATAGCCGAACGGCGTGTCGAGCGCCTTGCCCGTCTTCGGTCTGATCGTGCCCCCGAATTGATGGATCTTGCCATAGATCGCCGGGCCGCCGGTGCCATAGACGCCGACCGAGGCGAAATCCTCGCCGCTCTGCCGTTCGAGCGCATTATACAGGTCGCCGCTCGCCTGGAGCGTCTTGCGCCCCTCCTCGATCGCGGCGGCCGATTTCTTCCAGGGAATGCCCAGCGGGTCGCGCTCTTCCTGAAAGCGGTCGAGCGTTCCTTCGAACATCGCCTCCGACGACTCGGCCATTGGTGCCGACAGATCCGACGCGGCCTCGCGCAGCCGACGCAACGTCGGCGCCAGCGCGTCGACCGTCGTGATGTCGATGTCCAGCCCGGCACTCATCGGCCGTAGGACCGCAGGCCGCCGACATAGCCCGAAAGCGCGTCGGGATAGGCGCGTCCGCCCGAATGGAACGAAACGCCGCCCTCGTCGGACGGCGGCGCGGCGGTCGCGCCCGGCAGGCTCGACTTGCCGTCCTCGATCCGCTCCAGCGCGCGCTGCGCGGCCTTCGCGGGCGCTTCGATCCCGTCGGGCGCGCCATTCGGATAGAGCCGCGCGCGGGCGATGTCGCCGATCCAGACCTTGACGATCTCCGGCACATCGGCGAGCGGCATCGTATAGCGGCTGCCGAGCGCGGCCTGGACGATCGCCTGGGCAGCGGTCAGCGCGCCGACGAGCAGATCCTTGCCGATGCGGCCGTCGCCGCGCTCGTCGGTCATGCGGACGGTTTCGTCCAGGCCGAACCGCTGGACAAATTCCGCGATCGTCAGCATCGGCGCCCCGCCGTCGGGCATCGCCCAGGCGAGATCGAGCACGGCGACTTCGACTTCATCCTGCGCGCGCGCGCCGCCGGCGTCGTCGACGGTGACGGTCACCAGATATCGCTCGCCAGCCCCGCCTTCGCGAAGTTCCAGCGTCAGCGCCGAGGCTAGCAGATTGCCGACGGCCACCAGCTCGGGCGCGCCGGGCACGAGCCCGCGCGCCTCGACCTCGATGCCGACAAGGTTGCTGATCGTCGTCACTCCGCCGAATTCCATCGGCAGGCGGGCGATCTCGGCAGGCTGTTTGACGACCAGTTTCATCGGCCGCGAACCCTCTTTGCAAGCCGGATGCAGCGCGTGATGGCTTCGTCGGCAAACAGGGCAATCAGGAGGAAGAACCAAAGCGCCGCGGCGACGCCGCCCCATGTCGCCAGTCCAACGCGCTCGCCCCTGGGCGCGGCAACGACCCCGGCCGTGACGATCAAGGCCAGCCCGGTCGAAATGGTGAGATAGAAGATGGCGAACGCCTGCATCTCAGCCTCCCGCGACCGGATAGCGAAGCGCCGCAGCGGCAATCCCGCCCCCGACGATCCACCCGACCGCGCCGGCAAGCGCCGCGAGCAGCCCGAGCAGAAACAGACCGAGCCCCATTTCGAACATCGGCACATAGGCCCGGTGACCCAGCCGGACGACGGGCAGCGCCATCAGGATAACACCGATCAGCATCACTACGCCGGCGATCTGCGACAGCAGCTCGCTCATGCTTTCTGGGCCTTGGGTTTCGGCGCAGCCTTTGGCTTCATCGGCGCCTTGGGCTTCGCAGCCGCAGGCGATGCGGCGGGAGCGGGTGTCGGCGTCGGCGTGGGTGTTGGGGTCGGTGCGGGCTTTGGTGCAGGCGACTTCGCCAAGGTCGGCACCGGCTTCAGCGCGCCGATCGCGACCAACTTGTCGCCCTGGGCTTCCCGCAGCGAAACGATCGTGCCCGGCGGGATGGGCTTCTTTCTGCCGTTCGACAACGGCGTAACGACTTCATAATCGGGCATGGTCGAACCTCTTGAATTTGGGGAAAGGTGGGCCGCCTCCAAGATACCCCTGGAGTGCGGCCCACGATTGCTGCGCGGCGATTAGGCCCCGGCACCCTGGAACAGGAACCCGGCGTCAGCGCCGACCAGCTCGGCCGAGAATTCGTCGAAAACATCATTGTCCCAGCTGCGCGTGTCCTTTTCCCACTGGCTGGGCGACACGAACGGATGCGCTTCGAGCTGATAGGTGTAGCCATAGCTCGGCAGTGGCATCGCGCGCTGGCCTTCGGGCGGGACATAGGCGAGGATCGCATCATCGCCCCAGATGTCGACGGTGGTGTCGTCGTCCTGGTCGTAGATGCCGTCACCGGACACGACGAGCGGAATGTCCAGATATTCCTGGAGCATCGCGTTGGAGATCGTCGCTGCCGTCGTGTGCTTGAAATGCTCGAGCACCTTGGGATGGTCCTTCAGCGCCTTTCGCGCGGTAGCAGCAAGCGCAAGCGTGTTCGGGCGCTTGCCCGTGCGGCCGCGGATCACTTCGACTGCGTCGCTGATCTGCGTTCGCGGGTCGCTGTCGGGATGGGTCCAGACATCGGTTCCGGCGAGGGCAAGCTTGTTGGTCGCGGCATAACTGGCGGCATTGCGCGCGACCTCGGCCTGCTGGATTTCCTTCTCCATCGCGATCACCGCCAGCACGATATCGACGGCGCTCTGCTGAAGGTCGATGCCCGGAACCGCGGCGGCTTCGCCGATATATTCGATCGGCACCGATGCGCGCAGGGCTTCCTGATGCAGGTTCACCGCCTTGCCTTCATAGCCGAATTCGAGCTGCGCGATGCGGGCGCCGGGCGCGCGGCGCGTCTTGCGACGACGGAAGCTCGACCGGTCGAACTCGATGCGCTTGGCGGCGCGCGTCGGCATGGTGACCGTCGGGAAAAGGAAACGCCCGATAAATTCGGCCTGGACATAGCCTCGGGCATGGTTGGACAAAATCGGATCGACGACGCGAACCTGTGCGGCATTCATTCCCGGACCGGTCATGGATGATATTCCTCGTTACTGTTGAAAAAGGGGGTGACAGTGGCGCCGATCAGTGGACCAGCAGCACCTCGATAAGGTCGCCGTCAGCGACGGCGGCCTGAAGCGCATAGGCGGCGATCGGCCCGACGCCCGCCTGGGCGATGCCCTTGCCGCTGCCGTCGGCCGCGGGCTTGATCGGGCCACCGACAGCAATCGCACCGCCCGCTTCGAGCATGGCGGTGCCGAGCACGCGCACCGACAGGGCGACGCCAACGGCTGCGCCATAGGCGGAGACGCCGAGCGGTTGCTCGCCGTCGGCGGCATGATTGCCGGTAAAATCGACGAACCGTGCAGCTGAGATGCCGGTCGCGGCCGAAACCGTGAGGGAAAGAATGGGGGACTGCTGCATCGGTGTTCCTTTCAGTCAGGCAGCGAAAAGGGAGGCGGGAGGCGTCAGCCGCCCGCGCGGCGGACGGCCTCCATCCAGCCGAGCTTGGGATTTTCGGCCTGGAGCGCGGCGGCCTTCGCAAAGATTGCCGCGCGGGCGGGATCGACCTCGTAACCGGCGGGCGCGGCAAAGCTCGCGAGCTGGCCATCGATCGCCTTGCCGTCGTCGGCCGCGATTTCGCCCAGGCTGACGAGCGGCTGCGCCGTGTCGAAGATCTTCATCAGCGCGGCGCGCGGGCTCATATCGGCAACGCCCTCGCCAAAGCTGACGACATCGTCGCCGCCAAGCGCATCGAGCACGCCGACCAGCAGCGCCTTGCCCTCGGGCTTGATTTTCGCTTCCTTCAGCAGCCCTTCGGCAAAGCTGACGTTCGCGTCGTGACGTTCCTTCGCGGCTTTTTCGGCCGCAGCCCGCTCGCGCTCAGCGATGCGCTCCTCGCGTTCGGCGAGCGATTGTTCGCGTTCGGCGAAGCTCGCTTCCCAATCCTTGCGGGCATCCTTGTTGTCGTCGGTGGGCGGCATGACTTTCTCCTGCTCAAAGGTGACGAGGTCGCCGGCATCACCGGCTGCGAAACTGACCCGCCCCAGCCCCTTCACGCCGGGCGCGTGCGCGCCCAGGAAGCCGACATGCTTTAGGTAAAACTGACCGGGCGTGGGATTGTGCGGGTTGTCGGGCGGATAGAATTGCGCCGACACCTTGGCGTAGCGGCCCGCCTTCACCGCCTCGGCAAAGCTGGGCTCCAGCTGGGCGGGATCGGGATAGGCCAACAGCTCGTCACCCTGGACCTCAAGCCGGTCGATCCAGCCATAGGCGGGATCGTTGAGCTGCGGATGACCGATGACGAGCGGGGCGGGGTTGGCGGCGGGGTCATAGCTCGCCGCGATCGCCGCCAGATCGCCTTCGCCAAGCGACACCTTGACCCCTTCGACGGACGTGAAGGTGCCGGTGCGGAAAAGGCGGATCGGTTTGAGGGCGGCGGCGGCGTTCGTCATGCCCCGCACTTAGGCGGCTTAACGAAGCCGCATCGGCGTCCGCCGTCGGACGCCGAATGGATCAGTCCGTCAGGGCCCGCTTAGCTGAACCGGATAGCGACTGGCAAGCGCCCGCGTCGGCGATTGACGCGATCAGCCCGCCGGAGGAAGGGTCGCTCCTGCATCGACGGCATCGGCTGAATGGTGCCCAAATTTGCCGTGGGCACGTTGCCCATGCGCATCGGCAGGAAAAAACGACCCAACCCACCACTTTTCACCGGAGGGGCTTCTACGGGCAAATTTTCCGCTGATCCGACACCCCGTCGGCGCGCCCCAATTGGTCCAGACGCTTTGCGATGGCTTTCCACATCTCGACGCCCGCCAAATCCCCCGTCAATGCCAGGGCACCGATCCGCTCTGCCACGAATAGGTTGGCGCGTTCACCATGCTGCCGCTCAACCTCTAGAGCGCACGCCCAAACATGCTGTTCCGGCGAGAGGCTCATCCGGCAACCCGTTGCCAGATGCCCCAACCGGCCATGCCAACCGAAAGCAGCAGTAGAGACCAGAACTCGGCCGCAAAAAGAAGACGGCGAAGCCGGGCGCTAAAAGGCACGCTTGGGCGCCGGATCGACAGAGCACTTCCCCCTGTCGGTCGAGTTGATCATACGGATGGTTCGGGTCGCGGTTAGATCGACGCGGCTAATTCCATAGTCCAGCATGTCATCCTTGAACACAACGCGGTCGGGCGTAAAGGTGCCCGCCATCCGAACGGTATAGCCCGTTTTCGGAACCAGCACACTGACGGTCCCCGCGCCCTCATCGGCCGTGATCTTAACCTCCGACCTGGTGCCTTCGCTGTTCGTGAAGACACAAGTCATATAGGTGGGGGCCGCTCCCGCCGGAACCGCGAAGCTCACGGCGATCAACGCCAACGCAAAAGAAACGGCCTTCATTATGTCCTCCTCAAACTTGCTTCGTCAGCACAAGCGGAGCTTCCGCCACCCCGCAGTTCGGCCATAGCGCCAGCCAGTCTTGATCGAAACCGTCGCTTTCCGGCTTCCTCGACACAAGGTGGTCGGCTGCGACCGTCCAGCTCATTCTGCGCATCCGCGCCTCGCTGACCTGTTCGACGCGGCAATTGCAGCCCCAGCCGTTTGGTGGAAACATCCAGCGCCAGGCAGGATGCTCGACAGGCAGGATGACGCCATGCCGCTCTTGATGATCAGTTTCCGGATCTCGCCGCCAATGGTCGGATCGATAGCGCAGGAAAGGGAACATCTCCTTTTCGCGCTGATATTTCGCACGGCGATGCGCCGCGATGCCGATACGGCAGATCCATCGCCATAGATCACCGATCGGCCCATAATCGGACGAGCTTGCCAGGATTGCCTCCGCCACGACGCAACAGCGCGCATCATCCGGTGGGAACCTGAGCACGGCCCCCACCTCACGCGCGATTGCCTCTTCAAGCGACGGGAGCGCCGCGTCGGTCGCTGAGGGCGCCTTCAGCCGCTCCAGCAACCACCGGACCTGGTCCCGACCTTCCCAGTGGGCGATCGCCAAGTCGGGCGGAGCGGTGAGCCATGCCCAGAGGAACCGCATCTCCTCTTGGGTAGCGAGATACGTGCGCCGTGATCCGCCGCGGCCGAGCCACTCTCCCATCACTTCCGCGACCAGCGGCCCACCCAGCCGCACGGTCCTTTCGTTGAGCAGCGCTTCGCGCCAATCATCCGGTAAATCCGCCGAGCAAGGCGGGAAATTCGGAATGCCGCTATTCACGTCTTCTTGATCACGGCGACAACGCGGCCGACGATATGGATTTCGCCGTCATAGGCTACGTCGTCCCGCACATTCGGATTGTCACTCTTGATGACTATCGCGCCATCGGCTCGCGTGGCAAGCCTCTTGACCATTCCCATCTCGCCGATCGCACAAACCCAGATCAAATCGGCGAATGATGGCGACGTCTCGGCGAGATCGATCAGCATGATGTCGCCGTCGTCGATCGTCGGCGACATCGAGTTCCCTTTACCCGGCGCGAAGCGAAGCATCTCGGGCGGCGATGAGGTATAGTGCCTCACCCAGTCCGCAGGGAAGTATCGGGCTGTTTCGGTGACAACGATCCCGTCGACGAAGGTTGCACCGAGGCCATAGGCAAGGTCGATTTCCTGAATGAGCACGAGCGACGAAGAGGGCGGCTCGCCTTCGTCTCCGGGCATCTCTGCGGCGTCAGTGTCAATGAAATCGTCAACTGAAGAGCCAATCACCTGACAGATCGCCTTCAACGTTCCTACCTTGGGCGTCGAGACGCCTGACGTGATGGCGTTGAGAGATTGCCTCGAAATTCCGGCCTTTTCCGCCACACTTGAGGCTGCGCCATAGGCAAAAACCGCAAGCCGCAAAGCCGACGCCGATTGCTCGGTCCAGCCGAGGACGCGCGCATTGTCGTTTTTTGGTTGACTTGACGACTTACTTGTCATTAGTCGCGTCAACATGACAAATGTAAGGCGAACTGACATGCAAGACTGGCATCCACAGGATGTCAGAGCGGAAATCCGCAAGCGCGGCGGCACCCTTTCGTCTCTCGCTAAGCAGGCAGGCGTCTCCAAACAGGCTCTTGGTGCTGCGATCGATCATCGCGCTTCCGAACCAATTGAGCATGTGATCGCTGATTTTCTGGATCTGAAGCCGCACCAAATTTGGCCTTCCCGTTACAACGCCAAGGGGCGGCGCATCCGTTACCGCTCCACCCGCGACACGCAGGTGGCTGCATGACGCGGGCCTATCACACCGGGCGCGCCGCGCCAACGTCCCACCAATGTTCCGCTGAATTGCCGTCTCAAACCGGCACATCGGGAGGCAAGGTGCCCGGCTATGCGTCGGCGCAGGAACTGGCTGATGCAGCACTTCCGGGCTTGCCGACGACAAAGCGGAGTATCAACCGTCGGGCCGAAACCGACGGCTGGCAATATATCGACCGCGTCGGGCGCGGCGGCGGGCGCCTCTATCGCGTCGCCGACTTGCCGATCGAGGCACAGCAGGCTCTGCTTCAACAGCGAATAAGCGCCGCTTCAGGCACACCGGTCGGCCGTCCGAAGGGCAGCGACTATTTCACCCGCAATCCCGAAGTCGCCGCGGCCGTCGAGGCGATCCTTGCCAGCCGCCGCCTTGCCGCCCCTGGCGTGATGGAGCTGCTGCAGGACAACTTCGTCACCCTGCCGTCGCTCCGCTCGCTCCGCCGTTTCATCGCGAAGCTGGAGGATGAGCGCAAGACCGTCATCACGTCGATGCGCGATCCCGACGCCTTCAAGAGCAAATATCGTGTCTCCATCGGCCGCGCCGACGCCAACACCACCCGCGCGCATCAGATTTGGGAAATCGACGCGACCAAGGCGGACGTGATGACCACCGAGGGGCGCAAGATGATCCTCGGCCTGATCGACCGCTGGTCGCGCCGCGTCCTCTTCATGGTCTGCCCATCCGAAAGCGCGCAATCGGTGCGCCGTCTGCTCATCACCGCGATCGAGCGTTGGGGCGTCGTTCCCGAAATCGTCATGACCGACCGGGGCGCGGGCTTCATCAACGGCGCGATCGTCTCGGCCCTCGAAATGCTCGGCATCGAACATTGGCCGTGCCCACCCGCGTCGGGCGACAAGAAACCGCATATCGAACGCGTCTTCGGTACCTTCCAGCGCCAGCGCACCGAACTCTTCGACGGCTACTTGGGGCATAGCGTTGCCGAAGCCCAGCAGCTGCGCGCCAAGGCGCGTAAGGACAGCGGGCGCCCGGTCATCACCGCGCGCATGTCGCCCGCCGAGCTTCAGGCCGCGATCGATGGCTGGACCGATGGGGTCTACCATCTCCGCGAACATGGTTCGTTGCGCATGTCGCCGATGCGCAAATGGCAGTCCTCGCCTGTCCCGGCCCGCGCCGCGCCCGGCGCCGACGTGCTCCGCATGGCGCTCTCGGCCCTCGTCGGTCCGCGAACCGTCGGCAAGCGCGGCATCCAGTGGCAGGGCGGGCGCTATTGGTCGCCCGCGCTCGCGCCTTGGGTCGCGCGCCAGGTGCTCGTCCGCCGCGACGAGGACGAGCTGGGCGAGCTGCTCGTCTTCAGCCCTGACGGCGAGTTCATCGACGTCGCGGTGAACCACGCCCGTTCCGGCCTGTCCGAAGCCGAATTCGCCGCCGAGGCGCGCGCGCAGCAGGCACGGTGGCTGCGCGAACAACGCGCCGACCTGAAGGACCGGGCGAAAGACTTCAACTTCGAGCGCGCGCGCGATGCGATCCTGCGTCGCGACGCCGAAGCGGCGGGCAAGCTTGTCCAATTGCCGATGCCGACGCAGACGCACTCGACCCCGGCGATCGACACGCTCTCGGAAGCCGCGGGATCGGCATCGCCCCAGCCGGCACGCCGCGAACGTCCCGCTGCCGCGACGATCGTGACGATGCCCAAAAGCCCGGCGGTCAAGATGCGCGAGGCCGACGAAATCATCGCGCGCGCCGATGCCGGCGAGACCGTCGACGCCGATGCCCTCCGCCGTGCCCGCCTTTACGCCTCGACCAGCGAATACCGCGCCCAGCGCGCCGTTGCCGAGCACCTCGCGACCCCCACCAGCGGCAAGACATCCGCCTGACTGAAGGAGAATAGCCTTGATCGACCTTTTGACCCGCCCCGCGCCGGCACCCGCCGCGCCCCGGCGCGGATATGCCCCCCTCCCCAACATGGCGCTCGCGCTACAGACGCTTGTCGAATGCACCGAGGCCGAGGAGGATCAGCCCCGCCTTGGCCTGCTCTATGGCAACAGCGGCTTCGGCAAGACCGTTGCCGCCGCCTTCGCCGCCGCGCAGACCGGCTCGGTCTATATCGAGGCAAAGAGCCTCTGGACCGTGCGCGCGCTGCTGGAGGCGAAGGCGGAGGAACTCGGCATCACCAAGCCGGAGCGCACCGCGCCACGCCTGCTGCGCCAGATCATCGACGAACTGAACCGCGCGCCGCGCCCCCTGATCATCGACGAGATGGACCACCTGGTCAAAAAGCAGATGGTCGAAATCATCCGCGACATTCACGACGCAACGTCGATCGCGATCCTGATGATCGGCGAAGAAGCGCTGCCGTCGAAGCTGAAAGAATGGGAGCGGTTCGACAACCGTATCCTCGTCGCAACGCCCGCGCAGCCCGCAACGGCCGAGGACGCACTGCTGCTCCGCGACCACTATGGCCTGAATGGCATCATCGCCGACGATCTCGCCATCTATTTCGCCGAGCGGTGCAAGGGCGTCACGCGCCGCATCGTCAACAACCTGCGCGCGGCTGCCCGCACCGCCGCGACCGAAGGTGTCGACACGATCGACCGCGCCTGGTGGGGGCCGCGCCTCGTCACCAACGGCGACATCCCGACGCGCCGGAGCCTCGGCCAGTGAGCCCGCGTCGGCCTCATCTCACTGCGCCGCCGCTCTATCGCCCGGCATTGGCTGTCGCGCAGCTTGTCAGGGCGCTGGATCCAACAGCTCGTCTTGTCCGGGCAACAAATGCTGTTGATGAACGGCTTCAGCGACGTGCCGAACAGCTTTGCGATATCCAAGACCGCGGACGTCTCCAACGTCTCGAACTACGGCTAATATATTGGCTGACCGAAGAGCATAAGCGCGCGCCAGCACCCACAGAGGCAGCCTGTCCGCTTCCGCAGTGCGATCCCACGTCGCGCGGCGCTTCGATGGCGTCGCCGTCGCAAAGGCCAGTGCGCGCTGCAACGCCGCCGCGCTCATGTCGCGCCAGCATTCCGGATCGTCATCGTCCAGCATTTGTCGAAACGACGCCTCTTCCTGCGGGGACAGAAGATCCAGCAGTTCGTCCGCAATCAGCCGCGCCTGCCACGCATAATCATCAAGGCTCATCCTGCATCGCTCCCACCGAATCGGACTGCAATAGCAGCCGCAAAGGCGCTGCGTAATGGCGACTTCGGCTCTCCCACGCTTCTGGCCGCCGCAGCATTGGGCCGCGCGTCAGCGTCTCGCCGATCCCGCCGAGGCGCTGTGGAGCGAGCTGCGCATCGCGCGCGGCGCGATTGACGTCGTCGAACTGACAATCCGCGCGATCGAGCATTGCGAGGACGCCTTCGCAATCCGCGGCGATGCCTTCCGCCGCTTCGATCAGCTGCTCGACGACTGGGTCGCGCGCGGCCTCGTCACCGTCACCGGCCATCCGGCCCGCTACGATCTTGTCAGGGAATATCAGCACTTGCGCTCGCCGCCACCGCCGCCCGCTCCGCGCGCCCTCCCGTTCCCGAAGCGGACCCAGCAACAACGGCTATGGACCGCTATGAAGGTGCTCCGGACATTCGACCTGCCGACCCTGTTGATGGCGGCCGACGCGAATCGCCGCGCGGCGCTCGACATGGTCCGCACCCTCGAACGCGGCGGATGGCTTCGCGCGACCGCCAACGGCTGGACCACCACCGCCGCGCGTAAATGGGGGCCGGTCGTTCCGTTGATGCGCCGCCAGATCGTCTCTGGCGTCAGCGTCATGCGCGTCACCGACCGCCTTACCGGCGCGATCGTCGACTTTCCGGCGCGCTCCTACGCCGCCCGCGCTCGCGGTCAGGACAATTCCAGCAACAGCTTAGCGGACGGGGGGTAGGTTAACCATGTCGGGTAACGTTAATAAAAACAGCGACTTGTCGAACCTCGATCGCGCGCGCGCGGCATGGGGACCGAACCTGCCTCGCTGGGTCCAGCTGCTCGCCAGCGCCTGCGATGCGACCAGCCAGCGGGTCGCCGGCGAAAAGCTCGGAAAATCGAGCGGCTACGTCAGCCGCCTGCTCAACAATTGCTATCCCGGCGATCTTGCCGAGGCCGAAAAGCTGGTCCGCGCCGCCTGGGGAAATGAGGATGTCGTCTGCCCGCTGTGGGGACCGATCCCGCTCGCCAGCTGCATGACCGCGCGCCGACGCACTCTGCCGCCGACGAACCGCGTCCATCATCTGCACCGCAGCACCTGTCCGACCTGCCCGAACAACAGCGACGAGCGGCATGACGAAGTGGAGGCCGCCTGATGCGCCCGCCCGCCGACGTCCGCCGCGTGCAATGGCGGGGAGCGGTCCTCGCCTTCTCCTGGCTGTTGCCGCTGCTCGCCACGCTGCTCACCGGCGTGATGGTGGTGACTCCGTGATCGCGCCGCCTCCGCCCCCGTCGCTGTGGAACCAGCTGCTGCTGGCGATCTCCAGCGTCCTCGCCGGCGCCTTCGTGGCCGCCGCCATCATCTTCGCCCCGCTCATCTGAAAGGAATAACCATGGGCCGCCGTAAAGCCGCACCTCAACAAGCGCCGACGACGCTCCCTGAAGCGATCGCCACGCTCGAACGCTATCTTTCCATCACGGGTGAGATCGACCGCACGAAGGCCGAAGCCGATCGCGCGATCCTTGCGATCCAGACGTCCCGCGACGAACTCGTCGCACCGATGAAGACGCAGGCCGAAGATCTGTTCCTTCAGCTGCGCGCATGGTGGGGCGTCGCCGGGCCGGACATGGCAAAGGGCCGCAAGTCGATCGAACTGGCCGGCGCGCTGATCGGCATCCGCACGACGACACCCAGCCTGAAACTTCCACGCGGCATGAAAGTCGAAGAGGCAGTGGCATTCGTCCAGGCGATCGTCGCCGACTATCCGGGCGCCCGCGATCTGCTTCGCGTCAAGACCGAGCTGGAAAAGCCGGCGCTCATCAAGCTGCTGCGCAGCTCGACGGCCGTCGGGCCGGTGGTGGAGCGGATCTCGCGCGGCGGCTTCACCGTCGCGCAGCGTGACGAATTCTTCATCGATCGCGCGGCGCCGAAAGAGCCCGATCCCGAAACCGTCGAAACGCCCGCGCCCGTGATTGCCGAGGTGCGCTCGTGATCCGCGTTCGCGGCGCCAGCGCGGGGGAGGTGCAGATCCTTCTTCGCTTCGACAACGGCTGGACTGCGTCGATCGCGCCGGGCGCCGACGGCACCGCCGTGCTCGCCGCCTGGGCCAGCCACGAGGACGAACCGCGCTTCGGCCTGTGCCGCGTCGCGGGCGGCGGCCCCGCGAGCGCCGGCGAAGTCGCCGCTTTCCTCTCCGACATCTTCAATGCAGCCGAGGTGAAATCCCATGACAAAACGATTTGAAGCCAGCACCTCGGACCGGGTCGGGTTCCACATGATCCGCGCCCAGGTGGTCCCCGACGCAGTCGGGCCGCACGACGCGCGCTTCACGGGGGTCGGCTTCGCGATCGTCGACGGGCGGCTGTCGATCGCGATCATGGATGCGATCACGGGCCTCACGCTGTCGGCCCGCGTCGATGGCGCCGACCTTGATCGCTTTTGCGGCATCTTTGCCGATCACCTCACCGAAGTGTCGCCAGAGGCGGCGAACGCCCAGCTGGAGGCCGTGTCATGGCCGACCATGCAATAAGCGACACCGTCACCATCCGCGTCGATCGCTTCCGTCGCTGGTTGCCCCAGCTCGTGGCTGCGACTGCCGAGATCGGCTGCATGGACGCGACCGAGCTGGTGGCGCCGTGCCGCATCGGATGGAATATCAAGCTTCGCGCCGCGATCATTCTCGCTGCCGTCGACGTCTTCGGCAAAAGCTGGAGTGAGATCGGCCGCGCCCTGGGCGGGCGCAATCATGCGACGATGAGGCATACCTATAAGACCGCCGAGCGGCTCGCCCAGCACGATGCAGAGTTCCAGAAGCTGTCGCAGCTGATCCTCGCGGTTGCGCGCGAGATCGCGCGGCGTCCGGCCATGACGGTCGAGATCGAGCCGGAGCTGCCGCTGTGAAGCCCAATCCCGGCCACTGCCCCGACGAGGCAATCGGCAAGCGCGTCCGCGTGCGGCTGGCTGACGGCTCGATCGCAAAGGACGTGCCCGGCGCCCCGCCGGGCTGGGCCGCCGATGGCCGGAACGGCTGCCGCTGGACGCTCACCGGCCACCCCCTCGACATCGCTGAATATGAGGTGATTTCATGAAAGCCGACGAAGAGAAGCTGCTCGCCTTCATCGCCAGTAGGATCGAAGCGACCGGCGAAGCCCCGACCTATAGGGAAATGCGGGCGCACACAGGACTTCAGAGCAACCACGGCGTCGCCCTTCGCATCGACCGCCTCTGCGCCCAGGGACATCTCGTCCGCAACGCGCGCGTCCACCGCGGGCTGAAGCTCGCGGGCTCGCCGTTGGGCAATATCCCGACCGCCGAGTTGCAGGCCGAACTGGCGCGCCGCGAGCGGGAGAGCGGACGATGACAACGCTCCTTCCCGACGAGGCGGCGATTGTCGCCGCATGGTCCGCGTCGGAGGCCGCCACCGAGTTGCTGCGTTTCGCGCGCGAAGGCCGCTTCAGCGGCAACATACCATTTTCGGATGACGTTGTCGGCAAGCTCGCAGACGCCATGCTGAAGGTGATCGACATCGAGGGGCCATCGCCCTTCCTGATCGCCGAAGAGCGTGAGCTTCTTGCCGCGTTTCGCGCCCACGTCGCCCAATTCATCGAAGGTTGGTGAAAATGAGCGACCTGCAATTCAAGTTGGCCGTGCAGCGCGTCACGCGCGGCAAGTTCGACATCGGCCTCTCCGGCGTGTTGCGCGATCTCTATAACGCCGGCCTTCCCGATCTCGGCGGCGCCCAGGTCGCGCGCCAGCTCCGCGCTCTCGGCTATCGCCGCGATGGATGGCACGGTACCGGCTATGACCGGACGCCCCGCTATGTGTGGGGGAACGCGTCGTGACCGTCCTTCCCGAACTGCGCCGCCGCCGCGCCGCGCCCGTCGATCCCAAGGTCGCGCTGATGCGTGCGATCATGGCCGCCTGCAAACGCCAGGGCGTCGATAACGAAACCCGCCGCGCGGCGCAAAAGCGTATCACCGGCAAGAACTCGATGACGGACATGACCGTGGCCGAGCTGATCCGCCTGCGCGATCATTTCAATCGCGGGTGGAATGGGCCGAAGAGCCAGCGACCGCACGTCGGCAAGATCCGCGCGCTTTGGTGGTCTCTCTACTGGATCGGCGCGATCGAGCGCGTCGATGACGAGGCGCTCAACGCCTTCGTCAAACGCCAGGCGCATATTCAGCACATCAATTTCCTCGACCATCGCGGCGCCATGCCGGTGATCGAAGGGCTGAAGGCTTGGTTGGAGCGCGAAGGCGTTATGTGGTGGTCGGCGGAGCAACTCGCCGGCGTGGTCGCGACCGGCGCGATGACATCGGCGGGCACGCCCTTTTCGCAGGCCGAGGCCGATCGCCATGCCGTCCTGAGCCAGCTCGCGGCCCGCCTCGACGACGCGGGCTTGATGAACAGGCTCGCGCTCTACAGCTGGATTGGCAACGCCGTCGGCCGCCCGACCTTGAACCAATGGACCTTCTCGGCGTCCGAGCTGGATCAGGCTCTCCGCGCCCTTGGCAAGAAATACCGCGCGCATCTCGCAAAGGAGCAGCGGCTGTGAGCGGCCACACGATTCGCGATAGCTTCCGTGGCGCCGTTCCTGTTTGGCGTCAGACCGGGCCGCACACCGTGGAGCGCGTCGGTGTGCCCGCCCTGATCGGCGTGTCCCTCGATGTCGACGCTTTGGTCAGCAAGCTGGGTGAAAAAGCCCTGAAGTCGAAAGGCAAGCGAGCGACAGCCTTCCATGGCGCTCTTGTCCTTCAGGTCAAGGAATTGCCGGAATGACCTGCCACCCCATCAATTTCGGCAATGACACCCGCGGTTTCGTCTGCACAGGTCGGCGCGGGCGCCGCAAGTGCATCGAGTGCGGCCAGGCCGCCGACCTGCTCTGCGACTGGAAGGTCAAGGCGCGGCGCACAGGCACCTGCGACGCGCCGATCTGCTCGATCTGCACGAGCAAGCCCGCCGAAGGCAAAGATCTGTGTCCGAAGCACGCGGCCGAATGGGCTGCCTATCCGAAGGCGGGCGCCCGATGAAGCTCGATCGCCCCTGCACGATCGATGAGCTGCCGATCCCCGCCGACGCCCGCGTCACCAAAAAGTGGACCGAGCAGATGCGCGAAATGGCCGCCCATATCGGCGCCTATCGCACGCTCCTGGTCGTTGACGCTCTCGGGGGGCAGTCGATTTACATCCCGGCGTCGTCCGCGCGCGGTCGGTTGGCGGAGGTCATCGGCGAAGAGGGCGCCGCGATCATGTCGCGGATCTACGGCTGCAACCGGATCCGCGTCCCGGTCGGACGTGCCGCGCTCCATGAGGCGCGCCGCGCCGGCGTCATCGCGGCGATCCGCGAAAAGCGGATGACGATCGGCGAGGCGGTTCCGATCCTCGGAACCTCGCGCAGCTATCTCAGCCACCTCGTCAACGCGACCGACGAGGGCGATGATGCGGCGCCCTTTGTCCCCAGGCGATCCCGTCATGATCCACGCCAGCTCGATATGTTCGCCGTGTCGAGCGACGCCGAATGAAGCGGCAGCAACCGGTAGCGGCCGATACCGCCGCGTTTGCGCGGTCTATGAGGGCGGCGGCCGATCAGCCCGACGCGATGGAGATTCTGGACCCCACCTATCGGGCCGCCGCAATCCTGTTTGCGCGCGGCATTTATGTCGAGCCATGCCGGCGCTTGATCCCGCAGCATCCGATCGTCTATCTCGCCTGCTGGCCCGATGGTGAACGACGCCATCTTTCCGAAACCGAACTCCTCACGCTCGCTGGCGCCCCCGCCGGACAGGTGTCCGCGAACGGACGCCGCATTCTACCAGATCGTCCTGACAATGTGATCCCCGCGCGCGGCGCCTGAAAGGCGCCGCTGTTTTGCAGCTGCATTGGGGTTTCACATGGGTTCAACACTGGCAAAGTTCATGGTCTATTGGCCGCTTGCCGTTTTCGCGCTGCCGATCCTGCTGGCGGTCGGCCTTCTCTGGCTCCGCACCAAGTTCCCCGAACTGGCCGCGTTCAACCAGGCGGTCAAAGACATCGCCGATCTCAAATCCAAGGTCGGCATTTTCGAAGTCGAGCTGAAGGAGTTGCGCAACGACATCGAAAGTGAGCCGACCCGCGCCCAGGTGCTGGCACAGCTCGCCGACGCGATCGCGCGGCTGAGCCGGGTCGAAGGCGGGATCGAGGGCGTCAACCGCCAGCTTCAGGCACAGAGCCAGTGGATACAGGCCCTCGCGCTGCCGGAGGGACGCCGGTGATCCATCCTGCCATTGCTCCGACCGTTCGGCGGGCGATCCTCGATCTCATTCACGACGTCGGCGGCGAGGTCGATGACGACACAGCGACGATCCTGCTCAACGAGATCGGTCATCGCGTCGCGCGATCGGATGTCGCCGACGAAATCCGCTGGCTCGCCGACAAGGGGCTCCTGAAGGTCACCGAAACGCCCGCGATGCTCGTCATCGCCTCGACGAGCGACGGCCGCGACACGGCCATGGGCCGCCTGCGGTTCGAAGGCGTCAGCCGTCACAAGACGGGCGAATGACGTGGCGCCCCGTTCCTCTATCGAGCGCAACCCGGCCCTTCAGGCTGCCGTCGAACGGCTGATCGCCGAAGGCGAGCACACGATCGACGAGATCCACGAAGCGGTCGCCGAATATGGCGTCTCGCGCTCGGCCGTCGGTCGCTACGCCAATCGCTACCGCCCGCTTGTCGACACCATCATCCGCGATCGCGCCGTCCGGCAGGCGATGCAAAAGCATCTGCCTGCCGGCGTGGACACCGGCCTGATCGACATCGCCATCCATCGCGCGCAGTCGGAAGTCCTGCGCGCGATGGATGCCATGGGCGACGATGAGGAGCCCGCGAACGCCGATCGCATCGCCAAGCTCGTTCGCGCTCTCAATGGCGTCATCAAGGCGATGCGCGAAAAGCGCGAGTTCGAGGAGGAGGTCCGCGCCAGCGAACGTCAACGCGCCGCCGACGCGGCCGTCGAGGCATTGGCCGAAGCGGGCGCCGGCGAAGCACAGATCGACACGATCCGCCGCCGCATCCTCGGTATGCGGGAAAAGCCGCAATGAGCGGTGCCGATCAGCCCGAACCGCTCCTGCGCTTTGCCGGGCGGCGCCCCGACGAGGGCATCCGCGCGGCCACGCCGTTTCCGCTCGCGGTCGCGCTGCGCGACTATGCGATCGCGCGGGGGCTCGCGATCGACAAGCTGGAGCGCAGCCGCGTCCGCGTGTCCGGGAGCATTTATCTCGCGATGACCGATTGCAGCGGGCGCTGCTGGAATATGCGCGTCTCCAACCATCGCCGCCCGCGACGCACCGGCCATCCGACCCCGCACATCGATCTCATCAGCTTGGACGGCGTCGCCGGCATCGCCGTCGGTCGCCGCCTGATCGACGACATCATCGCCGGGAATGTGCCGTGGTTCGATCCAGACGCGACCGTCCGCCCCCTCCCGCGCACCCGCCGCAACAGCAGGATACGCCGCCGATGAACGCCGCCGCCGAAGCCCCGACGGTGCTGCTGCCGTATCAGGTCGAAAGCATCGAACTCGCCGAGGAGCATCAATTCCTCGTGGTCGAAAAGTCGCGCCGTATCGGCCTGTCCTACGCCTTCTCGCCCTGGGCGAACCTTATGGCATCGGTCGCGACCGGCGCGCAGAACGTCTACTATATCGGCTACAATCTCGACATGGCGCGCGAGTTCATCGGCTATTGCGCCGACTTCGCGCAGGCATTCGAGGATGTCCGCGTTTCGCTGCCCGACGAGGATCGGGCCGACAGCTTCGTCCAGCGCCGTTTCGACGGGAGCTATCTCGATACGGCGGGCAAAGTCCTGGTCGATGCCGCCGACGGCGATTTCCGCTCCGATCGCGTTGTCCAGGAGGCGCGCGGCGGCTTCCTGATCAAAGGCGACGCCGGCAAGTCGATCAAATCCTTCCGGATAGACTTTCCGTCGGGCAAGGCGGTGGTCGCGCTGCCGTCCAGCCCGCGATCGGTGCGCGGTAAGCAGGGCATCTTCATCATTGATGAAGCGGCCTTTCACGACAATCTGGAAGAGCTGATCAAGGCGATCCTCGCCGCCCTCATGTGGGGCGGCCGCGTCATCGTCATTTCGACCCACGACGGCACTGACAATTATTTCAACACCCTGGTCGAAGAGATCCGCGCCGGCAAGCGCGGCGGCCACGTTCACCGCATCACGCTGAAGGATGCGATCGCCGCCGGGCTCTACCAGCGCATTTGCCTTGTCCAGGGGAAGGACTGGACGCCCGAGGCCGAGGCGAAGTGGGAGGCCGATCTCCGCAAGACCTATGGCGACGCCGCCGACGAAGAGCTGGACGTTATTCCTTCACGCGGGACCGGCACCTATCTCGCGCGCGCCACGATCATCGAAGCGATGTCGGCCGAACTCCCCGTCGTTCGCCTTCGCTGCCCCGATGGCTTCGAACGGTGGGATGACGAACGACGCCGCGATTGGCTGCTCGAATTCCTTGAGGACGAGGTCAAGCCCTGGCTCGGCAGCTTCGATCCCTCCCGCCGCACCTTCATGGGTCAGGATTTCGCGCGCTCCGGCGACGTCTCGCCGGTCAAGTTTGGGCAGCATGACGAATATATGCGCTTGGTCTGCCGACTGACGCTGGAAATGCGCAATGTCCCCTTTTCGGATCAGGAATTCATCCTCGAATGGCTGATCCGCCGCGTCCCGCATTTCGCCGGCGGCAAGATGGACGCCCGAGGCAACGGCTCGGCGCTCGCCGAGAAAATGCAGATGCTCTTCGGCTTCGATGTGATCGAGGCGGTGATGGCGAGCGACAAGACCTACCTGAAATATATGCCGCTGCTGAAAGCGGGGATCGAGGATCGGACGTTCGTAATCCCCTATGACGAGGGCGAACTCGACGATTTGCGGATGATCAAGATGATCCGCGGCATCCCGAAAATCCCCGACGGACCGCAGCGGAGCAAGGAAGACGGCAAGATCGCCCGGCGCCACGGCGATAACGCGATTGCCGACATGCACCTGATCGCCGCCGCTGCCGAAGATCCCGGCGACATCGAATTCATGAGCGCCGGCTCGCGCACAAGCAACGCCGGTGACTTCGGCACCAGCAATCGCGGCTTCGGCACCGTGTCGCGCCGCTCATCCGGAGGATTTGGACTATGAACGCTCGCACCCGCAAGCGGACGGCGACGGCCGCGAACCGCAGGCTGCCGGCGCAGCTCGGCGCGGAGATCGCGACGACGGCCGACGGCCGCGACATCACCCAGCCATTCATTTCGGGGTTGCGCCAGCCCGCCGATCCGCGCCTTGCCGGTGCGGTCGATTGGGGCGTCTACGATAGCGTCTATCAGGACGATCAGGTCAAATCGACGTTCCAGCAGCGCCGTCTCGCCGTCGTCAAGCATACCTGGTCGACCTTGCCTGGCGACGAGAATGATCCGCGATCGGTCGAGGCCGCCGAACGCTTCGGCGCGACGATGGACCGCATCGGCTGGGACCGCATCACCGACAAGATGCTCTATGGCATCTATAACGGATACGCCGTCTCCGAAATCATGTGGGGCGCCCGTGATGGGCTGATCGACATCGACCGCGTTAAGGTCCGCCACGCGCGCCGCTTCCGCTACGACGCGCAAATGCGGCTCCGGATGCTGACCATGGCTGGTGGCCTCGGCGAGATTCTGCCCGATCGCAAATTCTGGGTGTTCAAGTCGGGCGGATCGAACGACGACGAGCCCTATGGTCGCGGCCTCGCCGAATGGCTCTATTGGCCGGTGCTGTTCAAGCGCAACGGTATCGGCTTCTGGAACATCTTCCTCGACAAGTTCGGCTCGCCGACGGCCGTTGGCAAGTTCCGGCCCGGCACGCCGAAGTCCGAGCAGGCCAAATTGCTCGCCGCGCTGCAGGCGATCGCCACCGACAGCGGGATTGCTGTTCCAGAGGGCATGGTAATCGAGCTGCTCGAAGCCGCGCGATCGGGAACCGGCAATTACGAGCAGCTCGTCCGCTACATGGACGAGGCGATCGCCAAGATCGTCCTCTCGCAGACGATGACCACGCAAAACGGCTCCAGCTTGAGCCAGGCCGAGGTGCATCAGGACGTGAAGTTCGAAGTCGTCAAATCCGACTCCGATCTGCTCTGCGACAGCTTCAATGCCGAGGTGCCCCGCTGGTGGACCGATCTCAACTATGGCCCCGACGTCGCCAGTCCGATCGTCTCGCGCCCGGTCGAGCAGGAAGCCGACACCAGGGCGCAGGCCGAAACCGACGAAAGCCTTGACCGCCTCGGCTGGGTCCGCACCGAGGAAAGCTTCCGCGACACCTATGGCGACGGCTATGTCCGCAAGCCGAAAGCGGCCGATCCCGCCGATGGCGACAAGGTCGACGTCGACGATCCGGACGCCGACGAGGCGAACGATAACGATCCCGCCGATCCCAATGTCAACGACCGCAATATCAGCTTCGCGGCCGACGATCCGCGCCCGCTCTACGTTTACCGTCCCTTGACCGAGGAAAGCGCGACCGAGCTGCTCGCCTGGGCGCGGGAGGAGGGCTTCACCGAATTGATGGAGCCCAAGGATCTGCACGTCACCGTCATGTATTCCCGCCGCCCGGTGAATTGGATGAAGATGGGCGGCTTTTGGGGCTGGGGTCCAGACACGAGCGAGCATCTCGTCCCCTTCGGCGGCCCGCGCCTGGTCGACCGGATTGGCGCCGACGGCGCCGTCGCGCTCCACTTCTTCTCGGGCCATCTCAACCAGCGCAATCGCGAGATGCGCGACGCCGGATGCAGCTGGGATTATCCCGACTATCTGCCGCACATCACCTTCACTTACTGGCCGGGCGACGTCGACCTGAAAAAGGTGACCCCGTTCCGCGGCGAGCTGCGGTTCGGTCCCGAGGTTTTCGAGCCGATCCAGTCGGAGTGGGAAAAGGAAATCCGCGAGGCGAGCTTCGCCGAAAGCGACGTCCCCGACAGTGCGACCGACAAACTGGTCGACGATCTGATCGCCGAAGACGGCTACCGCGCCGTCCGCGCGCTCACCGATCCCATGCTGGGCGCGATCCGCGCCGCCCGGTCACCCGCCGAGCTGCTCGCCATCCTCGGCGCCGGCCCCGGCGACACCGCGCCGATCGGCGCCGACCTCGAAGCCGCCGGCCTCGCCGCCTCGCTCGATGCCGGGGAGAGCAACGATGACTGATCGCGCGATCATCGACAAAATCCGCAAGCTGCTCGCACTCGCGAAAGGTTCGACTGAGCATGAGGCGGCCGCCGCGCTCGCCAAGGCGCGCGAAATGATGGACGCGCACGGCGTGTCCGACGCGCATATCGCTATGGCCGATATCGAGGAGGCAACCGCGCGCGCATCGCGGACGCAGCGACCGCCGCGATGGGAAGGCATCTTGTGCGCCACCGTGCGCCGCGCCCTTGGCGTGGAAGTCTTCATCACCGCTTGCGGCGACCGAACCTACGTCGGGCGGGCACCGGCGGCTGAGATCGCGGCCTATGCCTTCGCAGTGCTGTTTCGTCGGCTGAAGGCGGCGCGCGCAGACTATATCCGGACGCAGCTCAAGCGGTGCGGACCGGCGCGGAAACGCCAACGCGCCGACATATTCTGTGAAGGGTGGGCAATCGCCGTTTTCCAGAAGATCGCTGAGCTGATGCCCGAACCGCAAGGAGATGAACTGATCGGCCAATATCTGGCTGAGAGGCATCCGCACCTCGCGCCCGTCGGCTCCCGCGCTGCGAAGCTCAAAGGCCGAGTCGCGGGCAACGACTATTGGCGCGGTCGCGAGGCGGGTCATGACGTCCAGCTTCATATGGGTGTCGGCGGCACAGCCGCGCGGCTGGCGTTGCCAGCGTGAAGCGGGCGCGGCCGACATATCCGCGCGTCAATTGCCTCGTGCCGGGCTGCAAGCGGGGCACGACTCGCGCCGCGCCGCATAACGACGGCTCGCCGCCTGAAGTCATCTGCGGGCCGCACTGGCGCACCGTGCCGAAGGAATGGCGGCGGCGTCTCTCGCTATACGCGCGTCGATATCGCGCGGCCGAGGCAAAGGATGACCAGCGCGGCATGAGGATGGCGGGTCAGCTCTGGTGGTCGCGCTGGCGCCGCATCGGCGATCTATTTCGCGAGCCCGAGAGCGAAATGGTCGAGGACATGCCGATTACCTTGGTCGAACGGCTCAAGGCAGAGGGCCTGCTATGACGACGCGCCCCGACCTCCGCGACACGATCTACATGGACCCAGGCGACATCATTGCCGCCTGGGTCGAGCGGTCGAACTATCGCTTTTCCGAGCATTGGACCGACACTTGGCAGGAAGAGCACGCGGCAGCCTTCACCGTCGCCAAGATCGCGAAGCTCGATCTCCTCACCGCGATCCACAAATCGCTCGACGACGTCATCCAAGGCGGCGGCACGTTCGAGCAGTGGAAGGCGAACCTGCTCCCCGAGCTGAAGAAGCACGGCTGGTGGGGCGTCGTCCAGGACGAGGCGCTGACCGGCACGCCCGATCCCGTCATTGTCAACGAACGCCGCCTGCGCACAATCTACCGGACCAACATCCGGATGAGCATGGCGGCTGGCCGGTGGCGCAAATATCAGCGCGAAAAGGAGCTGTTCCCCTATCTGCGTTACCGCTCTGACCATTTCCGCAAGCACCCGCGCCTCGATCACAAGAGCTGGCACGGCCTGATCCTGCGCGTCGATGATCACGCGTGGCAATGGATGTTCCCGCCTAACGGCTGGGGCTGCAATTGCCGCGTCGAGCAGGTCAGCGAAGCGCGGATGCGCCGCATGGGCTGGAAGCTCGACGAGGCGCCCAATCCGCCGCGCCACGACTTCATAACGGCGGCGGGCGAGATCGTGTCGGTGCCGCAGGGTGTCGCGCCGGGCTTCGGCTACAATCCCGGCACCGCGCACCTTCGCGTCCTCGCCGATCGCGCGACGGCTTCGCTGAAATCCGCCCTTGCGGCTGGCAACGATCAAGCCGCCCACCACACGCTCCGTCAACTGATCGGCGACCCGGCGTTCGAGCAGTTCCTTGCGATGCCGGATGGTGCGTTCCCCGTCGCGATCCTCGATCCGGATCATCAGGCCACGATCGCGGCCGCATCGCGCATCGTCATGCTGCCGGGCAAGGTATATCGCAAACAACTGGGCGAGTTCCCCAACATTTCTTCCGGTCATCCCGAACTGACGATTGCGGATTATCGGATGCTTCCCGACATCGTCGAACGTGCCATTCTCGTCGCGATGCAGGGCGACAACCGTTTGATCTATTTCGCTGACGAAGCTGGCCGTCTCTGGAAGGCGGTAGTTCGTCAGGACGCCGGGGTCGGATTTCCGGCGGTGGTGAGTTTCCACAGGAGTCGCGCGCGCAACATCGCACCCGAAACGCGCAATCTCGAAATCCTGCTGGATCGCCGCTAATGACGGAAGGGGCAGCGAGCGGCAGGGACTTCCGGTCCCCTGCTAAAGCGGTCGACGGCCGAAACCTCGCGCTACGGAGGGAAGAATTCACCGCGTCGCGCTCACTGCACGGCCGATATAGCACCCAAGCCATCAATTCTCAATTCCCGCCGAAAGAGGCGGGGGAAAGGGCGTTGGCGCGCCCTTTAACCGACGGAGGACACCCGTCATGGCCCAACCGGTTCCGCTCTAGAAAACGAAGAGCTGGACCACCCCGCCTGTCCGACCGGACGGCGGAACGAATAGGGAACATTGATAATCGTGTCGAGTCTGCCTTCCTCTCCCGCGGCGGGGCTGTCGCCCGTTGCGCCGACCCGTCCTGTCGCAGGCTACATCGGTGGCAAGCGCAACCTTGCCAAGCGTATCGTGCAGCGGATCAACACTATCCCGCACGTCACCTATGCGGAGCCCTTCGTCGGCATGGGCGGTATTTTCCTGCGCCGGGATCATCGACCGCAGGCCGAGGCGATCAACGATTGGTCGGCCGATGTTGCGACCTTCTTTCGCATCCTCCAACGGCACTACGTCGCCTTCATGGACATGCTTCGCTTCCAGCTGACGACGCGGCTGGGTTTCGAGCAGCTTCTTCGCACCGATCCGACCACGCTGACCGATCTGGAGCGCGCCGCGCGCTTCCTTTATCTTCAGCGGGCATCCTTCGGCGGAAAGGTCGCCGGCCGCGTCTTCGGCGTGTCGCCGACGACGGCGGCGCGCTTCGACATCACCAAGCTGGCGCCGCTGCTCGAAGCGGCTCATGAGCGGCTGGCATCCGTCACGATCGAGCGGCTGCCCTGGTCGGAGTTTATCACCCGCTATGACCGGCCGGGGACGCTCTTCTATCTCGACCCGCCTTATTATGGGTCTGAGCGCGACTATGTCGGCGACGATTGCAAGCCTCTTTTCGAGCGCAGGGAGTTCGAGGCGATGGCCGAGCAACTCGGCGCCATCCGCGGGCGCTTCCTGCTCAGCGTCAACGACCATCCGGACGTCCGCGCGATCTTCGCGGGCTTCGATATGGAGGCCGTCAAGACCACCTATTCGGTCGGCGGGATGGACCGCGCCAAGCGCGTCGGCGAGCTGGTCATTTCAGGAGGGGGCAGCGGGTGATTTCGCGTCCCACTTCGCGTCCCAGTTCCGCGTGGCCGGCCAAAAACTCCGCGAGGCTCTGCCCCGCAGATATGTGCGCTTTGCGACGTCCCACTTAGAAAACCGCATAAGTGGGACGCACCGACGCGTTTCTGCGCCTTTCAGGGCCATTGAAACGCCATTTTCGCCGCAATGCACGTCATCCCGGCCAAAAATTCGATATCCCACGTCGAAACCGCAAAAATCCCGGATTTCGGCCACTTCGGTCCCGCCCAAATGCCCCGATGTCCCCGCATATCCCGTCACACCATTATTGGCCGGTCACAATCGAGGCATTTCTGAAGGAAACGGCGATGCCGCCGACGGTCTTTGGCCGCGCGGCGGTGCGCGACCCGCGCCTCGTCAGCGACCTGCGCGGCGGACGCGAACCGGGCGCGAGATTGAAAAGACGTGTGGAACATTTCATGAACAAGTGGCGCGCGGAGCGTGTGAGCGAATGCGCCGAAACGGAAGCCGCGGCATGATGTCCTGGTCGCCCGCACGCCCGCCGCGCCCCGGTTGCCCGCACCGCCGCCTGCGCCACCTGCTGACCCGCGAGCTGCCGCTCGGCCTGGCCGCCGACGCCTCGACATTCCGCCCCTGGGCCAGCGCGAGCTTCGTCGGCGCGCGTCATATCTTTCCCTGCACCCTTGCCGCGGGCGAGGCCGAGCCGATGCGCCGCGCGCTACAGGAGCGGCTGGGCGCGCTCGAATGGCGGCTGCCCGGCCATATCGTCGCCGATGTCGCGGTGGAGTGCGGGCGCGATCCGCAGATGCTGCGGATCGAGATTTTGACGGTCGAGGATTAGCCGACCGATTGCCGCGTCATCCGCTGCAAGGTGCCGAGCGCGGCTTCGAGCGCGAAGTCGATCTCGGGCTCCTCGGCGGGAACCGCCGCGTCCGCGCCCGGAATCGCCGCGCGCGCGACCGCCGCCTGTCGGCGCCGCGCGAGGCCCGCCTCGAAGCGCGCGACCATCGCGGCGAGCGACGTGTCGGCGAGGTCGGATGCAGGCGCGGGAGCGGTCATTTCGGCGGGCTGGAGCCAGGGCGCGTCGGCACCGAGATCCTCTTCGGTCGCCAGGTCGGCGAGGATCAGCTCGTCGTCGGCCGCGATGTCGACACCTTCGCCGCGCGCGGGATCGGCGGCGGCTTGAAGAACGGGCGCCTCGAAACCATCGAGCCCGCCCGCGGGCAGATCACGCCCCGCGCGGAGCGGGGGGCGCAGCGAATCGTCGGGGTGGAGGTCGGCGCGGCGGCGCGTGAACACGGGCTCGTCATCGTCGCTCGCTTCGGCGTGCCGACGAAACGGATTGCGCAGCCGCGACAGACCGGCGGCCTCCGGTCTGGCGATCAGCAGCGCGACAAAACCGGCGATCAGCGCCGCGACCGCCGCCATGCCAAAGGCGAGCGCGAGGCGCCCGCCATTGCCGACCGGCGGCACGAACAGATCCGAAAGGCGGTCGAGATAGAGGTTCCAGCTGATCGCGCTGACCCAGGCGAAGGGCATCAGCGCGGCAAAGAGGAAGGTCAGCGCGGCAGCGCCGATCACCGCGGGGATCGCGGGCCGGAGCGCGCGCAGCAGCGCGCCCGCCATGCCCTTTGCCCCATAGTCGCTCGTCTCGTCCATATCGTCCCAAATCCATGGCCCCATCGGGCCCGCGTCGCGTCGTGCCATTTGCCTCATGCGCCGCGCAGCAGTCGCTGGTAAACCGGCTCGTAACGTAAAATGTTTGATGACCAGTTACGATGGCTTTCGACAAAAATACGTGCCGTCCGCCGCCTTTCGGGCCACATCTCGCGATTTGCCAGCAGCTTGTCGAGCGCATCCGCCATCGCTGCCGGATCGTCGGGCGCGAACAGCGTGCCGGTTGCGCCATCCTCGATCAGTTCGCGGTGTCCGCCGACATCCGACGCCGCGACCAGCCTGCCCTGCGCCATCGCCTCGAGCGGTTTCAGCGGCGTCACAAGGTCGGTCAGCCGCATCTTCTTGCGCGGATAGGCGAGGATGTCGATCAGCGAATAATAACGCTCGACCTCGCCATGCGGCACGCGGCCAACGAAATGGATCCGCGCCGATGCGGGCGACGCCGCCGCCTGGGCCTTCAGCGCCGCCTCCATCGGCCCGCCGCCGACGAGCAGCAGCCGCGCCGTCGGCTGCGCGGCGACGAGCGCGGGCATCGCGGCGATCAGGTCGTCGATCCCCTCATAATCGTAAAAGCTGCCGATATAGCCGATCACCGCATCATCGGCCGCGATTCCCAGTTCGGCCGCGAGCGCATCGTCGCGCGGCGGCGGGTCGCCGAACAGGTCCAGATCGACGCCGTTCGGCGACACAATAATCTTCGCCGGGTCGATCCCGCGCGCGATCAGGTCGCCGCGCAGCCCGTCGCAGATCACCGCGACCGCATCGGCCGATCGGACGGCGTGCGTTTCGACCGCCTTGGTCAGCCGGTAGCGCAGGCTGCCCTCGCGTCCCGTCCCGTTGCCGACCGCCGCATCCTCCCAGAAAGCGCGGATTTCATAAATGACCGGGATACCCAGCCGCTTGCCGATGCGCAGCGCCGCCAGTCCGTCCAACACCGGCGAATGGGCATGGAGAACATCGGGTTTCCAGTCCCGCGCCAGCGCCTCGACGCGCCGCGCCAGCGCGCCGATCTCGCGCCATTCGCGCAGCGGCGAGCGCGCGGGCGCGATCGGCGGCGTGCGATAGAAGGTCAATCCGTCGACCGTTTCGCCATCAGGGCCAGGCTCGGGATGCCGAACGCCGGTGACGCCCGCGACTTCCCACCCCTTTGCGACCTGCGCCTTCATCAGCGCGCGGGTACGAAAGGTATAGCCGCTGTGCGTCGGCAGGCTATGGTCGAGAACATGCAATATGCGGGTCATCGTGCGGGGCTTTGACAGACAAGGCTTAACGCGGCGTCAACCCCGATAGCCTAGGCGGCGTCCGATATGGTCGACAATTTCTCCATTGGCCTGACGCACTTGCTGATGGCGATCGCGCTGGGGCGCCTGCTCTATCGGGGCGATCTCGACCGCGAGGTGAGCCCGCGGATGCTGTGGCAGCAGCGCCGCGACGCCGAACGCGCCGCAGAGGACGCATCGGCCGATGCGTGACCTGGTTTTCGTCGCCTTTCTCTTCGCCTTCATCGGGGTCGGCTTTCGCAAGCCGTTCCTGTTCGTCCTCTGCTTCTGCTACATCGACATCGTCGCGCCGCAGCGGCTGAGCTATTTCCTCATTAATTCGATCCCGGTTTCGCTGATCGTCTTCGGCCTTGCGATCACCGGCTGGCTGGTCGCCGACGACAAGCGCGATACCAGATGGTCGGGGCGGCAGAGCTTGCTCGTCCTCATCCTCCTCTATTGCTGGCTGACGACGATCCACGCCGATTTCCCCGTCGAAGCCGCGGACAAATGGAGCTGGGTGTGGAAGGCGCTGCTGTGGGCGATCTTCCTGCCGCTGACCTTGCGCACCAAGCTGCGGATCGAGGCGCTCGCGCTGATCATGCTGCTGTCGGCGGCGTCCATTGCGATCGCGGGCGGGATCAAGACCGCGGCGGGTGGCGGCGGCTACGGCACGCTCCAGCTGCTGCTCAACGAAAATTACGGGCTGTATGAAGGGTCGATCATGTCGACCGTCGGCATCGCGATCATTCCGCTCATCCTGTGGTATCGGCGCCACGGGACGATCTTTCCGCCCGACTGGCGCGTCTCGCTCTTTGCCTTCGCGCTCTGCTTTGCGTGCATGTTGCTGCCCGTGGGGACGCAGGCGCGCACCGGGCTCGTCTGCCTCGCCGTGCTCGCCGTGCTGTCGCTGCGCGCGGTCAAGCATCGCTTCCTTTACATTGCCGGGGCGGGGCTGCTCGCGGTCGCCGCGATCCCCTTCCTGCCGCAAAGCTTTACCGAACGCATGGAAACGATCCGCGACCACCGCGCCGACCAGTCGGCCTCCACCCGCGTCGCCGTGTGGCAGTGGACATGGGATTATGCCAAGGAAAACCCGTTCGGCGGCGGCTTCGAGGCCTATATCCAGAACCGCGTGCGCGTCGAAAAGGCGGCGAGCGATTACGACCCCGCCGCACCGCAGAACGCCGAACCGACGGTGTATGAGGAACATTCGCGCGCCTATCATTCGAGCTATTTCGAGATGCTGGGCGAACAGGGTTATCCGGGGCTTGCGCTCTGGCTGCTCCTCCATGCGATCGGCCTTGTCCGCATGGAGCAGCTCCGGCGGCGCTATCTCAAGACGCGCCGCGCCGAGGAGCAATGGATCGCACCGCTCGCGACCGCGCTCCAGCACGGCCATATCATCTATATGGTCGGATCGCTGTTCGTCGGCATCGCCTTCCAGCCGTTCATCTATATGATGCTCGCGCTCGAGATCGGGCTGTCGACCTATTGCCGCCGCCGCGAGCAGGAAGCGGGATGGCGCCCGCTGATGGCGCGCCCGGCACAGGTTCCGGCGCGCCACAGCCTGCCCGCGAACCCATAGAAGCGGAACCATCGCAGCGGCCGAGCGCTATGGGATCAGGCATCCGCACAGGTTTTGCGTTACGCGCGCGGATTTTTGACCTATCCGGGGCGCGCCCGACAAGGGCATGATGCTTCGTCCCACCAATCGAACCAGAGGACCAACAGGCCCCGCATGACCGCCACGATCCTGACCGCCGCCGCCAAGACGTCCCCTGCCAAAGCCAGTGCCGCGACCGGCGATCCGCTCGACGCCATGCGCGACTGGCTGGACGGCAGCGTCGCCTGGATAAACAGCCACTGGCTGGAGATCGGCATCGCGATCGCGCTCGGCCTCGCCATCTATTTCCTGCTTTCGATGATTCGCCGGATCGCGCTGAAGCGCGCGCAGGCGGCGCCGGGACAGTTCACGCTGACCGACATTGTCGGGCGCGTGATCCACAAGACCAAGTCGCTGGTGCTCGCGATCATCTCGATCCGGCTCGTCGCGGGTTATGCGCAACCGCCCGCGCTGGTGATGCAGGCGATCCATTACGCCTTCACCGTCGCCGTCGTGCTGCAGGCGGCAATCTGGGCGCGCGAAATCCTGCTCGGACTGATCCAGCGCCGCGCCGCCGAGGGGCATAATGAAACGCTGAGCAACGCGATGGGGATCATCCGCCTGCTGATCAGCGTTGCGCTGTTCGCGGTCGCCGCGATCGTCATCCTCGACAATATGGGGGTCAATGTCACCGGCCTGGTCGCCGGGCTCGGCATCGGCGGCATCGCGATCGGCCTTGCCGCGCAGGGCATTTTTTCGGACCTGTTCGCGTCGCTGTCGATCATCTTCGACCGGCCGTTCCGCGTCGGCGAGACGATCAAATATGACAACAGCACCGCGACGGTCGAGCGAATCGGGCTGAAAAGCACGCGGCTCCGTTCGATAAACGGCGAACTGCTCGTCATCTCGAACACCAATCTGCTCGCCAAGGAGATCACCAACTATGCGCATCTGCACCGCCGCCGCGTGACCTTCATGATCGGCGTCGTCTATCAGACGACGCCCGCGATGCTGCGCGACCTGCCCGCGCTGCTGGAGGAACAGGTGAAGGCCGCGGGCCACGAGTTCATTCGATCGAGCTTTGTCACCTTCGGCGCGTCGAGCCTCGATTTCGAGCTGTTGTTCGACGTGTTCAGCGACGATTATGACGTCGTGACCGCCGCGCGCACCGATGTCGCGATCCGCCTGTTCGAAGCCATGACGGCCGCGGGTTATGATTTTGCCTATCCGACGCAGACGACCTTTACCGCGGCGCCCGACGGGACGATGATTCTCCCCTATGCCGACCCCGCGACGACCAGGGCGGCAAAGCCCGCCGGGGGCTGACGCTACGGCGCCGCGGCCAAAGTCCTTGGCCCTTGTGCAATGCGGCAGGAGAGGCCTAGAACGCGCCCCGAACCAGGATTGAGGGGATGATTTATGGCCACCATCACGCCGCAGGAATTGCAGTCAAAGGTCGGGCAGCATCTCGGCACCTCCGATTGGGTGCTCGTCGACCAGGCGATGATCAACAAGTTCGCCGACGCCACCGGCGATCATCAGTTCATCCATGTCGATGAGGAAAAGGCCAGGCTGACGCCCTTCGGCGGCACCATCGCGCACGGTTTCCTGACGCTGTCGCTGATCCCGATGCTCGGCGCGCGCACCGACGGGCCGAAGATCGAAGGCGTCAAGATGGGCGTCAACTATGGCGGCAACAAGGTCCGCTTCCTCGCCCCCGTCCGTTCGGGCAAGCGCGTGCGCAGCCATGTGAAGCTGCTCGAACTCGAAGAAAAGCGCCCCGGCCAGTGGCAGCAGACCAATGAAGTGACCATCGAGATCGAGGGCGAGGAAAAGCCCGCCCTGATCGCCGAATGGATCAGCCAGTTTTTCGTTTGAGCTCAGCCCTCCCCGGCAAAGATTTCGCCAAACTCATCGAAAAGGAATTGCATCATGCGTGACGCCGTTATCGTTTCCACCGCCCGCACCCCGCTGACCAAGGCGGCGCGCGGTTCGTTCAACAACACCCTCGCCCCGACGCTGGGCTCCTTCTCGGTCAAGGCCGCGGTCGAGCGCGCGGGCCTGGAGGGCGGCGAGATCGACGACGTCGTCTTCGGCGCCGCGATGCAGCAGGGGTCGCAGACGATGAACGTCGCGCGCCTGATCGCGCTGCGGTCGGGCCTGCCCGTCACCGTCCCCGGCATGTCGATCGACCGCCAGTGCTCGTCGGGTCTGATGACGATCGCGACCGCGGCGAAGCAGATCATCGTCGACCGCCAGGACATCTGCGTCGCGGGTGGCATCGAAAGCATCTCGAAAGTCAGCGGCAGCGGCAAGGTCTTCATCGAAACCGACGCCGATCTGATCGCGATGCACAAGGACACCTATATGCCGATGATCGGCACCGCCGAGGTCGTCGCCAAGCGCTACAACATCAGCCGCGAATATCAGGACGAATACTCGCTCCAGTCGCAGCAGCGCACCGCTGCCGCGCAGGCCGCGGGCAAATATGACGACGAGATCGTCGCGTGCAAGGCCACCATGGCGGTGATGGACAAGGAAACCAAGGAAGTCAGCTTCAAGGAGGTCGTCGCCGACAGGGACGAGTGCAACCGCCCCGACACGACGCTCGAAGGGCTGGCCAGCCTGAAGCCGGTGATGGGCGAAGGCCACACGATCACCGCGGGCAACGCGAGCCAGCTCGCCGACGGATCGTCGGCGTGCGTCGTGATGGAGGCCAGGGTCGCCGAAAAGCGCGGGCTTCAGCCGCTCGGCCGTTATGTGGGCATGGCCGTTGCGGGCACCGAACCCGACGAAATGGGCATCGGCCCCGTCTTCGCCATCCCCAAGCTGCTCGAACGCTTCGAGCTCAAGATGGACGACATCGGCCTCTGGGAACTCAACGAAGCCTTCGCCGTGCAGGTGCTTTACTGCCGCGACAAGCTCGGCATTCCGAACGAGCTGCTCAACGTCAACGGCGGCTCGATCTCGATCGGCCACCCGTTCGGCATGACCGGCGCGCGCTGCGTCGGCCACGCGCTGATCGAAGGCAAGCGTCGCGGCGTCAAATATGCCGTCGTGACGATGTGCATCGGCGGCGGCCAGGGCGCAGCGGGCCTGTTCGAGGTCTTCTGATGCGCCTCAGCGCTCCGCGCATCGAGCCGGTCGATCTGGACCGGCTCGATGCCGAACAGCGCGCCGCGCTCGAACCCTTCCTTTCCACCGAGGGTGGAAAGGTCGGGGGCGGCAAGATCCTTCATATCTTCCGCACCCTCGCGCACGCGCCGAAGGCGCTCACCGCCTTTCTCGCGTGGGGCAATTATATCCTGTCGAAGCGCAACGCGCTGAGCCCACGGAATCGCGAACTCGTCATCCTGCGCACCGGCTATAATTGCCGGTCGGGTTACGAGTGGACGCAGCACAAACGCATCGGCCTCGATTGCGGACTTTCCGAAGCGGAGATTGTGCGGATCAAGGCTGGACCCGATGCAGCGGGATGGGGCGACATCGAGCGCGCGATGCTCCGCGCGACCGACGAGCTGACCGCCAACCATTTCGTCAGCGACGCGACCTGGGCCGCGCTCGCGCCGCTCGGCGACAAGGGGCGCATGGACCTGGTGATGACAGTCGGGCAATATACGCAGGTCTCGATGATCCTGAACAGCTTCGGCGTTCAGGTCGAGGAAGGATGGGAGGTCGACCCCGACCTCAAGGCCTGACGGGAAGGGATAAGGACATGAGTGCCATCGGCATTATCGCCACGCTGCGCGTGCAGCCGGGCAAGGAAGAGGCCTTTGAGGGCGTCTTCGCCGAACTCGCCGCCGCGGTGAGCGCGAACGAGAGCGGCAACAGCTATTATAAACTGTTCCGCACCGAAACGGCGGGCGTCTACAAGGTCATGGAATGTTATGACAATGACGCCGCGGTCGAAGCGCACCGTGCGTCGGAGCATTTCCGCAGGCTGGGCGCCAAGCTCGGCCCGTGCCTCGCGGGCGCGCCGGAGATCGAGCGGCTGACCGCCGCCTGAGGACCGGTTGCGGACGGCGGGTTTCGGCTGATAGCGGTCTGAGGCGATCCTCCCCAAAACAGCCGCCGCTCACCCCACCTCGGCAATCTCCCCCGCCCGGTCGCCCAGCACATAGCGCGGCCCCGCGCCGCGCTGCGCCGCCTTGTCCTGCGCGTTGTAGAGTCGGCATTTCTTCAAGGACAGGCAACCGCAGCCGATGCACTGGTCGAGCAGGCCGCGCGTGCGCGTCAGCGCCGCGATCTGCGCGTCGATGCGCGCGCGCAGCCCGGTGCTGATCCGCGTCCAGTCGGCGGCATTCGGCGTCCGTCCGGCGGGCAGCCGCGCCAGCTCGGCGCCGATCTCCTCAAGGCTCAGCCCCATCTGCTGCGCGATCAGGATGAACGACACGCGGCGGATGTCGGCGCGCAGGAAGCGCCGCTGCCCGCCGCGCGTGCGCAGCGCCTCGATCAGCCCCTTCGCCTCGTAAAAGCGGATCGCCGATACCGCGACGCCGGTGCGCGCGGCCAGCTCGCCGATCGAAATCAGGTCGGTGCGGTGCATGACATAAACTCCCGTCATTGCGAGGAGCGAAGCGACGCGGCAATCTCCAGCCGTCGGCACAGCCGGGCCGACAGCTGGAGATTGCTTCGCTTCGCTCGCAATGACGGACCAGAGAATGATCGTCATTTCCTCTTGATCTAAACTCGACTTGAGCTTTCATAAGTCGCGGCGTCAACCCGAATCAGGAGTTCCCCCCGTGACGCACCCCTTCATCGAACATGTGAACCTCACCGTCAGCGACCCCGACCGCACCGCCGGCATATTGTCGGCGATCTTCGGCTGGCACGAGCGCTGGCGCGGCCCGGCGCGCGATGGCGGCCGCACGATCCACCTCGGCAGCGACACCGCCTATATCGCGCTCTACACCGGCCCCGACGGCGAGCATGCAGGCGTCCGCTATCCCAAGGGCGAACCGCTCAACCATGTCGGGGTGCAGGTCGATGACCTCGACACCATCGAAATGCGCGTGAAAGCGGTCGGCCTCACGCCGTTCAACCACGGCGACTATGAACCCGGCCGCCGTTTCTATTTCTTCGATCCCGACGGCATCGAATATGAAGTCGTCAGCTATGCCGAGCCGCGTGCGGGCTGAACCGGGCATCAAGTGTCGGTCAAGCGCGCGGTCGGATTGACGACGAAGGACCGCGATCCTGGCAAGCACGCCGCTCTAAGAAGGTTGGAAAATCCGTTCGCATCGAGCGAAGTCGAGATGCCCATCGGTCGTGTATGCCTGTGGGGTGTCTCGACTTCGCTCGACACGAACGGATTTCGCGGTCAGCCCACCGGCGGGCCGATCCGCCCCTCGCGATACTCGAACCCGCCCTCGCGGTCCCGCTCCAACAGCGCCGGACCGTCGAGATCGACCCAGCGCGCGCGCTGGGCGAGCACAAAGGCCGGGGCGATCGCAAGGCTGGTCGACAACATGCAGCCGACCATGATCGCCAGCCCCGCGGCGTCGGCGGCGTCGGCGATGCGCAGCGCCTCGGTCAGCCCGCCCGCCTTGTCGAGCTTGATGTTCACCCCGTCGTAAAAGGCGCCGATCCGCGCGACGTCGGCTGCCGTCTGGCAGCTTTCGTCGGCGACGAAGGGGATCGACGCATAAACGGGATCGAGCAAGGCGTCGGCGCCGACCGGCACCGGCTGCTCGATCATCTCGACCCCCATGTCGGCAAGCGCCTCGGCCTCCTCCAATATGTCGACCTGTCCCCAGCTTTCGTTGGCATCGACGATCAGCCGGGCATGAGGGGCGCCCTTGCGCACCCCGGCGACGCGCAGCCGGTCGTCCTCGCCGGTCAGCTTGATCTTGAGCAGATGATAGCCGTCGGCCTCCGCCGTCGCCGCCTGTTCGGCCATCGCGCCGGGGCTGCCGAGCGAGATGGTGAAGGCGGTCGTGCGCGCGGTCGGCGCGCCGTCGCAGCCCGCAAGCTGCCAGAGTCTCACGCCGCGCTGCCGCGCCTCCAGATCCCAGAGCGCGCAATCGAGCGCGTTGCGCGCCGCGCCCGGCGCCATGATTTCCTGCACCGCGGCGCGCGCCTCGGCCGCGTCCATCCCGGCGAGATGCGCCGCGGCGAGCAATATCTGGTCGCGGCACGCCGCCGCATCTTCGCCCAGATAATAGATCGGCGTCCCCTCGCCGCGTCCCACCGCACCGTCTCCCTCGATTTCGGCGACGACGACGTCGACATGGTCCCTGGCGCCGCGGCTGATGACGAACGAGCCCGCGACCGGCCAGCGTTCGACGCGCGCGCTTTTCAGTTGGATAGCCATGGCGGGACGTTAATGATCGAAGCGATGACCGGCAAATCCCTTTCCGAACGCATTGGCGACGTGGGCCGCCGCCTCGCGGTCGAGGCGCACGCCGCCTGGCTCGCCGCGCGCGACCCGCGCGTGCCGTGGTTCGCGCGGCTGCTCGCGGTCGCGATCGCCGCTTATGCGCTTTCGCCGATCGACCTCATTCCCGATTTCGTGCCCGTGCTCGGCTGGATCGACGACCTCGTCGTCGTGCCGCTCGGCCTGCTTGCGGTGCGGCGGCTGATCGCGGCGCCGCTGTGGGCCGAACTCCAGGCCACGGCCGAAGCGGCAAGCGAGCGCCCTTCGAGCCGCGCGGGCATGATCTTCATCCTGCTGATCTGGGCCGCGCTGCTCGCCATCGTCTATTGGTCGGTCCGCACCTCGCCGCTCCACTGAATCGCTATTTGCCTCGTCATCCCGGCGGAGGCCGGAATCTCGCCGCAGCGCCGGAACGGGGGGGGCGAGACCCCGGCCTCCGCCGGGATGACGATTCAGGCGGGGTCAATCATGCCCCAGCCCCGAATCCGCTTGCCCCACCCTTTTCCATCCTTACATATCGGCGCACGATAATTTCTTTTCAGCATAATGAGGATCGCCTTGCCATGCCCGCCAAACGCCTGTCCGCGCCGCTCGCGCTGGTCGCCCTTGCCATGACCCCCGCCGCCGCGCAGGCCGCCGACGCGGCGGCGGCATCCGCGCCCGCCCCCGCGCTCACCTATCCGGACACGGCGCGCGGCGACACGGTCGATCCGCAGTTCGGGGTCGATGTCGCCGATCCCTATCGCTGGCTGGAGGATGACGTCCGCGTCAATCCGAAGGTCGCGGCGTGGGTCGCGGCGCAAAACAAGGTCACCGACGCCTATCTCGATACGCTGCCCGGCCGCGACGCCTTCCGGGCGCGGATGACCGAGCTGTACAATTACGAACGCTTCGGCCTGCCGACCAAGGCGGGGACGCGCTATTTCTATACGCGCAACGACGGGCTTCAACCGCAGTCGGTGCTTTATGTCCGCGAAGGGCTGAATGGCGAGGGCCGCGTGCTCATCGACCCGAATCTGTGGGCGAAGGACGGCGCGACCGCGCTCGCCGAATGGGAACCGTCGGACGATGGCAGGCATCTCCTCTATTCGGTGCAGGACGGCGGCACCGACTGGCGCATCGTGCGCGTCAAGGATGTCGCGACGGGGCAGGACTTGCCCGACGAGGTGCGCTGGGTGAAGTTTTCGTCGCTCGACTGGGCGAAGGACGGCAGCGGATTTTTCTATTCGCGCTTTCCGGAACCCGAAGCGGGCGAGGCCTTCCAGTCATTGAACGAAAATCACGCCGTCTATTTCCATCGGCTCGGCACGCCGCAAAGTGAAGACGTGCTGATCCACGCGACGCCCGACAAGCCGAAGCTCAACAACAGCGCGCTCGTCACCGACGACGGCGAATATCTGCTCGTCGTCTCGTCGGAGGGGACCGACGAACGTTATGGCCTGACGCTGCACCCGCTCGGCAAGCCGGGCGCGAAGCCGATCACCCTGGTCGACGATTATGCGAACAACTGGGAATATGTGACCAACGCGGGCACGCGCTTCACCTTCCTCACCAACAAGGGCGCGCCGCGCGGGCGCCTTGTTTCGTTCGATATTGCGAAGCCGGGCAAGCTCACCGAACTCGTCGCCGAAAATCCGGCCACGCTGGTCGGCGCGTCGCGCGTCGGCGACCGCATCATCCTCTCCTATCTCGGCGACGCCAAGTCGGAGGCGCGGATGGTGGCATTGGACGGCAAGCCGGTCGCGAACATCAACCTCGCCGACATCGGCGCGGCGTCGGGATTCGGCGGGAAATCGAGCGACCCCGAAACCTTTTATGCCTTTTCCAGCTTTGCGCGGCCGACGACGATCTACCGCTTCGACACGCAGACCGGAAAGAGCGAGATTTTCGCCGAGCCCAGGCTGACGTTCGATCCCGCCGACTTCAGTGTCGAGCAGCGTTTCTACAAATCGAAGGACGGCACCGAAGTCCCGATGTTCGTCGTGATGAAAAAGGGCATCGACCGCAGCAAGGGCTCGCCGACGCTGCTTTATGGCTATGGCGGCTTCAACGTTTCGCTGACGCCGGGCTTTTCGCCGACGCGGCTCGCATGGGTCGACAAGGGCGGCGTGCTCGCCATCGCCAACCTGCGCGGCGGCGGCGAATATGGCAAGGCGTGGCACGACGCCGGCCGCCTCGCGAACAAGCAGAATGTCTTCGACGACTTCATTGCCGCGGGCGAATATCTGATTGCTCAGGGCATCGCGGGCAAGGGCCAGCTCGCGATCGAGGGCGGCTCGAACGGCGGGCTGCTCGTCGGCGCGGTCACCAACCAGCGCCCCGACCTGTTCGCCGCCGCGCTGCCCGCGGTCGGGGTGATGGACATGCTGCGCTTCGACCGCTTCACCGCGGGGCGCTATTGGGTCGACGATTATGGCTATCCGTCGAAGGAGGCCGATTTCCGGAACCTGCTCGCCTATTCGCCCTATCACAATATCAGGGTCGGCGTGGCCTATCCGGCGGTGCTGGTGACGACCGCCGACACCGACGACCGCGTCGTTCCGGGGCACAGCTTCAAATATACCGCCGCGCTCCAGCACGCCAAGGCGGGCAGCAAGCCGCACCTCATCCGCATCGAAACGCGCGCAGGCCATGGCAGCGGCAAGCCGACCGACAAGATCATCGCCGAGGCCGCCGACAAATATGCCTTTGCGGCGAAGTGGACCGGGCTGGACGTCGAATAGGATGAGCTACACCCTCTCCTTCACCGCCGCCGATCCCGCCGAACGGTGGGCCGAGGCGGGCGACGCCGCGGTGGCGCTCGTCGCGGGCGAGCATGACGGGATCGCCAATATGGCGAATGTCGCGGCGCTGATCTGGCAGGCGATCCCCGACCTCAACTGGGCGGGCTTCTATCGCTTCGACGGGCAGGAACTGGTCCTCGGCCCGTTCCAGGGCAAGGCGGCGTGCATCCGCATTCCGCTGGACAAGGGGGTGTGCGGCGCCGCCGCGCGGCTGCGCGTGGCCCAGCGCGTCGACGATGTCCACGCCTTTCCCGGCCACATCGCCTGCGACGCCGACAGCCGCAGCGAACTGGTCGTGCCGGTGATCGCGAACGACCGGCTGATCGGCGTGCTCGACCTCGACAGCCCGCTTCCCGCCCGCTTCACCGCCGCCGACCAGGCCGGCGCCGAGGCGCTGGTCGCGCGCATCGCGGCGGCGCTGGCGTGAAGCGGCGGCGGCGCTGACAAAAGCGGGACCATGCGCGGGGCAATGGCGGCTTTGGGGTAGGGAGCGGACGTTCGCCTTATTGTTGTACCCCGGCGAAAGCCGGGGTCCAGGGCGCCCAGGAGCAGGCGTTGGCTCATCCCGCTCTGGACCCCGGCTTTCGCCGGGGTACGGCAACGATCGGTCGAAACCGGATATCGACTCCCATCCACCTGACCCAAATCGGGACGCAATCCTTAGGGTTAACGGATTCGCGAATCCGCGCCCTTTTTGCTAACAACTTGTTAACCAAACGGTTCGCGCCGGGGAACAGGGAGCTTAGGCATGCGCACCATCTTGCTATTGGGTCTGGCCGCGGGATCGGTGCTGCTGACAGAGCATGCCCACGCCGAACCGCCCGCGCTCGACTATGGCGTGCCCGCCGATCCCGACGCGCGCGTCTACACCGGCTATCCCGACCGCGTGCCCAGCGAAATCGAATATCGCCGCGTCAGCGGCTATGATGCCGAGGGTCGCTGGACGGGCACGTGGGACGGCACCTACGAGACGCCTGACGGCCGCCGTTACGAGGGCCGCTATGAAGGCACGGTCGAAGGGCATGGCGCCCCCTACCCGCCACCGCCCTATGGCCATGCCTGGTATCACGGCGATTATGATCCGCGTCATGACGCCGAAATGGAACGCCGCTGTGGCCGGGGGGGCACAGTCGGCGGCGCGGTTGCCGGTGCTGTCGTGGGGGGCATCGCCGGCAACCGCATCGCCGGGCGCGGCAACCGCACCGAAGGCACGCTCATCGGCGGCGGGCTCGGCGCGCTCGCGGGCAGCGCGATCGGCAGCGCCGAAGACAGGAAGAAATGCGAACAATGGTGGGCGCGCAGCCGCGGCCACCATCGGGGCGGCCATGTAACCACGCATTACCACGGCGGCTACGGCTATGGTTATGGCTGGTACACGCCGGGAGTCGTCGTTACCACGATCATCAATGGCGCGCCCGTCGTGACCGAAACGGTCGAAACGACGACGCGCACCTATTATGAAAATGTGCCGGTGCGCAAACGCCATGTGGCGAAGAAAAAGTGGAAGCCGAAACCCAGGCCGAAACCGCGCTGCGTCTGCTGACAAGCCGCACGCGCTGGTCACCCGTGCCCGTCCCGAAGGCCCGTCGTCCGCTGGATGGCGGGCTTTTCGCCGGCTCACCCGTCGCCGCAAGATGAACCTCGGCCAACCAAGGCTGAACGCCGGATAAGCGCCGGGTTCAGCGCCGTGTCACCACCGAATCGCTAAACCCTCCCCAACAGGCCGCGACGTGCCGCCTGCGCTTGTTTGAGGAGACCGAACCATGGCTAGGAAGGCCAATCTGACCAGGGCCGCAATTGGGGCGGCCACCGCGGGAGCGTTGGCGATGAGCGCGACCCCCGCGATGGCGCGCGACCATTATGACGACGACGGAATCGGCGCGGGCGAGATCATCGCCGGCGCCATCGTTCTGGGCGGCCTTGCGGCGATCCTGTCGTCGGACAATGACCGTTATGACCGTTATGACCGTTATGACCGTTATGATTATCGCTATCGCGATCGCTATGGCGATCCGCGTTATGGCTATGGCTATGATTATCGCCGCTATGGCAACAGCCGCCGCGCGGTTCGCCAGTGCGTCAATGCCGTCGAATATGGCAGCCGCCGCTACGGCCGCACTGACGTCACCGAGGTGACGAGCATCGACCGCAAGCGCGACGGCTACAAGGTCAAGGGCCGCGTCGTCGTTCGCGACGGATACGGCGGTCGCTGGGGTCGCGGCGGCTATTATGATCGCGGCAAGTTCACCTGCGACGTCCGCTACGGCCGGGTACAGGACATCCGTTTTTCAGGCCTGCGTTAACATCCCGAACCTATGGCAAGGAGCCCGCCCGTGCCCCGGCACGCGGCGGGCTTTGTCATGTCCGCGCCCTTCCTTTTGCCATGAGCAAATATCGAATCCGACCTTGCTAAGCCGCCCGCGTCCCGCAACAGTGGATTTTTCACAAATGAGGGATCCCAGTTCATGCGCCGCCGCACACTCCTCGCCGCCGTCCCCGCCGCCGCGCTGTTGCCGACAGCAGGCCTCGCGCAAGGAAGGAAGCCCAAGGCAGCGCCCGCCGCCGCCAGGCCGGACGGTTCACTGCCGCCGGTATGGGAAGCGGGCGCCGACCGCTTCGTGCGGCCCGACGTGCAAAGCGGCGATCGCCCGGTCGGCGCGAGCTTCGCCTCGCGCACCGCCGTTTACGGTCTCAGCGGTGCGGCGGGCACCGCGCACCCGCTCGCGACGCAGGCGGGGATCGACATGTTGAAGCGCGGCGGATCGGCGGTCGATGCGGCGATCGCGATCAACGCATGTCTCGGACTGCTCGAACCCACCGCGAACGGCATCGGCGGCGACGTCTATGCGATGATATGGGATCCGAAGACGAAAAAGCTCGCGGGACTGGCCGGATCGGGGAAAAGCCCGCGCGGGCTCGATCTCGCGACGGTGCGTAGCCGCGCCAGGGGCGGCACGCTGCCCGCCTATGGCGCGATCAGCGTATCGGTGCCGGGCACCGTCGACGGCTGGTGGACGATGCACCAGCGCTACGGCAAATTGCCCTGGAAAGACCTGTTCGAGCCTGTCATCGCGCATGCCGAAGCGGGGGCGCCAGTGCCCGACCTGATCGCTTATTATATGCGCCGCAGCCTCGCCGGTTTCCGCCAGCCGGGCCGCGGGATCGAAGAGATCGACAATGCGCTGCGCACCTATGGCCTGAACGACGGGAAGGGACCGGCGGCGGGGCAGGTTTTCCGCAACCCCGACCTCGCGCGCACCTTTCGCCTGATTGCCGAAGGCGGACGCGACGCCTTTTACGAGGGCGACATCGCACGGACGATCGACGCCTATTTCAAACGGATCGGCGGCTGGCTGCGCTACGAAGATCTGGCCGCGCACCGCTCCGAATGGATCGAGCCGCACAAGATCGATTATCGTGGCACCGACGTCTACGCGCTGGGCGCCAACACACAGGGCATCGCAACCTTGCAGATGCTGGGCATTCTCGAACATTTCGACCTGAAGGGCGCGGGGTTCCAGTCGGCGCTGTCGATCCATCTGCAAGCCGAGGCGAAGCGCCTCGCCTATGAGGATCGCGCGCGCTACTATGCCGATCCGCATTTTGCCGAGGTGCCGGTCGAATGGCTGATCTCGAAGGATTATGCGGCGAAACGCGCCAGGCTGATCCGCCCCGACCGCCTGCTCACCCCCGTCCATCCGGGACAGGCGCCCAGCCACGGCGACACGACCTATTTCAGCTGCGCCGACCAGGACGGCATGATGGTGTCGATGATCCAGTCGAACTTCCGCGGCATGGGATCGGGACTGGTCGCCGACGGTCTCGGCTTCATGTTCCAGGACCGCGGACAATTGTTCAGTCTGGTCGACGGGCATCCGAACATCTATGCGCCCGGCAAGCGGCCGTTCCAGACGATCATCCCCGGCTTTGCGGCGCGCGGGGACGTGCCGTGGATGAGCTTCGGCGTGATGGGCGGCGACATGCAGCCGCAGGGCCAGGCGCAGATCGTCATTAACCGCGTCGATTATGGACTCGAAATCCAGGCTGCGGGCGACTCGCCCCGCTGGCATCACGAGGGGTCGTCCGAAACCATGGGCGAGGATGCAGCCGATCTGGGCCCGACCGGCCTCTTGCGGCTCGAAAGCGGCGTACCCGAAGCCAGTCGGCGACGGCTTGCCGACATCGGCTGGACGCTCGGCGAACCCGACGGCGGGTTCGGGCGCTATCAATGCGTCGAACATCGCATGGACGGCGATACGCGCGTTTACGCCGCGGCAAGCGAAATGCGCGCCGACGGATGCGCGCTGGCCTATTGAGACGGGCGGGCGGCGAGGCAGCACGACTGCCGCCCGGAAAATTACCGCGCGCGATATCCGAATATTTACCTTCTTCCTTTAGAAGATGGGTCGGGACCAATAAGATAACCGTCCGAGGTGGGAGTCGGGCGGCAGATGTTGAGTCGCGCATGTCCTATTCCGAGGCCACCCCCGCCTCACCGCCCCCGGAGGAGAAGCGCCAGCCGCGCCAGTCACGGCTGGTGAAAGCGGCGCTCGGCTGTGAACGGCTGGGGCGCTTCGACGTCACGTTGCGCAATGTCTCGCTCACCGGGATCGGCGGACAGGGGCCGCACATGCTGCAGATCGGCGAACGGATCAGCGTATTCCTGCCGGGGCATCAACCCATGCTGGGGACGGTGCGCTGGGTCGCGGGGACGCGTTTCGGCATCCAGACCGACCGCGAGATTGAAACCGTCCGCTTGCGCGCGGCGCATGACGATCAGATCGTCCCGGCCGACAGCCGCCTCGATTTCCAGATCGTGCCGCCGCCGCAAATCGACACTTGGCGACCCGGCGTGACCCGCGCCGCCAACCTGCCGGGGCATTTCGGCCGAAAGCGCTGAACGCGGCTCCCGACCGACCGTCCGGTCAGCCGTCAACCACCGTGCGCGCGGATCCACTCCTCGACCACCGGCGCGATCGCCTCGCGCCACTTGCGGCCGTTGAAAATGCCATAATGGCCGACGCCCTTGGCCAGCAGATATTTCTTCCGCTCGGCGGGCAGCGCCTTCGCCAGCGTCAGCGCGGCCCTGGTCTGGCCGATCCCCGAAATATCGTCGCGCTCGCCCTCGATCGCCAGGATCGCGATATCCTCGATCGCGCCGATGTCCACCAGCTCGCCGCGATGCTCGAACGCGCCCTTGGGCAGCAGGTGGCGCTGGAAAACCGCATCGACGGTCTGGAGGTAAAACTCGGCGGTCATGTCGCACACCGCGCGATATTCGTCATAGAACTCCTTGGTCTTGTCGGCGCTTTCGCCGTCACCCTCGACCAGATGCTTGAACATTTCCCAATGGCTCATCATGTGATTGCCAAGGTTCATCGACATGAAGCCGGCGAGCTGCAGGAAGCCCGGATAGACACGGCGGCCCGCGCCCGGATAATAGGCCGGCACGGTCGCGATGACATTTTCCTGGAACCAGGCATAGGGCCGCGTCGTCGCATGTTCGTTCACCGCGGTCGGCGCCTTGCGCGTGTCGATCGGCCCGCCCATCATCGTCAGCGTCTTCGGGCGGCATTTGTGCCCCGACGCCGCCATGATCGCCGCGGCGGCGAGGCTCGGCACCGACGGCTGACAGACCGCGAGCATGTGCGCACCCGGCCCGATATGTTCGAGCCACGAAATCAGATAGTCGATATAGTCATCGAGATCGAACTTGCCCGCTTCCAGCGGAACGTTGCGCGCGTCGCGCCAGTCGGTGATCCACACGTCATGGCCCGGCAGCATCCGTTCGACCGTGCCGCGCAGCAGCGTCGCATAATGGCCCGACATCGGTGCGACGATCAGCAGCTTGGGCGCGTTCTTCGTGCCCTTGTGCCTGAAATGCTTGAGCTGGCCAAAAGGCCGCCGCGCCTCGATCGCCTCGGTCACGCGCACCGTCGCGCCATCGACGACCGTTTCATACAGTCCGAACCGCGGCTTGCCGCGCGGCGCGGCGGCATGGGCAAAAACCTCAAGCGCCGAGGCGAACATCGGGCTGCCGCTGAAATAGCCGAGCGGATTGGCGGGATGCTGCATCGCCTGCGCCCCCGCGGTCGCCAGCGCGCTGGCGCCCGCCAGCCAGTTCTTCTGCATGTCAAAGGCGTGATACAGCATTGATCAAGATTTCCTTGCGTCCGATTGGGCGCTCTTCCGGCGTTCCCCTGTCGTCCAGTCTAGGCGTTGATCGCCATTGTGCAACGCATCATTTCGCGCTGCTTCACGGCGTTTGAAGGCGCGGCGGCATTTTGCGGCGTTGAGCGCGCATCGCCCCGCTGCTAGGGCCGACGCCATGGCCAGCCAATCCGACCAGCCCGCCGCGAAAGCCGGTCCCAGCCGCAAGCTCGGCAGTCTGCATATGGTGTGGCACTTTGCCAGCCGTTATCCGCTGCAACTTGTCATCGCCGCCGTCGCGCTCTGCATCGCGGCGCTCGCGACGCTGGCGATTCCCTATCAGTTCAAGGAAATGATCGACAGCGGCTTCATCGCGGGCGGTGGCGACGTCGCGCCGCATTTCCGGCTGTTTTACGTGATCGTCGGCGTGCTGGCGCTGGCGACGGCGCTCCGCTTTTATTTTGTCAGCTGGCTCGGCGAACGCACGGTGGCCGACATCCGCCGCGCGGTACAGCGCAACCTGCTTCGCCTCGCGCCCGGATTCTTCGAGGAAAACCGCCCGTCCGAAATCGCTTCGCGCATGACCGCCGACACGGCGATCATCGAACAGGTCGTCGGCACCACCGTCTCGGTCGCGCTCCGCAACATGGTGATGGGGATCGGGGGCATCGCCTATCTCTTCAGCCTGTCGCCCAAGCTGACCGCGGGCATCTTGCTCGGCATCCCGGTCATCATTCTGCCGATCGTCCTTCTCGGCCGGCGGCTCCAGAAAGTGTCGCGCGCCAGCCAGGATCGCGTTGCCGACATCGGCGCGACCACCGCCGAACAGATGGGCGCGATGAAGATCGTCCAGGCCTTCGGACAGGAGGAACGCGAAGCCGCGCGCTTTGCAAGCGCGGTCGAGGCCAATTTCGTCACGGCCAAGCGCCGCATCCGCCTGCGCGCGATCATCACCGCGACGGTCATCGGCCTGCTTTTCGGCGCGATCACCACTTTGCTCTGGTATGGCGCGGAAGGCGTCGCCCAGGGCACGATCACCGGCGGCACCATCGCCGCCTTTGTGCTCACCGGCGGTCTGGTCGCGGGCGCTTTCGGCGCGCTGACCGAGGTTTATGGCGATCTGCTCCGCGCCGCCGGCGCCGCCGAGCGTCTCAGCGAGCTGCTGAACGCCGGGACCACCATCGCAGCCCCCGCGCACCCGCGCTCGTTCCCCGATCCGCCCACCGGCGCGCTCGAGTTTCGCGGCGTTGAGTTCCGCTATCCGACGCGCCCCGACGCCCCGGCGCTCCATGATTTCAGCCTCACGATCCGCCCGCGCGAAACCGTCGCGATCGTCGGCCCGTCGGGCGCGGGCAAGTCGACGCTGTTCCAGCTCGCCGAGCGCTTCTACGACCCGCAGGCGGGGCAGATTTTGCTCGACGGCGTGCCGCTCGTCGACGCCGATCCCGCCGACATCCGCGCGCGCATCGCGATGGTGCCGCAGGAAACGGTGATCTTCGCCGCGTCGGCGCGCGACAATCTGCGTTACGGCCATTGGGACGCCAGCGACGAGGATCTCTGGGCTGCCGCGCGCGCCGCCAATGCCGAGGAGTTCCTCCGCAAGCTGCCGCAAGGTCTCGACACTTTCATGGGCGAAGGCGGCGCGCGGCTGTCCGGCGGCCAGCGCCAGCGCGTCGCGATCGCACGCGCGCTGTTGCGCCGTGCGCCGCTGCTGCTGCTCGACGAGGCGACCTCGGCGCTCGACGCCGAGTCCGAAAGGCTGGTGCAGGATGCGCTCGAAACGCTGATGCACGATCGCACGACGGTCGTCATCGCGCACCGTCTCGCGACCGTGCGCGCCGCCGACCGCATCATCGTGATGGACGAAGGGCGGATCGTCGAGGAGGGCCGTCACGACGACCTCGTTGCCGCCGACGGCCTTTATGCCCGCCTCGCGCGCCTCCAGTTTCAGGACAGTCTGGCGCCCGCCTGATCGCCCGCCAAGCCGCCCCAACGGGGCCAGCCGCAAAGGATTGCCGATGCTCTACGATCTGACCGTGCCGGCCTATGTGAACGGATTGAAGGCCCTGTCGGCCCAGCTCGACAAGGCATTGGCCTGGGGCGCCGATAGGGGCGTTGGCGAACAGCAGTTGCTGGTTGCGCGGCTCGCGCCCGACATGTTCCCGCTTGCCGCGCAAGTCCGCTTCGCCTGTTTGCAGGCGGTTCAGCCCGCGACGCGCCTCGGCGGGACAGGCGCACCCGGTTTTGCCGAGGATGTCGCCGATTTCGCCGGCCTTCAGGCGCAGATAGCCGATGCGCTGGCGTGGCTGGACACGGTCGATCGCGCGGCATTCGACAGCGATCCGGGCCGACCGGTCGGCTTCGATCTGCCGAACGGCATGGCCTTCGACATGACCGCGCTCACCTATGTCCGCGACTGGGCGCAGCCGCAGTTCTATTTTCACCTCGTCGCCGCCTATGCCATCCTGCGGCATATGGGGGTGCCGCTCGGCAAGGCCGATTATGTCGGCTATATGATGGCCTATCTCCGCCCCGGAACCGCTCCGACGGGATAGCGTCCTGACCGCGGGGCGCGATCAGATCAGGTCGCGATAGCCGTCGATCCCCGGAAAGGCGATTGTCTTCGCGCCATTGCGGCGGATCGCCCCGATCGCCTGATCGACGCGCAGGTATCGCGCTCGCGCATCGGGTTCCAACAGCAGCGTGGCGGGCTCGGCGCGGTCGGCGGATGCCTTTACGAGCTGCCCCAGCTGCGCGAGGTCGACCGCCTCGCCATTCCAGCGGATCACATCTGCCGCGTCGATGCTGATATGATTTTGATCGTGGATCGCGGCCGATCCAGGCTCGGTTCCCGGAAGATTCACGTCGACGCTGTGCGTCGGCCGCGGGATGGTGATGACGAACATCACCAGCATGACCAGCATCACGTCGATCAGCGGCGTCGTGTTGATCAGCGGGCTGGCATTGGGGTTGGTGCGGAAAATGCTGCGGCGTCGGCGCATCGTCTCTCTCCCGGTCGGTGGAGGTGTCGCGGCCGATGATCGGGCGATCCCCCGTTCGACGACACCAGGGCTCTTGGCATGGCCCTTTGGCATCAATGTAACGGTATAACATTATTCCCCAATGACAAGCCCCGATCGAACGCGATGAAAGAACGAGCAAACAATGATCATGAAGAAAGGGCGGCGCCTTTCGGCACCGCCCTTCTTTTTCTTCCAGTCCCCGTCGGGGATGGAAACCGGTCTTACATGCCCGAATTCGGACCGTAAGTGATTTCCACGCGACGGTTCTGGTCGTTGCGGACGCCGTCGGCGGTCGCAACGGCCGGACGGGTTTCGCCGAACGCCTGCGCGCTGATCGAGCTGTCCGCGATGCCGCGAGCGGTCAGATAGCTGCGGACCGCGTCGTTGCGGCGTTCCGACAGACCCACGTTGTACCTGGCCGAACCCGAACGGTCGGCGTGACCGGCGAGCATGATCTGCGTGCCCGTGCAACCGCGGTTGTAGGCGCTGATCGCGTTGTCGAGCGTCGAAGCCGCTTCCGGCGTGATGTTCGACTGATCCCAGTCGAAATACACGATGTACGGTCCAGGCGCACATTCCACAACCGGCGGCGGCGGCGGGGGCGGCGGGGGCGGCGGGGGCGGCGGCGGCGGGGGCGGCGGCGGGGGCTCGACCGGTTCCGGCGCACCGCCGAAGTTGTAGGTCAGCGTGCCGAGGATCGAGTGCGAGCGGAAGCGCGTCGAAACGTCGCGACCGACCTGATCGACCAGATCGACATTGTCGACGTTGAAGAAGCGATACTTCAGCCCGACATCCCAGTTGCTGCTGAGCGGCGCGCGGACGCCCGCGATGGCCTGCCAGGCAAAGCCCGTGTCCGAATCGTCGATGAACGGCCCGGCGAACACGGGTTCGACCGACACGCGGGCGACACCGGCGCCACCGCCGACAAAGCCCTGCAGGCCGTCGTCGTCGCCGAAATCGAGCATGCCGTTGACCATGAAGCTGAGCGCGTTCGAATCGCCGTTCAGATCGGTCGAACCGGTGTAAAGCGTCCCGGCGCCCGACGCCGACTGCGGGATGCCGGGGTTACCGAAACGACCCGACTTGATGTCGGCTTCGCGATAGCCGACTTCGACTTCCGCGCGGAAACCGCCGAAGTCATAACCGACGGTGCCTTCAAAATCATAGCCAGCGCGATGATCGAGCGTCCCGGCGTTGTTGAAGGTACCGATATCGAGATCAATGTCTTCGACGAGCATCGCGCCCGCGCCGACACCGACATACCAGGAATCGTCACGCGCCATGGCAGGCGACGCGAGGGTGGTGGAGGCCAACGCCACAGCGACGGCAAGCTTCCTCATAATAATTCCCCTTTCAATTTGAGATATACGTCTCGCCAGACGTCCTACTCGCCGCTTTGGTTCCGTGCAAGCTAACAAATCGTCAATCTGTTGCCAAAAAGTCGCACTCGCGCCCCCAAAAATCGCAAAATCAGCCTGAAATCATAAGACCCTGCGCCGCGAGGTTCGTCATCAGCGCGAGCAGCGCCGCGCGTGCTTCCACGTCGATCACGGTCCCGCCATCGGGCGCGGCAATCGTCGCGGGCGCGACCCAGGCGCCGCCATGAAAGCGAAGCCGCGCGCCATCGCTCGGCCGGACGATCCGCATCGCTTCGCGCGCGGCGAAGAACCGCCAGCCGCCGCTTGTCCACAGCGCGATCGACCCGCCCTGCCCTGCCCACGCGCCGGTCGGCGCCGCACCGACGATCCAGCATTGCCCTTCCATCGGCGCGCCGGGCGGCGCCGCCAGCGGACCGTCTTCGACGGCGGCGTGCAGCAGCGCGTCGATCAGCGTCAGCGCCTCATTGTGCGTCGCCTCCTTCTGCGCCTGCGCGACGGCAAGCAGCGGCAGGGCAAATCGCGGCGTCGCGAGCGTGTCGGTCATCCTGTCCTCCTATGTCAGCGGTATGAAAAGCGGCGGGGACTGGTCGAAATCGCCGACCTGCCGAACCTCGATCGCCGTTCCCGGCGGCACGGCCGCCAGTTCGTCTGCCGTTATCGCCAGCAGCGGCGATGCAAGCGTCCACGGTCCGATGCCCGGCGCCGGTGGCGCCAGCGCGGCGCGCCACGCTTCGCGGCTTTCGCCGAGCGGCAGCTCGACATGATCGCGCCATCCGTTATCGACGCGGCTGCGCCGCACCCAGCGCACGATCGCCCCGCCCGCCCCGTCGGGCGAGACTCGACCATGCACCGGCGCCAGCGGCCGCAACGCGCGGCCCGCCGCCGGCACCGCGACCTCGTTCAGCGCCGCGCCGCCGCGCGACGCCCATTGCACCATCGCGCCGCCGCTTTCGGCCCAGTCCGCCAGCATTTCGGGCAGCATCAGCGCCGCCGGGTCGTCCAACAGCACAAAGGGCTCGCCCGCCGCATGGATCGTCGCCGCGTCGGTCCCCGCGCGCCCGCGCAGCAGTCGCGACAGACGCCAGACGCCGGGCGCAACGATCTCCGCGCGCCCGAATTGCAGCAATTCGCCGCCCAGCATCGCCCGGTTCGCCCCGCCCAGCAGCGCGGCATCACTCACCGATTCCAGCGTCATCGCCGGATTGACCAGCTCGACGAGCACCGCATTCGCCAAATCGAACAGGCTCGCGCTTCCCGCCGCCAGCAGCGCGGTCAAATGCCCCAGCGCCGCCGCCGGGCGCGCCGTTCCGATCGCGATAGGCTCGGCGCCGGGCGCGGGCACGAACCAGCAATCGGCGCCTCGCCAGCCGTCGTTGCTACCCGCCCCCGCAATCAGGACGTGCGGCGCCGACGCGGCCGGGCTGCCAAGGTTGGGCAGATCAAGCACATGGACGGTCCCGACGGCATCGGGCCAGTCGGGCGCACCGACCGGAGCGCCCGGATCAGCCGGCACCTCGTCGGCAGGAAGCGGCTGGTATCGCTTCAGTTCCAGCCAGATGTCGTTCCCGCGCATCGTGCGTTCGGCCAGCCGCCAGCCGCTGCCGTCGGCCAGTGTCACCACCTGCCCCACCGTCAGCGCCGCGGCCGCCAGGTCGGCGCGCAAAATCATCGTGTCGCGACCGTCCGCCGCAGCCCCCGCCAGCCGCGCGGCCAGCGCGCGCGCCGAGGCGACGGGCAGCGCGGCGGGCAGGTCGATCCGCTCCTCGCGCGCCCCGCCGCCCGCGACGCCGCTCGCCTGCTGGCCGAGCTGATAATCGCGTCCCGGTTCATAATGGCGCAGCCGGATCGTGCCGGGCAGCGACGCCAGCGGCGCCCGTCGCCGCTCGGTATCGGCGCCCGCTTCCTCGCCCCGTCGCGCCTCGCGAAAATCGGCGAGCGCCACCGCTTCCCCGGCCAGCGCGGCGGGCGCCAGGCGCCACCCGCCCGGTCCGCTGCACAGCCGCACGCCGTCGGCCTCGAACAGCGGCGCCAGCGCGTCGCGCGCGCGGTCGCCCGACGCCGCATAGCCCGAAAAGCCCCAGTCGCCGTCGCACCGATCGGCATCGTCCAGCAGCCGCGCGCCGACCAGCCCGGCGTCGATGCTCGCCGCGTCGGCTTCGACCTCAAAGGTCAGCGAGGGAATGCGGTTGCCAAAGCTGCCCAGCTCCAGCTCCTCGAACAGCGCATAGGCCAGCCCGCGAAAGCCGCTCGCCGACGCGATCCCCAGCGCCGACGCGATCAGCGGATCGACCGCCTGATCCTCGCCGCCGTCATACCAGCGAAAGGTGCAGCGCTCGCGGAACGTCCCGCTCGCCCCGCGCAGCAGATTGCCGTCGGCCCAGATCCGCCGGATCGCGCGGATCGGCCGCGACGACAGCGCGATCGCCAGCGACACCGAATAGCTATATTCGGTCACCGACGGGCGCCCCTTGCCGCCGCCGCGCTTCTCGCGCCGCTCGATCAGGTCGGTCGCCCAGATCACGCTGCCCGCGACGCGCATCGTCCCGAACAATTGCGGAATCTGCTGGCCATAGGTCGACGCCTGCACTTTCAGGTCGGCGAGCCGCGGCCCCTCGCGTCCCTTGGGCGCCAGGATCGCCGCGTCGACCTGCTGGCCCAGCGCCGCCCCGATCGCCGCGCCCACCGGCCCGCCGATCAGGCCGCCAGCCACCGTCAGCACCAAAGTCGCCATCCTATCCCCCTTGTCCGAAGCGCCATCGCGGCGCCGCGCGCACCGCGGCATCGACGGGCGCCTCGACGACGCGCCGCAGCCCTGCATGGGCGTGAATCCAGTTGTCGGTGCCCATCAGCCCCAGATGAAATTGCCCCGCGGGCAGCGCGACCAGCGCCACATCGCCCGCTCGCCCCTCGCTTTCGGCGGGCACGAACCCCGCCCCACTCAACGCCGCCTCGACCCGCGCGCGCGCCCAGCCGCGCAGCGGATAGCCGTCCGGTCGCGCAAGCCGGACGCCCGCCTCGGCATAGGCCGCCCAGACCAGCCCGACACAGTCCAGCCCCGTCGCCGGATCGCATCCCTGAAAGCGGAACCGCGCCCCGACCATCGCCCGCGCCGCCGCAAGGGCGCGCGCGCCGACGTCATCCACCGGGATAGCGCGTCAGCAGGTCGTTGCCCGGCAGATGCGCCTCGCCGCGAAAATTGACCGCATTGGCAAAACGGTCGCGACAGGTGGCCAGCTGCTTGTCGCATCCCTCGGTCAGCCGCACGCGCACCGGCGCGGCTGGCAGAAACGCCGGGGCTTCAGCCAGATGCAGTGCGGCCCCGTCGGCGGCGATCACCGGGCTCGCCAGCCCGCAATTGGCGCCCTCGATCCACAACAGCTCGCCGAACGCCATATGTGGCGCGGCGGCGTCGAGCGTCACGACGCGCCCTTCGACGGCTACAACGTGCCGGATATGCGTCAGCGGCGCGAGGTCGACGCGGCACGCGCGATCGCCCAGCGTCGCGCGGCACGACGGTGAGGTCGCCGGGCACACCGGCCGGTCGAGCAACTGCGTCACACCCTTCAGCTCGGCGGCAAAGCTCGCGCCGCGCCGCTCGATCGTCCCCAGCGATCCGCGCGCGATCGTTACCGGCGCCGCATCGGGCGCCGTCCAGTCGGCCAGGAACAGCTCCAGCCCGGCGCCGTCCCAGCGCCCGGCGTCCAGATCGCGCGTCGCAATCGCGTCGCTCGCGATCGCCCCCTCGATGTCCATCGTCGCCGCGTCCAGGCTGTCGCGCGTTTCGATCGCCGATGGCTTCATCCCCGGCGCCGCGCGATAGGGCAGCCCGTCGATGAACAGATCGCGGTCGTGCGAGGTCAGCCCGATCACCACCCCGTCGCGCCGCGACAGCCGCCAGCACCAGGCGAGCGTCACCAGTTCCGCGCGCAGCCAGTCCGGCGCCGCGCTCAATCCGATCGGCGTCACCATGGCGCGCGCACCTCGACCAGCGGCACGCTCGCCAGTTCGCCCGCGAGGAAGGTCGCGCGGCTCACCTCCAGCCGGTCCTCGGCAAAGCGCACCGGCACGTCGAAGCGAAAGCCCGCGCGCACCGCGGCGCCCTCGGCAGGCGCCGCGTCGAGCAGCACTTCGCCCTCGCCCGTCACCAGAAAGGCCGCCGTCTCGATCCCACCCACCGACACGCTGACGCTGCCCGCGACCGGCAGGCGGATCGGCCGCACCACTTCGGCGTCGCCTTCGCCATAGCGCTTCACCAGCGCAAATTGCCGCCGCACCCCGTCGCCTGTTCCCAGCAACTGATCCTCGGCGGTCGGCAGCCCGTTGTCGGCCGCCGAACTGCTGTCGAACGGATCGCGAAAGCGGAACGCGCGCGCCGCACCGCGCCGCGCGCGGAAAAACGCCGTCAGCGCGCGCACATCGGCCTCGGACCTTATCCCCGGCCCGGCGTCATAGCGCATCCGTGCCTCGGCCCATTCGCTCGCGCGCTGTTCGTGCCCCGATGGCGAGCTGACGATCTGCGTCGAAAATTCGGTCAGCGCCACCGCCTCGCGCCCGATCGCGATCGGGAAATCCACTGCATCGAACGCCTGCACCCTGTCCTCCCCGTCAAAGGCCGTGAAGCCGTCGCGCGCCACCTGCGGCAGCGCCCAGATAAAGGTCCGCGCCACCCCCGCGCGCCGCGCCGCGTCGGCGGCCTCGGCGATCGCCGCCCACTGGCCGCGCTGTTCGGGCAGCAGCACGAACCCCGAAAAATAATGCTGTTCCGCAATGGGATAACCGAGCCGCAGCGCCATCGCGGCGCGCGCGCCAGCGGTCTCGCCGCTGCGCCCGCCGGTCACCCAGTCATAATCCTCGAGCTGGAGCACGTCGAACGCCGGCGCCGCCCAGCCGAGCGGCACATTGGCGCGCCGCACCTCTGCCGCCGCCGGGTCGAGCACCGGCGGCAGATAAACGAGCAAGTGGCTGACTAGCCCCGCCGCACCCGCCTCCTCCCGCGCCGCCGCGACCAGCGCGGCGGTCGAATCGGCGAGCAAGGCGCCCAGCGCATCGAGCATCGCCCGCTGCGGCGCATCGAGCGTCCCCCGCACGTCGGCGATCGGCACGCTCGCACTGCCCAGCATCGCGGTCGCCGCGGCGTCATAGGCACAGATGCGCCCCTCGCCCGCGATCCACCACCAGGGCTCGCCGACCTGGAACCTGCCCGCCAGCCCGGCGTCGCGCCCGATCGCGACAAATGCCCGCGCCACCGCCTGCAAATAAGCCATCGCCGCCGCATTGGCGGGCGACAGCAAGGTCGAGGGCGGCTGCCACCCGGTCAGCGCGGGCGCGCCGTCGGCGTCGCGCTGCTTCCAGTCTGCGGGGCAATAGGCGTCGAAGAGTTCATAGGAGAGCGACCAGATCAGCCCCAGCCCCGCCGCCGCGCAGGTCGCGGCGAAATCGCGGTGCCACGCGGCGCACGGGCCGTTGAGCGCGCCCCCCGCCGCATCCGCGAGCAGCCCCGCGCCCGACGGCGCCAGCCGCATATAATGGCTCATCCCGACATAATGGACGACGTCGCCGCGATAGCCCAGCTGCACGATCTGCCGCACCACGCGCGCCGGGGTCAGGTGGTAACAATCGTCATAGCCGTTCGTCATGCCCAGCGCCGTTTCGGGCAGCACCGCATCGCCGATCGCCAGTACCGATCCCGATCCGGTGCAGACGATGTCGCTCATCTCGGCCCAGCCCTCGGCGGGCGCCGCCAGCTCGCCCGCGCCGCCGTCATAGGTCGGCGGCACCAGCGAGACGAACATCCGGTCGATGTCCCCGGCCCACACCGGATCGGCCTCGCCGGGGAGCAGGAAGCCCCCGTCGAGATCGTCGAAATCGAGCGCGATCACCGCATCCTCGCCGGTCCCGTCGGCATAATTCCACAGCCGCACATACCAGGCGCGCGCATTGCCCGCCCCATCGCGCCCCTCGATCGTCAGCGTCGGCCCGTGCAGCGCGTCGAGCGGCTTCACCCCGCCCGACCGCCACCGGAAGCTCAGCTGCGTGTGCCGGAAATCGCGCCGCGTCTCATAGGCGAGCAGCGGATGATCCCAGCGGTCCGCCGCCTCCCAGATCAGCCCCGCCAGGTCCTGCTTGCGATAAAAGACCGCCTCGACGCGCAGCGAACCCGGCGCGTTGCTCGTCACGCTAGCCATCATCGGCCGCGCAAAATCGACCGTCCAGAACCGCGGGTCGAACCGCTTGATCCACCCCTTGCGATGATGCGGTTCGGCCGCCACCAATGCCCAGCCCATCACAAAAGCCTCCCCCTCCCGCCTGCGGGAGGGGCAGCGAGACTTGCGAAGTTGTTCGCTAGTCGCAGCGGGGTGGGCAGTCGCGACGTCGCTGGCCCACCCCCAACCCTTCCCGCAAGCGGGAGGGGAGCGAACGCATCACTCTTGATATTTGCATATAGGATCATGCCGTCGCTCCTAATCCTCCCCCGCCGCCACCGCGCGCCGCACCGCGCGCGCCAACTGCCGCCCCGTCTGCGCCAGCCGCTGCGGATCGCTCCCCGCCGCGCCCTGCACATTCACCGTGATCGCAAGATTGCGCACCGGCGCCCCCGCCGCCTCGATCCGCCCGCTCGCGGTCGGCACGAACAACTCGGGGCCCCGCTCGCCGACGCGATAGGCGCGCCCCGCGCTCACCGGCCCGCCTGTCGCGCGCCCCGGCGCGCCGAACAGCGCCATCGCGATCGACGAACCCAGCGACAGCAGCCCGCCGCCACCGCTCCCGCCGCCGCCCAGCGCCGCCCCCAGCCCGCCCGCCACCGCCGCGCGCGCGATGTCGGCCATCACCGACAGCGCCAGCCGCTTCAGATCCTCGAACCCCAGCTTGCCGGTGGTGATCGCGCGCGACAGCGCCCGCTCGATCGCGCGTCCGGCATCCTCGGCCCCGGCGACCAGCGGGCCGCGCAATTCCTCGCGCAGCGCCGCGATGTCGCGCCGGAACGCCCCCGTGTCGGCGCGCACCGCGACGACCATCTCGTCGATCTCATCCATCGGGAAATTGCTCCATCATTGCGCTCAGCGCCGCGCGGTCGAAACCGGCAACGCCGCTCTCGTCGATCCACCCCGCCAGCACCGCCGCGACATCGGCAGGCGTCGCCGCCCAGAAATCCTCCGGTCGCCACCCCGCGACGCGCGCCATCACGCCGAGCAGCCGCGCCGCGCGCGGACCAAAAGCCTGCTCGCGGGCGGCGTCGGTTTGGGACATCATCGCCTTTCGCTCCCTCACCCCCGGTTCAAAGGAATCTCACACAAAGGCACAAAGGTACGAAGAAGGAGGAATCGCGGCGAAGCCGCCTCCACCACAGCATCGCTCCGCCGTGGCGCAACGCTCACATGACCCGATAACCCCTCGCCGATCACGACATCTTCGTGCCTTTGTGTCTTTGTGTGAGACTCTTTTTCTTCCCACGGAACGCCCACTCTCACCGCCCCTGCAATATCTGCCCCAGCAGCACGCGCAGCGCCGGGGTCACCGCCGCCAGCCCCTGCGCCACGACCGCCTCGCCGACATCCTCGCGCGTCAGCGCGTCGGGCCGATCCTTCACACAATGCCAGAACAGCGTCGCCAGCTCGCCCAGCGCCAGCCGCCCGTCGGCCGCGCGCTCGACCAATGCGAACAGCGGCCCCAGCTCCGCCTCCGCCGCGACCAGCGCGGCAAAGCTCGGGCGCAGCACCAGCCGCGCGCCCGCGACGCACAGCTCCGCCTCGCCGCGCAGCGCGTTCGCTCCCATCCTTGCCGACGCGCTCACAGGCTCACCACCGCGCCGCTCGATTCGAGGTTCAGCGTATAATTGCGCTCGCCATTATAATCGCCGGCATAGTCGAGCCGCGTCACCAGAAAGCGTCCGCGCATCCGCTCGCCGCTCTCGAAGCTCAGCTCATAATCGTCGATCGCGCCCGACAACGCATGGCCGCGCAGCCGCAACTCGGCGTCGGAGCCGGTAAAGATGCCCGCGGCGCTCACCGACACCGACCGCACGCCCGCGCCCGACAACAGCTCGCGCCATCCGCCCGAATCCTTGGTGGTGACGTTCACCGCCTCGCCATTCACCGACAATTGCGTCGTGCGCAGCCCCGCCACGGTCCGATAGGTCGGCGGAGCGCCGCCGTCGCCGACCTTGAGCAGAAAAGCGCTCCCATTTTCGATTGCCATCGTCTAACCTCCTTGAAAAATAATCGTGCGGAATGGGGAGTCGCAGGATGCTGATCACGACACTGGTTCTGGCCATGATGGTCCAGTCGCCCGCGGCGACGGTCGACCGGACGCGCGCCGCTTTCACCAAATGCCTTCGCGACGATCTCAAGCGGGCGCTCGAGGCGAAGGTCGAAGAGGCCGAATATGTGATGACGCTCAAGGCGAACTGCACGGCCGAACGCGACGCCTTTCGCAAGGCGGTGATCGCGCTCGGCCGCGCCGCGGGCGATTCCGAAAAGGTCGCGACCGAGGACGCCGACTGGCAGGTCGAGGATTATCACGATAATTTCACCGAGAAGTTCAGGGATTATAAGGCGACCAACACGCTGCCCGGCGACTGACCGACGCGCTTCCCGATCTTCAGGCCACGAGGCATCGGCATTGCACGATCATCTCGTGCCGCCAGCCGCCCTCGCGCGCAAAGCCAAGGCGCGTGCGGATCGTCCGCGCGCCCACGATCGTCCAGCCGCCCGCCGCCCCCCGCATCGTCGCGACGACGCGTTCGATGCGCTCGGCGGCGCCTTCATCCACCGTGCCGCCGACACCCGCCAGCACCAGCGTCAGCCGAACCTCGCGCCCCGCGCGATCCTTCGTGCCCCAGTCGCGCCCCTCGACGCCGCCGACCGTCACAAAGGGCGCGCTCGCGCGCGGCGGTGCGCCGTCGAAGACGCCATGGACGATCCCCGCCAGCGCTTCGTCGCGCGTCAGCAGGTCGAGCGCGCGGGCGCGCACCGCGCTCTCGGCGCTCGTCACCGCCCGCTCCCCAGCGTCAGCCGCCGCCACGGCTGCCACAGCGCGGCGATGGCGGCGGGCGGGGCGGTGCCCGACCCGTCGCGCGCGTCGTGCAGATGTTGCGTCATGCGCAATATGCCCTGCCTTATCGCTTCGGGCACGCCGTTCGGCCCATCGGCGATGCCCGCGCGATAGGCGACGCGCAGCCGCTCGGCGTCGTCCGCCCGTTCGACCGCGATGCGCGTGCTGCCATCGCGGCCGACGGTTAGGCGATATTCGCCCTCGGCGAGCGGTCTTTCCCCGCCGCCCGGCACGAGCAGCGCCAGGCTGTCGATACCGGTCACCGGCTGCGCGGCCAGCCGGACCGCGCCCGCGTCGATCGGCAGTCTTTCCTCGACCGCGCGCACGATCAGCCACTGGCCGATAAAGGCCTCGCAGATATTGGTCGCGGCGCGGATCAGCCCCGCCACCACCGCATCGTCGACCGTCGCGCCCATCCTTAACCAGCCGCGCGCTTCATTCAGGCTTACCGGCGCTTCCCCCGGCAACAGACTCTCGGCCATCATCGCTCCTCCACCCGCATCGACACCGATCGCTCGTCGATCTGTCCATCGCTCAGCGTCACCCGGTTGGTGACGCGATAGAGGCGGCCCGCAACGCCGCCCGTCAGCGTGACGGTGGTTTGCAGCAGGCCGTGCGCCGCGCCCGCCACGCTCACGCCCCCCGCCTCGGCCGGGATGACCGACCAGTCGCTCGCGACGATGGCGGCCCCGTCGGAATAAGCGGCCGCCCAGTCGAACTCGAAATCGATCCGGGTGCCCGGATCCTTTACCATCATCGTCATCATCGGCCCTTTCCGTCAGGGTTTGCGTGGTGTCGCACGCCGCGCGATCGCGCGCGGCATCGGCAGCATTGTCTGCGGCGCTGCGGGGGCCGGCCCGGCCCATTCGCTCGCGAGGTCGCGTCGGCCGACATCGCCGATCGCGCGCGCCGCCAGCGCCGTTCCGCCGGTCACGCCGCCGCCTCCAGCGCCGCGATCCGCGCGTCCTGCGCGGCGATCAGGAACAGCGCGAGCTGGTCGACGCGGACCCCGAAGCGGCTTCCGGCGGGGCGACCGGCCTGCGCCGCGCGCACCGGGGCGATGAGGTTGCCTTCCCCGTCGCGGACTTCGTCGGTCGCCGTGACCGGCTCCACCGCGTCCCACTTGTCCCAGCAGAGAAAGGCATAGGCGCTGCCCGGATCGACGCCCTCGGCAAGCGGCTCGATCAGCCCCTCGTCGGCCATGATCGCCCACACCGCCTGCGCGCGCACGCCGAAGTGCATCCGCGCACCGTCCGCGCCCTTCGCGGCGATCGCGTCGTTCCACTGATAGAAACCGAGTTCAGCCGCGATCCGCCGCGCGGCGCGCAGTTCGGCTTCGGTCGGCGCGCCGCGCCACGTCTTGTCGCGCGCGTCGGATGTGTTGATCGTGCCATTGACGGCATAGATTTCGCTGACCCGGTTGACGCCGCCGCCAATCGTATAGGCATTGTCGGCGACCGGATAAAAACCGCCCGCCGACGAGATCGCCCAGCGATAGGTGCCATTGGTGCCAAAGCGTATCTGGTGGTTCAGGCTGTTCCAGATGTCGAAACCGTCGTCGATTGCCGAATAGCCGCAAAAGCCCTTCGCCCCCGACGGATCGTAAAAGCCCTGATAACAGGCGCCGCCGCCGCGCGCGGTGGTCGTTTCGAGCCGCTGGATTTCGCCGCCCGACACGATATGCAGGCGCGCGTTCGGCGCTCCCGGCATCGAACCGATGCCCAGATGGCCTGTCGCGCTCAGCCGCATCCGTTCCAATCCACCGGACACAAAGCCGATATTGTCGGCGGCGGGTTGCCAGAATCCGGTGTCGGCGTCGGCGGCAAAGCTGATCGACGGCGCCGCTGCGCTGCCCGCGGCCGCGCCCAATGCGCCGTCCAGCGGATAGCGCCCGCCGGCATCGCGAAACGCCAGCGCCGACAGGGGGATGTTGACCCAGTCCGCGCCGCGCCGAACGGTCACCGCGTCGCTTGCCTCACCCCCGCTCGCGCTGTCATGCGATGTCGAGATCGGTTGCCTCGCAGCAAGCGCGTCGTGCACGCTCGTCAGCTGGCCCGACAGCCCCGCCACCGCGGCCGCCAGCGCCGCCGTCTCCATGTCGCGCGCCGCGAACCAGTCCGCGCCCACCGTCAGCGCGATCGTCTTGAGGCCGACCGCGAAATCGACCGCCGCGCCGCCCGCGGACGAAGCCGCCACCGCGTCGCGCAGCAGCCGCCCGTCGCCGCCGATCCGGCCGGTCCCCACCTCCCATTCGGCGGGATGCGCTATCCCTGCGATGGCATAATGAAACGACACGCCGGGCGGCACGACGCCCGAAAAACGGCGATGGCCGGGCACCGCGCCGGTGGGCGTCAGCGGCCCGGTCCCGCCCTCCTGCGCCAGCTCGCGCACCAGGTCGGCGAAAAAGGGAGTCGGCATGGCAAAGCCATCCTTTCCAATCAATTTTAGATGAGAAGAATGTCGGTCGGCATTTGGCGCCCGGCTCCGCCCCGAAAGGGTTGGACGGGCCGGGCGCCCTCGCGCGCCTGCGCTGCCTTCGGGTCAGCTGGCGGCGAATTTCATCAGCTTGATCGCCTGCGAATCGATGATCGCGCCGCCCACCCTTTTGGTTGCATAGAAATGCACAAAAGGCTTGTTGCTGAACGGGTCGCGCAGGATGCGCGTCTCGCCGCGGTCGGCGATCAGGTAACCGGCGCGGAAATTGCCGAAGGCGATCGACAGGCTGTCGGCCGCAATATCCGGCATGTCCTCGGCCTCGACCACCGGATAGCCGAGCAGCGTCGCGGCCTGTCCCTCGACCATCCCCGGCTGCCAGATAAAGGCGCCGTCCGCCGTCTTGAACTTGCGGATGCGGGCAAGCGTGTCGCTGTTCATCACCCACACCGCGCCCTGCCGGTATGGCGCTTTCAGCGCATGGACCAGCTCGACCAGCCTGTCCTGCGGGTTCGACGCCGGAAAGGCGCCCGCGCTGCCCGTCGCCAGATGCTGCAAGGTGCCAAAGGCGCGCGCGCCGTCGCCCTCGTCGCTCGTCGCATAGGTCAGGAAGCCCCTGGGGCGGTTGACGCCGTTGCCGGTCACGAACGCCGCCCCCTCGGCGACCGCGAACTCGCGCGCGATCTCGTCCGCCAGCCAGTCCTCGACGTTGAACATCGCATCGTCGAGCATCGCCTGGCTCGCCGCCGGATTGGCGTAAAGCTCGCCCGACGGCGGCGCGATTTCGGCAAAGCTGCGCGTCGCCGTTTCGGGCCGCGCGTCACTCTCGCCGACCCAGCCCGCGCCCGTCGCGCCCGTCGCGACCAGCTTGCGATACCCGCTCGTCCCCGTCTGCACGACGGTCGCGATGCTGCGGATCGGCGACAGCGCCTTCAGCGTCGCGGCGATGCTGGTGTCGATCTCGCGCGGCACCGCATAGCCGCCCTCGGCTCCGCTCGCCCCCGACAGGCTCTTCATCTCGACGCCCGCGTCGATGCCGCGCCGCAAATATCGCTCAACGAACGCACCCAGCGCCGGATCGGCCGCCTTCGCCCCGTCGAGCGGCAGTCGCGCCGCCGCGACCGCCTGGGCGTCGACCTGCGCCTTCAGCGCCGCGACCGACGCTTTCAGCTCGTCGACCGCTTCCGCCGCCAGCACCGCATCGAACGCCCCGTCCAGCGCATCGGCCTTCACTTCCATATCCATTTCCATGCCCGTCACTCCTTCAACGAAATCCATCGCCCACTTTCCTCGTCATCCCGGCGAAGGCCGGGATCTCGCCCTTTCGCTCGCCTCAGCCGTCGAGATTCCGGCCTTCGCCGGAATGACGATGGAAGGAGACACCCCCACCACCCGCGCCAGCGGCTGCATCGGCGCCGCCACCAGGCTCACTTCGGCCAGGTCGAGCGCCAGCAGCTCGCGCGGCCGCGCCCCGCGCGCCGCCCGCACCCGGTATCCGAACGACAATCCCGTCAGCGCCCCGCGCGCCACCAGCCCCGCCGCCGTCGGATGCGTCACCCGCGCCACGACGCGCAGCCCGCGCCGATCCTCCGCCAGTGCCTCGATCATGCCGATCACCGCCCCCGGCCGATGCTGCCACAGCAAAGGCACCGCCCGCCCCTCGGCCAGGCTCGCCGCAAACGCCCCCGCGCGCACAATGTCGCCGCCGCGATCGACACGGTCGAACACGGCAGCGTAACCGGCGAAACGAATGGACAGAGGTTCACGCGGAGACGCGGAGACGCGGAGATTCTCCAACCCCGCTCGCCCTGAGCTTGTCGAAGCCTGTCCTGAGCGCCTGCAAGGCAGTCGAAGGGGGTTGTTCTTTTTTCCGACGTCATCGAAGGGAAAACGGTCCTTCGACAAGCTCAGGACCAATGGAGAGGGGCAAGCCTTTCTCCGCGCCTCCGCGTCTCCACGTGAACCTTTATCCAGCGCCGACGCCCCCCTCACCGCAAGAGCCCCGGCAGCCCCAGCTTCACCGCCAGCCCGACGACCAGCAGCGCCAGCATCGCGCGCACCGCCCAGTCGACCGCCGCCTTCCACGCGCTCCTCTTCGCGTCGCGCCACGCGCCCAGCAGCTGCCGCAGGTCCGCCACATCGTCGCGCGCCGCCGCATCGGCCAGCCCCAGCCGCGCCAGCGCCCGCCGCGCCCCCAGCTCGCTCGCCTCCTCGACCACCGCACGCAGCAAGGCCGCGTCGGGCGCCCCGGACGCTCCGGCCGCGCTCGTCCCCGCCAGCGCGATCAACCGCGCCAGCGCCTCTTCCTCATCCATGTCGTTATCCTCACAAAAAAACCCTCACCCTGGGATGGGGGAGGGTTGCGCAGCCTTGGCAGCTTGCTGCCCAGGCGAAGCTGGGTGGGGGTGGGCCGTCGCCCGCGAACGCTACGCCACCCCCAGCAACGCCTTCTTCTCGTCCGCGCTCAGCCAGTCCGCCGCCGACACCTCGCGCCACAGCGCCATCCGGTCCTCGGCCAGCGCGGGCAGCTTGTTAAGGTCGACGCGCAGCTCGGCGCCGTCGAACCAGCCGCGCAGCCCGTGCGCGATCGCCCCCAAAATCTTCGCGCACAAGGGCAGCACCGTCAGCCGCCACAGCGCGCGATTGGCTTCGCGGTAGTTGGCATAGGTCGCATCGCCGGGCAGCCCCAGCAGCATCGGCGGCACCCCGAAGGTCATCGCAATCTCTCGCGCGCTCGAATCCTTCAGCGCCAGAAAATCCATCTCGGCGGGCGACAGCGACAGCGCCTGCCACCGGAGCCCACCCTCCAGCAGCAACGGCCGCCCCGCATTGGCGCGTCCCGAAAAACTCTCGGCCAATTCCTCGCGCAGCCGCTCGACCTGTTCGGTCGACAGCGGCATTCCCTTGTCGCCCGGATCATGCACCAGCGCCCCCGACGGCCGCGCCGCATTTTCCAGCAGCGCCGCATTCCACTTCGCCGCCGCATTATGCGCCGCAATCGCCCCCGCCGCGGCGCCCAGGCACCCCGCGCCATAATGATCGTCCAGGGGGTGCAGCGCCTTCACATGCACCACCGCCACGCGCCCCGCGCCATCCTCGGCGGGCAGGACCGCCGCCGACCCGCCCGCCTTGTAGCGATAGGCAACCGGCCACCCCCGGCTATCGGCCTCGACCGTCACCCGCTCGGGCCGCAACGCGAACAGCTCGGCCGGCACCCCCGCGCCATCGGTTAATATCTGCACATAGCCATTGCCGTGGAGCAGCAGGTGCGACGCCAGCGTTTCGAGCAGCCCCTGCCCACCCGACGGCCCCGCGACGAGCGCCAGCAACGCCGGATCGCTCGCCTCCAGCGGCGCACTCGCCGCCGCCTCGGCGACCAGCCGCACCGATCGCTGCACGATCGCATTCGCCAGATACCCCTCGCGCACCTGCGCCTCCCACGACAGCGGCGCGGGCGCCGACCAATTCCCATACACACGCGACAAAGCAGGCCGCGCAGCACCCTGCGCAGCCTTCCGGCCAAACCAGTTCATGATGTTCTCCTCACGCCGCGCGCAGGGGATGCCCCCTCGTCACCCCGGGCTTGACCCGGGGTCCCGCTTCAATCCTCAAGCCAGCCTGTCGGACAGATCCAGCCAATCGGGATTACCCCGCTCGATCAGTTCGAACTTCCATTGCCGGTGCCACCGCTTGATGCGCTTCTCCTGCGCGATGCACAGCACAATATCGTCGCCTCGCTCCGCCCAGACGAGGCGGCCGAGCCCATAACGCGCGCAAAAATCCGATCCGTCTCCCGTCCGGTGCTGATGGATGCGCGCCGCGAGATGCGCGGTCACACCGACATAGATCGTGCCGCGATAACGGTCGGCCATGATATAGACCCAGCCTCCCTTCCGTTCGCGTTCCATTCGCTTGCCATCAGAAAAGCGGGACCCCGGGTCAAGCCCGGGGTGACGAGGATGGCGTGGAGAGACGTCGAAGGGGGCGTGAATCGCGTCCATATTGGCGCTTTCGCGCCTGAACTGTCGCGGAAAGCTGACTGCAATCGTCACCCCGGGCTTGACCCGGGGTCCCGCTTTCGGGCGAGCGGCAGGCTCAAACCACCCGCACCCCCGGCCCCCGCCCCTTGCGCATCCCCGCGCGCAGCGCCGCCAGCGCCCACACACACGCATCGGCCCGATCCGGCGACCGTCCCGGTCCCGCATAACCCCCGCCGATCTGGAGCCCGCAAAGCTGGTCCTCCAACTCGGCGAACACCCCCGCATGGACCACCTGCCCGCGCTCATAGGCGAGCGCGACCGGCTCGGCGCGCCGCACCTTGCCCGCGCTCGCGCGCACCGGAACGACGGGCAGCGCCATGTCGGCCTGGCGCAGCACCGCCTCGACCATCTCGCCGCCCATATTGCTCTCGGCGACCACGCGCTCGGCGCCCCACCGCGCCGCCGCGGCGGCCACCGCCTGCGCCCACACGCCCGGCACCGCGCGCTCGACGCTCGCATCCTCGACCACCGCCAGCCGCCCGTCGCGCAGCTCGGCGGCGACGATGATCCCGCACGCGTCGCCCCCCGCGCTCGCGGGCGGATCGACGCCGATCACGACGCGCACATATTTGCCCACGCTCTCCGCATCGACCCGGCACCGCTCGATCAGCGCGCGCGTCCACAGCGCGCCCTCGACATCCTCCAGCAATTCGCCGTCCAGCTCCTGCCGCCCCAGCCGCGTCCCGCCGTAACTCGCCAGCATCGCGACGACGAAATCGTCGGGCAGGTGCGGGTTGTCGCGCGTCCGGCCAAAGGTTTCGACGATCCCCGGCGCCGCCATCACCTTGCGCATCACCGCATTGGGGCGCGGCGTCGTCGTCACCAGCACGCGCGGCCGCTCGCCCAGCCGCATTCCCAGCATCAGATTGTCCCACGCCGCCTCGCCGCGCCGCCATTTGGCCAGCTCGTCGCACCAGGCGAAATGATGTTCGGGCCCGCGCAGCTCCTCGCCCGCCTCGGCCGAATAGAGCGTCGCCACCGCGCCGCTCACAAAGCGCAGCTCGCGCCGCCCCGCCACCCAGAGCGGTTCCTCGCCCCTGCGCGCCACCGCGATCAACCCGCTCGGCCCCTCGATCATCACGCGCATGGCATCGGCCTGCGTCGCGCCGACCAGCGCGATGCGCGCTTCGGGCCAGTCGCGCGCGATCTGGCTCACCCATTCGGACCCCGCGCGCGTCTTGCCGAACCCGCGCCCCGCGCGGATCAGCCAGATGCGCCACGCCCCCGGCGGTTCGCGCTGCCCGTCGTTTTCGAACCCGTACCAGCGCGCGGTCAGCTCGTCCTTCTGCGATGGCGACAGTCCCTCCAGCACCGTGCGCTGGTCGCGCAGCTTCATCGCGGCCAAGGTGCCCATAATGTCAAGCGACCGGGTCCGCCGCTCGGCCGCGCTCGCGCGCCGCGCCGCCGTCATGCGCCGCTCCCCGCGGGCGGCAGCGCGACCAGTTCGCCGCCATCGACCGTCCCCAGGCGCCGCGCCTGCTGGCGCTTGACCATCGCGATGCGCTTCAGCAGCACCGCGTCGGTTTCCTCCTGCGTCGCGATATGCCGCGCCTGCGGCCGCCGCCGATGGGCAAAGCCCTGCTGCACGCTCCGCCGGTGCTGGTTGAGCAGCCCGATCGCCTGTTCGACCGTCATTTTCTCGACCGGCTGCTCGCGCTCGTCGAGCGCAATCTCGCCGACCACCTCCAGCGCGCGGCGCAGCAACGCCGTCTCCAGCCGCTCGAAGCCGACCTCCAGCGCCCCCTGCCACGCCTGCGCAAAGCCCGGATCGCGCTGGCGGAGCACATAGCCGCTGCGGTCGCCCATGCCCGCCGCCCTGTGCGCGCGCGTCACATTACAGCTATGCGCCAGCTCGGCCAGAAACGCCGCGCGCCGCGCCTTGGTCCAGCTTTGCGGCTTCGCTTTGCGCCGTTGCAACGGCCCGCTCTGGAAGCCCGCAATTTCCTCGTCGCCACTCTCGTCCGCCATCGCCCATCGCCTCCAAAAGCGATCGGGCCGGAACACCCTCCCGCCACTGGGGAGCGCGCCGGCCCGACTCGCAATTCTTCATGATGTGACACTTGTGCCATATCAGCGTGACGATGTCAATAGAAAATAACCAATATGGTTATCTCATGGTCGCCAACCCATCCATCACCGCCGTCAGCGCCAGCGCATTCTCGCGCTCCATCGCGCTGTGCCCGGCGTTGGTGACGACATAGGACACCGGCTCCGCCCCCGCGGCGCGCAGCGCGGCGACCAGCCGCGATGCCTGTGTCAGCGGGCAGACTTCGTCGAAACGGCCGTGGACGATATGGATGGGGATCGCCGCCAGCACGTCGATATGGTCGAAAAAATGGCCCGCGGGCAGGAACAGGTCGTTCGCGAAATAATGCGCCTCGATCTGCGCGAAACACAGCGCGAAATCGGCCTCGCCGAACTTGCCCGTATCGGCGCTTTCGGGGATCATGTTGGAAATCACCCCTTCCCAGAGCGACCAGGTGAGCGCGGCGTTCAGCTGCCGCTGCTTCTCGGCGGGGGTCGCGGGGACCATATCGAAAATCGCCTTGTACGACGCCATGACGTCGCGCCGCTCGTCGGGCGACAGCACCGAGAGCAGCGCCGCCCATTCGTCGGGATATTTGATATAGGCGCCGGGCGCGGTCAGCCCGAACGGGTCGTCCCCCCACGTCGCGGCATTGCCCTGATACAGATAGAGCAGATCCTCCGCCGCCCCCAGGAAGATGCCGCGCAGGATCAGGCTGGCGCAATGCGCGGGGTGCCGGGTCGCGTATGCCATCGCCAGCGTGCTGCCCCAGCTCCCGCCAAACACATGCATCGGCCCCGCAATCTCCAGATGATCGCGCAATTTCTCGATGTCGCCGATCAGGTCGGCGGTGGTGTTTTTCGCCAGCGCGACCGCCGGCCCGGCCGAGGCGACATTGGGCTCGCTCTTGCCGCATCCGCGCTGGTCGAACAGGATCACGCGGTATCGCTTCGGATCGAAGAATCGCGCCATCACCGGCGCGCATGCGCCGCCGGGGCCGCCGTGCAGGACCATCACCGGCTCGCCCGCCGGATTGCCATATTCCTCCCAATAAAGGCGGTGCGCGGGATCGCGATCGACCTCCAGCCACCCGAAATTGAGGCAGGGCGGCTGCGGATAGACCCAGTCCTCGCCGATCTTGCTCGACGCCTGAAGCCGCGAAAAATCCATGTCCATAACCCCATCCGCTCCCCGACAAGCCCCTCCCCTGAAAGGGAGGGGCTCGATTCCGCCCGACCCGAACAGACGCTCGACCCGCAAAAACCCCAAACCCTTGAACCATCAGGTAGTTGACCGCCCGCCCCCGAATGTCCAGACCCTGCACTTCGGGAAACAGGGAGCGATTACGGAACTCGACGTCGGATCGGCAAAGCGTCGCGACAAGGGAAAGCTGTACCCCGGCGGAAGCCGGGGCCAGGGCGTCCAGAAGCCAGGCGTTGCGCCAGGACGCTCTGGACCCCGGCTTCCGCCGGGGTACGTATGACGGCTTCGATAAGGCATAACCGCCAAGCCAAACCGCCCGCCGCTTGCCGACAGGCAGGAAGCAGCAAGGAAAAAGGGAAAGATGTTGATGCGCAAACTGGCCTTGTTTGGAACCGCCCTCCTCGCCCTCACGGCGCAGCCGCTCTGGGCGCAGCAGGAAGAGGCCCCCGCGCCGCAGCAGCCCGCATCCGAACCCGCCGCCGCCACCCCCACCCCGATGCCCGCCGCCGCGGTGGGCAGCGCGCGCACCGGCCCCGAACGCCGCTTCACCGGCGCCGACCTGTTCGACCTCGCGATCGCCGCCGATCCGCAGATCAGCCCCGACGGCCGCCACATCGCCTATGTCCGCCGCGCCAACGACATCATGACCGACCGCGCGGTCAGCTCGATCTGGCTGATCGACACCGCGACGGGGCGCGAAACCCCGCTTGCGGGACAGGACGGCCCGGCCTTTTCGCCGCGCTGGTCGCCCGACGGCGCGCGCCTCGCCTATGTCTCGGCCGCGGGCGGCAGCGCGCAGCTCTGGGTGCGCTGGATGGACGGCGGCGAAGCCGTGCGGCTGACCGGCCTGCCGACCAGCCCGTCCAGCCTGACCTGGGCGCCCGACGGCCGCTCGATCGCCTATACGATGCTGGTGAAGGACGAAGGCGCCAAGCTCGGCAGCGCGCCAGCGAACAAGCCCGAGGGCGCCAAATGGGCCGAACCGCTCGACATCCGCACCCTCCTCACCTACCGCGCCGACGGACAGGGCTATGTCGAGCCGGGGTTCGAGAAAATCTTTCTCATCCCCGCGACCGGCGGCGCGCCGCGCCAGCTGACCTTCGGTCCTTACCATGATGGCGGGCCCTTGAGCTGGTCGCGCGACGGCCGCACGCTCTATTTCAGCGCCAACCGCCAGCCGGACTGGGAAACCGACCCGCTCGAAAGCGAAATCCACGCGCTCGATGTGGCCAGCGGCGCGATCGCGACGCTCACCGATCGCAACGGCCCCGACGCCAATCCGCTGGTGTCGCCCGACGGCCGCCTCATCGCCTGGCTCGGCTTCGACGACGCAAAGCGCGCCTATGAACAGACGGAGCTTTATGTGATGAACCGCGACGGGTCGGGCCGCCGCCGCGTCGCCGCCAACTGGGACTACAGCGTCGATGCCGTGCAGTGGGCCGCCGACAGCCGCAGCCTCTATGTCCAATATGACGATCATGGCGAAACGAAGGTCGCGCGCGTCACGCTCGACGGCGCGGTGCGCGACGTGGCGAAGGGGTTGTCGGGCGGCGGGATGGACCGGCCCTATACCGGCGGCAGCTTCACCGTCGCCGACAATGGCGCCATCGCCTTCACCGGCGGCACCGCCACGCGCCCCGCCGAGGTGCAGCTCGCGCGCGGCGGCGGCGAGGCGCGCATCCTCACCGATCTCAACCGGACTTTACGCGAGGTCAAATCGCTGGGGCAGGTGCGCAAGATCACCGCGGCGTCGAGCCTCGACGGGCTGCCGATCGAGGGCTGGCTGACCTTGCCGCCGGGCTATGTCGAGGGACAGCGCGTGCCGCTGATCCTCGAAATCCATGGCGGACCCTTCACCGCCTATGGCCCGCATTTTTCGACCGACAACCAACTCTATGCCGCCGCGGGCTATGCGGTGCTGTCGCCGAACCCGCGCGGCTCGACCAGCTATGGCGAGGCCTTCGCGCAGCAGATCGACAAGGCCTATCCGGGCAATGATTATTTCGACCTCATCTCGATCGTCGATCAGGCGATCGCGCTCGGCATCGCCGATCCCGACGCCCTGTTCGTCACCGGCGGGTCGGGCGGCGGCGTGCTGACCAGCTGGATCGTCGGCAAAACCAACCGCTTCAAGGCGGCGGCGACGCAGAAACCCGTCATCAACTGGGCGACGCAGGCGCTGACCGCCGACGGCCCCGCCTTCTTCGGCCCCTATTGGCTCGGCGCCCAGCCGTGGGAACGGCCGGAGCTGTTCTGGGAGCGCTCGCCGCTGTCGCTCGTCGGCAATGTCGAAACCCCGACGCTCGTTGTCGTCGGCGGCGAGGATTATCGCACCCCGGTCAGCGAATCCGAACAATATTACACCGCGCTTCGCCTCCGCGGCGTGCCCACCGCGCTCGTCAAGGTGCCCGGCGCCAGCCACGGCAGCATCGCCGCGCGCCCGTCGCAATCGGCCGCCAAGGCCGCCGCGATCCTCGCCTGGTTCGACAAATATCGGAAAGGCTGGACGCGGCCCGCGCCATCGGATTAATCCCGGTGCGATGAGCGACGACAAGATTTTCATCAGCGCCAACGAACTGCTCGCCGATTCGCTGCGGCTGGGCCGGCAGGTGATCGAAAGCGGGTTCAAACCGACGCATCTCGTCGGCATCTGGCGCGGCGGCGCGCCGGTGGGGATCGCGGTGCAGGAACTGCTCGACTATCATGGGCACGCCTGCGACCATATCGCGATCCGCACCTCTTCCTACCGCGGCATCGACGATCAGGACACGCGCGTGCGCGTCTTCGCGCTCGGCTATCTCATCGACACGCTGAACCCCGACGACCGCCTGCTCATCATAGATGACGTCTTCGATTCGGGTCGCAGCATCCGCGCTTTCCTGTCCGAATTGAAGGCGCGCTGCCGTCATAATATGCCGCGCGACATCCGCATCGCGACCGTCTGGTTCAAGCCGCGCCGCAACGTCACCGACCTCCGCCCCGATTTCTTCGTCCACGAAACCGACCAGTGGCTGATCTTCCCGCACGAGATCGACGGGCTGACGGTGGACGAGATCCGCCGTCACAAACCCGAAGCGGCGATCATCCTCGGCGAAGCGGAGGTGCCGGGTGCCTGACGGCTTCGCCTCGCGCGAGGAGCGCGCCGCCTTTATCGCCCGCCTGCCCAAGGCCGAACTGCACCTCCATATCGAAGGCTCGCTCGAACCCGAGCTGATGTTCAGGCTCGCGCAGCGCAACGGCGTCGCCATCCCCTTCGCCAGCATCGACGACGTGCGCGCGGCTTACGCCTTCTCGAACCTTCAGGACTTCCTCGACATCTATTATCAGGGCATGGGCGTTCTCCAGACCGAGCAGGATTTTTACGACCTCACCGCCGCCTATTGCGCCCGCGCGAACGCCGACAACGTCCGTCACATCGAAATCTTCTTCGACCCGCAGGGTCATACGGCGCGCGGCGTCGCTTTTGAAACCGTCATCGCCGGCATCACCCGCGCGCTGGACGACGCGGAGGCGCGGTACGCGATGACCTCCAGGCTCATCCTCTGCTTCCTCCGCCATCTCAGCGAAGCCGAGGCCGAGGCGACGCTCGACGAAGCGCTGCCCTTCCTGGGTCGCATCGTCGGCGTCGGTCTCGACTCGTCCGAACTCGGCCACCCGCCCGCCAAGTTCGAGCGCGTGTTCGCGCGCGCCCGCGCGCTCGGGTTGAAGCTCGTCGCCCATGCGGGCGAGGAAGGCCCGCCCGAATATGTCCGCGAAGCGCTCGACCTCTTGAAAGTCGACCGCATCGACCATGGCAACCGCAGCCTCGAAGACCCCGCCCTCGTCGCCCGCCTCGCGGCATCGGGCATGACGCTTACCGTCTGCCCGCTCTCGAACCTCAAGCTGTGCGTCGTGCGCGACATCGCGGCTCACCCGCTGAAAACCATGCTCGATGCGGGCCTCAGGGCCACCGTCAACAGCGACGACCCCAGCTATTTCGGCGGCTATGTGAACGCCAATTACCAGGCCGTCGCCGACGCGCTCGACCTGTCGCGGGACGATCTCGTCATGCTCGCGCGCAACAGCTTCACCGGCTCCTTCCTGAGCGATGCCGAAAAGGCACGCCACCTCGCGGCGATCGACGCCTGCGCCTGATCGCGTGCGCGATGTTCGCTAACGACCGAAAGCGGACTTCTCAATTCTCGTCACCCTGAACTTGTTTCAGGGTCCATAGCCCAGCCGTTTCCTCCGGCGCAGCGCTGGATCAGAGGTCAGGCCATGGATGCTGAAACAAGTTCAGCATGACGAAATCATAGGGCAGCTCCTCACCCCATTCCGGCCCCGAACAACCTCACGCCGCGATCAGCACCCCGTGATAGGTGCGATCCTCGAACGCCCGCCCGGCGCCCATCGCGACGCAGATCAGCGCGTCGTCGGCGACCACCACCGGCAGTCCCGTCGCGCGCGCGATCGCCGCGTCCATCCGGCGCAGCAGCGCGCCGCCGCCGGTCAGCGTGATCCCTTCATCGATGATGTCGGCCGACAATTCGGGCGGCGTCTGTTCCAGCGCGGCGCGCACCGCGCTCACGATCTGCCCGACGGGTTCGGCCAGCGCCTCGGCGATTTCGGCTTCGGTCACCTGCACCTCGGCGGGTCGGCCGGTCACCAGGTCGCGACCCTTCACTCCCAGGACCATGCCGTCGCCGTCGGGCGGCGTCGCGCAGCCGATGGTCAGCTTGACGCGCTCGGCGGTCATTTCGCCGATCATCAGATTATGCTTGCGGCGGATGAACGACGAAATCATCTCATCCATCTTGTCGCCGCCGACGCGCGCCGAATTGCTATAGGCGATGCCGCTCAGCGACAGCACCGCAACCTCGGTCGTGCCGCCGCCGATGTCGACGACCATCGCGCCCCTCGGTTCGGCGACCTGCAACCCCGCGCCGATCGCCGCGGCCAGCGATTCCTCGATCAGCTGCACCGACGCTGCGCCCGCATTGCTCGCGGCGTCGCGGATCGCGCGGCGTTCGACCATCGTCGACCCGCTCGGCACGCAGATGACGACATGAACGCGCTGTGCAAAGCGGCTCGCGCCCCCCTGCGCCTTGTCCATGAAATGCTTCAGCATCTGCTCGGCGACGTCGATGTCGGCGATCACCCCGTCGCGCAGAGGACGGATCGCTTCGATATTGCCGGGGGTCTTGCCCATCATCAGCTTGGCTTCATCGCCGACGACTTTGACACGGCGGACGCCGTCGCGCGTCTCCAGCGCGACCACCGACGGCTCGTTGAGCACAATGCCCCGGTCCCGCGCATAAACCACGGTATTCACGGTCCCCAGGTCGATGGCCATATTGTGCGCGGCCGACGCAAAGCGGTCAAAAAACTTCATAGGTGGGGCAAATGCCTTCGCGAATGGAGGAAGAGCAGTCGCAGCTGGCTCGTCGGCGCCCGCAACGTCTGTCGCAATTTCGACTGCGTAAAAGGCGTGAGCGCGTCAACGAAGCGCGTCGGCAATAGTGCCAGAACGGTGGTTTCTCAGGCCCGGCCGTGCGTTTCGTTCAAAATTCGCGGTCAGCCGTCCTCCGGCACGAGGAACTTCAGCCCTTGCAGCCTCACGACGCGATCCTCCTCGCATACCGGGGCCGCTATCAATCGCATCCAGCGGCGCGGGGCCTGAGCAGGACAGATTTCGACGTCGATCGTGAAGCCGCGCCGGTGGCGGATCGCATAGGCGCGCAGCTTTTCCATCGCGGCGCGCGACGCTTCGGCATAAAGCGCCACCGCCTCTTCGCGGTGGACGACGGCGCCGCGCGGGATCCCGAAAATGTCGTGAACTTCGTCCGACCAGCGCAGCCGGTTGTTGTCGATGAGGTCGCAGTCCCATTCACCAACGCGAACGCGCGACGTCCCCAGCCGCGCGGCAATATCGACGACATCGGGGATCGGATCGAGCATGTCCGCCCTATGCAATTGCCCCAGCTCGAAAAAGCGGTCGCGCTCGTAAAGCGGCCAGCTATGATGAACGGGCAAGGGATAGGTCGGTTTCAATGCTGGCATCTTCCGCTGTTCGCGACGATAGCCTTTGCCGCTTAACGATTGATGATCCAGCTTTCCAGCGAAGCGCCCCGTCTCACAAAAAGGGCCCGCCTTTCGCTTGAACGGCGAGCCTTTGACGCAGGGTTGGCGTTCAGCCCTTTTCGGGCGGCGCCACCGTGATGCGCACCCGTTCGCCCGAATTGCCGGGGAAGCCGGTGAACATCGCCTCGACCAGATTGGGGACGAGCGCCTGCAGATCATTGTCGCGCGACTGCGCCTCGGCGCGCCCCTCGAACAGCCGCGTGCCGTCGGCCGCGCGATTGATCTGCAACGTCAGTCCGCTCGTATAGACGGTGTAGCTGCTGATGTCGCCATATCCCCAGCTCGGGCCGAAACCGCCCCACAGAAAGGGATCACGATAGCCATAGACATAGCGGCGCCCGCCCGGACCGCGGACGATCACCGGGCGATAGAAGCCGCGGCCGTAATAGCCGCCGTACCAGGGATCAGCGAAACCGGGGCTCGACACCACGCGCTCGCGGCCCTTGTCGACGCCATAGTCCATGCGCACGATCAGGTCGGCCTTCTCGCCATTCGCCGCCGGGCGATAGCCATAGCGCGTCAGCTCGCCCGCCACGATATTGGCATATTGACCGAACTCGATGCCGCCTTGCAGCGCGGGGTTGCTCGCTTCGACGACGAAGCTCTGCCCCTGCGGCGCCGGGAGTTGCGACTGGAAGCGCGCAACATCGGCCTTGAACGGCGTCGCGCAGCCCGCAAGCGCGAGCGCCGCGCCCGTCAGGGCGGCAAGGCCCCATCGCCGGAAGTTCATCTTGCTCATCGATCTGGCTCCATGATTCGGTGCGCCGTCAGCCTGCGCCTTCATAGCATAGACTATGCCGATGCGACTTAACCTTGGTTGAACCCGGTTCGTCGCACCATCCTTCCCCAAGGATATGGAGCGTAATCGCCGATCCGCAAGCTCTTCCAGCCGGTTAGCGGCAAAGCCCGAGCGCCGCATAGGCGGCATCGAGCGTCGGCTTCGCCAGCGCCGATGCCCGCGCCGCCCCCGATTCCAGCGCCGCGTCGATCGCCGCCGGATCGCCCTTGAGCTCGGTCAGCCGCGCCGCGATCGGGCGCAACGTCTCGACCAGCAGTTCGCCGAGCGCGGGCTTGAACGCCCCGAAACCCTGCCCGGCAAAGCGCGCGAGCACCTGATCGACGCTTTCGTCGGCCATCGCGGCATAGATGGACACAAGGTTCTTCGCCTCGGGCCGCCCCTCCAGCCCCGCCGCCTCCGACGGCAAAGGTTCGGGGTCGGTCTTTGCCTTGCGGATCTTTGCGATGATCGTGTCGGCATCGTCGACCAGATTGATGCGGCTCAAGTCGCTCGGGTCCGACTTCGACATTTTCGCGGACCCGTCGCGCAGGCTCATGATCCGCGCCGCCGCCGCCGGGATCGTCGGTTCGGGCAAGGTGAACGTCTCGGTCCCCGTGTCGAGGTTGAACTTGGTCGCGATATCGCGCGCCAGCTCCAGATGCTGTTTCTGGTCGTCGCCGACGGGAACGTGTGTCGTCTGATACAGCAGCACGTCGGCGGCCTGGAGCACCGGATAGGCGAAGAGCCCGACGCTCGCGCCCTCGCGGTTCTTGCCCGACTTTTCCTTGAACTGCGTCATGCGGTTGAGCCAGCCGATGCGCGCGGTGCAGAACAGCAGCCAGGCGAGCTCGGCGTGCGCGGGTACGCGCGCCTGATTGAACAAGATCGCCTTTTCAGGATCGATCCCCGCCGCCATCAGCGCCGCCGCCATCTCGCGCGTGTTCGCGGTCAGTTCGGCGGGATCGTTATGGACGGTGATCGCGTGCAGGTCGGCAAGGAAATAGAGCTTCTCGCCCTCCATTTCGTCCTGCATTCGCACCCAGTTGCGGATCGCGCCCAGATAATTGCCGAGGTGCAAGTTTCCGGTGGGCTGGATGCCCGATAGCGTCCGCATGTCGATAATCCCGTCTGTGTTTACAGTTGCCGTCGGCGCAGCTGGCCGACGGTGTCGCGATTGACCACGCCGAAAAGCAAGGCGCAACCAAAGAATATCATCGCCCCCACCGCAACGATCGCACCGAGCGCGGCGATCCGCTCGAACACGCCGCCGGTGAAGGCGTCGCCCGCCAGCGGAACGGCGAAATGCAGCCCCGCCGCCATCGCCGCCGCGGCGAGCGCGATGCGCGCGATCCGGCTGAGCACCTGCCCCGTCAGGTGGAACAACCCGTTCCGATGCAGGATCGCATAGAGCATCGCGACATTGCACCAGGCCGCGATCGACCCCGCGAGCGCCAGCCCGACGATGCCGAGCGGCGGGATCAGCAGCAGGTTGAGCCCGATGTTGATGATCAGCGATGCCGCCGCGGTCCAAACCGGCGTGCGCGTGTCCTTGCGCGCAAAGAAATTGGGGACCAGCACCTTGACCAGCACATAGGCGGGCAGGCCGACGACCAGCCCCCCGACGACCGCCCCTGTCGCCAGCCCATCGGCCGCGCTATACGCGCCACCGACATAAAAGGCGCTGGTGATCGCGGGTCCGGCGACGAACAGCGCCACCGCCGCGGGCATGGTCAACAGCATCGACAGCTCGACCGCATTGCTTTGCAGGCGAAAGGCGCCGTCGCGGTCTTCCTGCGCGACAAAGCGCGACAGCGCGGGGAGGATCGCGGTGCCGAGCGCGATGCCGATGATGCCGAGCGGCAGCTGGTTGAGCCGGTCGGCCATCGCCAGATAGGTGATGCTCTTGTCGGGCAGCATCGCGATGAAGAACAGATCGACGAAACGGCTGATCTGATAGACCCCCGCGCCGAACACCGCGGGCAGGATCAGCACCCCCATCTCGCGCACCCCCGCGGTCAGTCGCGGGCGGCGGAGCGCCGGGCGAAACCCCGATTTCCGCACCCAATAATAAAGCCAGCCCAGCTGGAACAACCCCGACAGCGACACGGCGATCGCCAGATACAGCCCCGTCGCCGCCTTGGCGTCCTCGCCGCCATCGCCGGTGAACATTCCCAGCAGCAGCGCCGCGATCAGGCAGATGTTGAGCAGGATCGGCGCCGCCGCGGCCGCCGCAAAGCGCGACAGGCTGTTGAGGATCGCCGCAAACAGCGTCGCGACGCTCATGAAGGCCAGATAGGGAAAGGCGATGCGCGCCATCGTCACCGCCAGGTCGAACCGCGCGCCGTCGGCTTCCAGCGCGTCGCTCGCGAACAGCCCCATCACCCATGGCATGACGATCAACAGCAGGGCCGAAAAGACGATCAGGATCGGGATCAGCACCGCCAGCACCGCCTCGGCAAAGGCACGCGCCTCGCTTGCCTCGCCATCCTTTGTCATCCGCTGGTTGAACAGCGGGACAAAGGCGGCGGCAAAGGCGCCCTCCGCGAACAGGCGGCGAAAGATATTGGGGAGCTGAAAGGCCAGCTGCCAGGCGTCGGCGATCCCACCCGCACCCAGGATACGACTCAGCAGCATGTCGCGCGCAAAGCCGAAAACGCGGCTAACCAGCGTCAGCCCGCCGATCGTCCCGACGCTTTTGACCAGGTTGCTCAATGCGTTGGTCCGCTCCCGATGCCGGGGTCAGGCCTGCCCCACTGGTGCGCCTTCGCCGACCCGCTCGCCTTGCGCTGCCTGGACCTGTTGCATGAAAAGACCATGGAAATCGATCGGCTCAAGCAGCAGGGGCGGAAAACCGCCATCCTGCACGGCGTCGGCGACGACGCGACGCGCGAAGGGGAAAAGGATGCGCGGCGCTTCGGCAAGGAAAAAGGGCTGAAGCTGATCGTCGGGCACATTGCGAACCCCGAACAGACCCGCATATTTCAGCTCGATCACAAAGCTCGTGCCATTATCGGTCTTCGAGGTGACGTCGATCTTCAGCGTGACTTCATACAGATTTTCGCCCACGCCGTCGGCAGCAATGTTGAACTGGACATCGACCTGCGGCGCGCCCTGCCATTGGTAGACCGCGGGCGCGTTCGGATTTTCGAACGACAGATCCTTTACATATTGCGAAATCAAGCCAATCGCCGGGCTGGTGTCTTCACCATTGGGTTGCAATGCCGGATTGTTGATGTCGGGGCTCGTCTCGTCGGCCATGATGAGAATGCTTTCGCTGAAAATATGGACTGCCAATGCCGCGAGCCGTATCGGGACCGCGGCGAACGGTTGCGCCGGCGCTTAGCAGCGACGGTTCAAGAGCACAATGGTGCGCCAGAGGGGCGCAAGCCGAGGCCGAAATCATTGACGCGCCGGACGCCAGCGACCATGGCCATTTGAAACACGACAACGTATCGCCTATGTATTACGCGACATGTTGCCATTGCTCGCATTGGACCTTTGCCCGTGACCGCTTTTTCGATTGTCCTGCTCGCCATGATCGCCGCCTTTCTGGGAATGCGGCTCTACTCGGTGCTCGGCAAGCGGACGGGCCATGAACAGGAGCCTGTGCTGCCGCGACGCGACGATCGCGCTACCCCAGCGCCGATCCGCCTGGACGACGGCGACGCACCGGCGCTCGCGACTCCGGCCACCAATATGGCGGGCCTTGTCTATGAGCCTGCCGCAGAAGCGGGCCTCCGCCAACTGCTTGCCAACGATCGCAGTTTTGACGCCGGCCGCTTCATGGAAGGCGCAAAGGCAGCCTATCGCATGATTCTCGAGGCCTTTTGGAAAGGCGATCGCGAAACGCTCCGCGATCTTTGCGACGACGACAGCTACGCGGCCTTTGTGGAAGCGATCGACGCGCGCGAGACCCGAGGCGAGACGCTGGAGAACCGCCTGATCGGCATCGATTCGGCAAAGATCACTGCGGTTGAGTTGCGCCGCGGCGAAGCCCGCATCACTGTGCGGTATTGCGCCGACATCAGCGCCGTCACGCGCGACGCCGACGGCAAGCTGATCGCCGGGTCGATGAGCGACGCGGCGCAAACCGACGACCTCTGGACCTTCCGCCGCCAGATCGGCAGCAACGATCCCAACTGGCTGCTCGACGAAGCCGAATCGGCCTGACCCCATGATCCGGATGGCGGCAGCGTCGCGGGCGCGTCTTTTTGGGCTCGCGCTGCTCGCTGCCTTCCCGCTCCTGTCGGGCTGCGCGTCGGTCATCCCCAACACGGCCGACCCCGCCCGCCCCGCGGTATCGCCCTCCGCGCCGTCGCGGCCGCTGGGCCAACCGCGCCCCTATATCCCGCGCCCGTCCGAACGAGTCGGCATCGTGGTCCAGCCGATCCCGGCCACCCCGCGCGCGCCGCTTGCCGCCGCTGCCGTTCCCGCCGACGCGACCACTGCGGCGAACAGCGGGGTGACGCCCGGCCCCGACTTTTCCGTCCTGGGTGTAACCGCCGAACAGGCGGCGGCGGCGCTCGCGGCCTTTCGCATCAGCTGCCCGTCGGTCCAGCGCCGCGCCGACGCCAGCGGCCTCACGCAAAATGCCGACTGGACCGAAAGCTGCGCCGCTGCGGCCAGCTGGGCCGACAGCGACGCCGCCGCCTTCTTCGCACGCTATTTCGGTACGGTGCAGATCGGCACCGGCGCCGCCTTCGTCACCGGCTATTACGAGCCGGAGATTGCGGCCTCGCGTACCAGGCAGCCGGGCTATGACGTCCCCATCTATCGCCGCCCCGCCGATCTCGTCGACGCCGATCTCGGCCAGTTCGCCGACGATCTCAAAGGCCGCAGGATCCGCGGCCGCGTCGATGGATCGAGCTTTGTGCCCTATTATGACCGCGTTGCGATCGAATCGGGCGCGCTCGAAGGGCGTGGACTCGAACTGGCGTGGGCCGCCGACGCCGCCGAGTTGTTTTTCCTCCAGGTGCAGGGTTCGGGCCGCCTCCGCCTTCCTGACGGCGGCGTGATGCGCATCGGATATGACGGTCAGAACGGCCGCTCCTATGTCGGCATCGGCAAGCTGCTGCTCGATCGCGGCGAACTGCAGCGCGGGCAGGCGTCGATGCAAGGCATCCTCGATTATCTGCGCGCCGATCCGGTGCGCGGCGCGGCGGTGATGAACGAAAATCCCAGCTGGGTTTTCTTCCGCGAACTGACCGGCCCCGGCCCGCTCGGGGCGCTCGGCGTGCCCGTGACGGGCCGCGTCAGCGTCGCCGCCGATCCCAAATATGTGCCGCTCGGCGCCCCTGTTTTCCTCTCGCTCGACCGCGCCGAACCGAACGGCCTCTGGATTGCGCAGGACACGGGCGGCGCGATCAAGGGCGCCAACCGCTTCGACAGCTTCTGGGGCGCGGGCGAAGAAGCGCGCGCAATCGCCGGTGGCATGTTGGCGCGCGGGACCGCGCTCTTGCTGCTGCCCCGCGCCAGCATCGCGCGCCTGCTTCCCGAAAGCTGACCGGGGATGCCGCGGCGCCTCGCTCCCGAAGAAAGCGCGCTGTGGAAAAAGGTCGCGGCGACGGTGACGCCGCTGCCGAAGCCGCCCTCGCCGCTCGCTCCTGCCGCGCCGCCGACGGCCGTGCCGCCCCTGCCCGCGCCGCGCAGCACCGCGCCGCGTGCCGCCGCGCCGCCGCGCAGCGCAGCACCGCTTCCACCGCCACGCCGCACCCACGGCGCCGCCACGCTCGACGGCCATTGGGATCGGCGCCTGCGCAAAGGGCTCGTCCGCCCCGACATGAGCATCGACCTGCACGGTCACACGCTCGCCTCGGCGCAGGCACTGCTCGACGACGCCATCGGCCGCGCGCTGCTCCGCGGCGCGCGCGTGCTGCTCGTCGTCGCCGGGCGCCTTCGCCCTGGCGCCGACCGCTTGCCGCAGACGCATGGGGCTCCGCGCCCGCGCGGCGCAATCCGCGCCTCGCTCCCCGACTGGCTCGCCGTCTCGCCCCACGCCGACCAGATCGTCGCGCTGCGCCCCGCGCATATCAGCCACGGCGGCGCGGGCGCACTCTATGTGATCCTGCGACGCTCAAGAGACGATTGATCTCACGCAAAGGCTCAACGGCGCCAGCCTGAACAAGCGCCACTGGCTGCGGATCGCGCGAAGCGCCTTTATTGATCGCCTGCGGCAACAAGCCCGTATCGCGGACTTTCGCCCCATCTTCGTGTCTTCGTGTCTTTGTGTGAGATTATTCTTCTTGGCGCCTTCGCGCTTTTGCGCGAAACAAGTTCAATCCAGCAGCGCCCGCATCAGAATCCCCCCATAAATCGCCGTCAGCTTGTGCAGATCCTCGACCGCAACCGCCTCATCGAGCTTGTGCATCGTCGCATTGGTCAGCCCGAATTCGACCACCGGGCACAGCGCGTGCAGGAAGCGCGCGTCCGACGTGCCGCCCGTCGTCGACATTTCGGGGCGAATGTCGGTTTCGGCATGGATCGCCTCGGCGACCAGCTCGGACAATTCGCCCGGCGGCGTCAGAAACGCCTCGCCCGAAATCTTGCCCAGAACTTTCGCATTTGGCTCGACCTCATGCGCGATGCGCTCGATCATCGCCACCAGCTCGGTGCCCCGATGCTGGTCGTTGAAGCGGATCGACATGCGCGCGCGCGCCGAGGCGGGAATGACGTTGGTCGCGCCGTTGCCGACCTCGATGTCGGTGAACTCGATATTCGACGGCTGAAACCAGTCACTGCCTTCGTCCAGCACCACCGCATCGATCGCCGCCAATATCTTCACCAGCTTGGGAATCGGATTATCGGCGAGATGGGGGTAAGCGACATGCCCCTGCGTCCCCGGCACGTCGATCCAGATATTGACCGACCCGCGCCGCCCGATCTTCACCATGTCGCCCAGCCGGTTCACCGACGTCGGCTCGCCGACGACGATCATGTCGGGCTTCACCCCGCGCGCGTCCATATGCTCCATCAGCGCGCGCGTGCCGAAGATCGCCGGGCCTTCCTCGTCGCCGGTGATAATGAGGCTGATCGTGCCGGCATCCCGCGGCGTCGCCGCGGCCGCGGCTACAAACGCTGCAATTGATCCCTTCATGTCGACCGCGCCGCGTCCGTAGAGCAGCTCGCCGCGCACTTGCGGATCGAAGGCATCGCTCGTCCATCCCACCCCCGGCGGCACGACGTCGAGATGTCCAGCAAAGCCGAAATGCCTTGGCCCGCTCCCGCGCCGCACCGCGAGCAGGTTCTCGACCGGCCCATCGGGTTCGATCCCGTCGATAAAGCGCTCGACGGTGAAACCGAGCGGAACGAGCGCCGCTTCAAGCACATCGAACACCGCGCCCATAGCGGGGGTGACGGAGGGGGCGGCGATCAGTGCCCTGGCTAGCTCGATGGGGTCGATGCTGTGTGTCATGCCCGCCCTTTACGCCTTCGCATGACGCGAAGTCGAGGCTTTGCATCGCGCACCAATTATGCGAAACAAAGGCAGAACAGAAAGCAGGACTGCATCATGCCCAAACTCGATCTCGATACCATCCCGCAAACCAATGTCACTGGCTATCCCGCGCCCTATGACGCGCCCGTGCAGGGCCGCTGGTACCGCCGCCTCGCGCCGCCGACGGGGCTCAGCGATTTTGCCGCGAGCCATGTGGTGCTCAAACCCGGCGCCTGGTCGTCGCAGCGCCACTGGCACGACGGCGAGGATGAGATGCTGGTCATGATCGCAGGCGAGGCGGTGCTGGTCGAGGACGACGGCCGCCACATCATGCGCGCGGGCGACATTGCGGTGTGGCCAAAGGGCAGCACCAACGGCCATCACCTCATCAACGAATCCGATGCCGACTGCGTCTTCGTCGCACTCGGCGGCGGCAAGAAATATGACACCGGCGGCGGCTATTCGGACATCGACATGATCTTCACGCCCGACGGTTATTTCCACAAGGACGGCACCCCCTATCCGACCAAGCGGATTCCCTGAGCGGGGATAGCGTTGGACACATGGGCCCGCACATCCCCATCGCGCTCACAACAATACCCCTCGATAATGTCTCAACCCCCTAACCCCAGCCAAGGCATTCCTTACCCGACTGGTGCACTCCAAATGTGAACCCACCCCACAGGCTTCGCCGGGATCACGGATAATGCTGGTGCCGGTGTTCAGCCCGGCCTTTCCGCCTTCAATTCGCGCACCAGCGGCTGCAACCGCTCGTCATATTTCGCCAGCATCGTGTGTGCGCCCGCATGGTCGTAGAAACTTACCAGTTCGCGCCCGTTCCAGCGGTGGAGCGCATAGGCGGGATCCTCCGCAACGATCATCGGGCGGTCGTCGGGGTGATTTTCGTCGATGGGCCTGAGGTCGAGCGACACCTGCGGCGCGGTCGATGAGCAGATCGCGATCGTCCGCCCCTCCCACGCCACCGTCACGCTGCGGTGGAGGTGGCCGCAGATCAGCCCGCGCACCTGCGGATGACGCCGCACCACCTCGGTAAAGGTCGCCACCCATGGTTCGTCGGGATGGGTGTTCATCCATTCGATCCCGCTTTCGACCGGCGGGTGGTGCATGACGATATAGGTCGGCTTGGCAGGCTCCTTTGCGAGTTCGGTGTCGAGCCACGCCGCGCGGCGCGCGCAAAAGGCGCCGCCGTGGCGTCCCTCCTCCAGCGTGTCGATCGTCACCAACCGGAGTTCGGGCAGTTCGACCGTATATTGGACAAAGCCGTTGCCGTCGTCGAAACCCGGAAAGCGCGCGTGGAAATTGCGACGCAAATCATGGTTGCCGACGCTCGGCCACACCGGAAAGGGGCAGCGCGAAAAGGCGGTCGCAAGGCGACGATAGCTGTCGGCGTCGCCACGGTCGGTGATGTCGCCGGTGGCGAGTAACAGGTCGGGGCGGTTCGGCCCCTCGATCAGCACGTCGAGCACCTCGTCGAGGCGCTTGCGATTATATTCGGCCGGATTGTCCGGATCGAACCCGATATGGATATCGGTGATCTGGGCGATCAGCATATCCGTCCCCTGCTGTCACCGGCTGGTCCCGGCCCGATAGTTCACCCGCCCCGCCTTGCCCCGTGCAAGGCGGGTGTGCGCCACGTCACACGATAAAGACCGCGCGCCGCGGTTCCTGTGATCGCGCTCACACCCGCACTAGCATCGGCACGTTTATTTGTAATTGCCGCGCTGTTAACCCTCCGCTGACGGTTCGGCACCCACGGCTTCCCGCCGTCCGAATGATATTCGTGGCACATCGCGCACGGCGACACGGTCGCGGTCTCGACCTTGACCAGCCGCGCCCCGCCCTCACCGACATGACAATCGCGGCATTGGCGGAGGCCGGGGACGAGCAGATCGGTCGAGCTTTTCGACGCGGGCGCCGCGGTGTGGCAATCGGCGCAGGCGGTTTCCTTGTGCGCGTCATGGTCGAACCAGCCCTTTTGCAGATAGCGCGGCGTCTGGTTGACCGCCGCGACGCGCCAGCTGTTCCCGGCTGCGGGCGCAAAGATCGTGTGGCAGTCGTAACATGCGCCGCCTTTTGAAAAGACGGCGCGGACCGCATCCTGCGCGCGGCTCGGCCGCACCGCCACCTCGTTGAAATAGATGTTATAGACTTGCCCCTCGGCATAGGCGCCCGGCCGCCGCCGCTGCATCCCGCCGAGCTGGAGCGGCCGCGACGGCGGGGTCGAGCGATAATAGGCGGTGAGGTCGGCGACGACCTGTGCCGGTTCACCGTGGCGCAAGGTTCGCGTCACCCCGCCGACCGTCTCGAATGCCAGGCTGTGGCACATGGCGCAGTCGCGTTCCATTTCGACCGGCTTGACGCGCACCCCGTCGGTCTCGACGCGATGGCAATTTTCGCACTCCAGCTTTTGCCCGAAATCATGGCGCCCGCGGAAGCTCGCCGCCATGCGCGCCACGCCGCCGGTCGCCTGAAGATGCAGGTCGTGCGGGAACTTCAGCCCGTTGTAATCGACCGTCGCCTTGCCCGGGGCAGCGCGCGCCGGCTGCGCTCCCGACGCCGCGCGGACGAGCGGGCGGAACTCGGGGTGGGCGGTTCCGAAATCGCTGGCATCGGCCAGCATCGTCGGATGCCCCGCGTTTTGGAGCCGACCCTGCATCCCGTCGTGGCAATCGGCGCAGAACTTTTGCGGCGTCGCGGCCATCGGCCCCGCGCCTTCATGTTCGGTGTGGCAATCGACGCAGCGCCCCTGCGGCCGGTTGAACGCCTCGCCGACATTGGCGAGCAATTTGTCGAATCCGCCCGTCGGCGCGCGCGCCGCGAGCAGCATCGCGGTCGGCGCACCCGCGTGCGCCATGCTCATCGCCTTGTGCTCGCCGGTGTGACAGTTGACGCAGGCCGTGTCTGTCACCGCGACGAAGGGCTCGACATGGCACGACTGGCAATCCTTGGTCAGATTGGCGTGCGCGCTCGACAGCGGACCCGAAATCCAGGTGCGATCGGCGTGGAAATTGCCCGGCCGCTCGTCGACATTTTTATAGCTGTACCACGCCCAGATCGGGCCGATCAGAAACGCCAGCAGCATGAGCAGGCCAAAGGTCCACGCGCCGACGCGCTTGCCCGGCATCACGCCCGCGAGCGAAAAGGCCTTTACCTCGTCGACATCCTTCGACGATTGCGACAGTTCGTCGATGCGCTCGACGAGCAGGATGATCTTGTCCTCCTCGCGCGCGATCGTCAGCCGGTGCCCGCCGAAACGCAGCTCGGCGCCCGCGGCGCTGTCGATGTCGGCGACAGTTTCGGTGCGGCCGTTGAGGTCGAACCCCAGCCCTTCCTGCGCGGTCACCCGCACCGTGCGCCCGTCGCTGCTGGCGATCGTCGCATGGTGCGGGTTCACCGCCAGATCGGCGATGTGGATCGTGCTCGCGCTGTCGCGCCCCAGCGTGATCCTGTCGCCGGGAAGGGCCAAATCGCGGACGATCTGCTTGCCCGTCTTGGTCGTTGCGATGCGGCGCAGGATGAAGCTCATCGTCCCTGCCTCACCAATAGAAAAAGACGCTGACGATATGCGCCGACAGCGCCGCGATCAGCGCAAAGGTCAGCGGCACATGCACATAGAGCCAGATTTCGAGCAGCGCGCGCAGCCGCAGATGTTCGCGCAGCCGCGCCAGCGCCGCCTCCTTCTGCAACAACAGCTGCACGACCTTGGCGCGCGCGTCGGCGTCGCCGCCCTGCGATGTCGCGAGCGCGCTGCGCGCCGCGGCGGTGGCGCAGGCGGGATAGCGGCCGCGCAGCCGCGCCCACGCGCCGCCCGCAAACGGATCCTGGTCCAGCGAGGCGAGCACCGCGGCGCTGTCCGTCGGGGTCAGCGGCTGCGCGGCGCTGTGCAGCTGGCGGTCGAAGGCGCGGATCGCCTCCAGCATCTGCATCTGCGTCATCTGCTCGCGATTGTTCGACAGCGCGGTGGGCAAGGTCGCATAGACGATGACGCCATAAAGCCCCGACAGGATGACAAGCATCATCAACGCCCAGGCGAGCGTGTGGACATTCCAGCCGAGCTGAAAGCCGGTGTGCCAGGTGCCGATGACGATCAGGCTCAAACCCAGATAGACATGCGCCGAGGTCCAGGCTTTGAGCGACCAGTAATCGCGCGTCATCCGGCGCTTGCGATAGCCGAGCGCGGTCAGCCACAGGATCAGCAGCGCGCCGATCGTCCCGAGCGTATAGCCGTACCAGCTGCCGCCATTGTGCCGCGGCGTCACGTCGACAAGCGCATAGGAGAGGATGACGAGCAGGCAGATCCCCCCCGAAATCTTCGCCCAGCGGAACCCCGCATAGCGCAGAAAGCCTTCGTGCTGGCGCTCGCGCACCCGCTCGACCTGCGTGGCTTTCGACCGGCGGCGTTGGAACAGGCTGGCCATCAGTCGGTCGCCTCGTCGAGTCGCGCGATCGACAGAAACTCTTCGGGCGAGACGCGGATCGCGGCGCCGGTCGGGCACGCCCGCACGCACGCCGGACCGCCCGCAATGCCCTTGCACATGTCGCATTTGACCGCGATCTTCTTGGGCTTCTCGTCGCCCAATTGCTTCTTGGTCCATTTGGGCGAGGGTTCGCCCGGCCCCGGCCCGCGCCCGAACAACAGCCAGCTCAAAAGCCCCGGCTTGGGCGGCGGCGCCGCTTCCATGCGGATCACGCCATAGGGGCAGTTGCGCATGCAGTTGCCGCAGCCGATGCAGCCCGGCTCCATGAATACCTCGCCGTCGGGGCCGCGGTGGATCACGTTCGGCGGGCAGTCGGCCATGCAATGCGGATGCTCGCAGTGGCGGCAGCTGGTGGGGACGTGCAGATGGGCAAAGGTCTTGCCCGCCTCGCGGTCGAGCCGCGACAGCCCTTCGTGGCTGTCGGCGCACGCCTTTTCGCAATTGTCGCAACCGACGCACAGATTCTCGTCGATCAGCAGCGCGTCGGTCGCCTCGCCCAGCCCCTCTTTCATGATGAAGCTGGCGGTGTCCGAATAGAGATCGACCGCGCTCGAATAGCTCGCCTTGCGCGATTCGATAAAGCTGTTCATCGCCGCGCGCTCGGCGACCGCGGCCTCGGTCGCCGCGCGCACCTGCGGCCGCGCGGCGAGCATCTTGCGGAAACTGTCGCCGGTCAGCTTGATGACCTCGCTGCCGACCGCGGCCTTCACCGTGGCGTTGCGCGGCTGTCCGCTCAGCACCCCCATTTCGCCGAAGAAGCTGCCTGCGGGCAGGTAGCGGAGGAAGATTGGTTTGCCGCCGATGTCCTTTTCGACCACCATCGAGCCCGACCGGATCACATAGACATCGTCGCCCTGCTCGCCCTCGGTCAGTACCGCCTTGCCCGCGGGGACGCGCTCGACCTCGGCCGCCTCGACGACCGGCGCCAGATCCTCGGCGGTCAGCCCGCCCTTGAAGATTTGCAGCAACTGGCGTTCGAGCGAAATGCGGTTGATCGCGCGCTTCGCCCCCGGCACCGCCGCCATCAGCTTGAGCGCCGCGGTGCGCGACACTTCGACGAAGATGCTGTCGGCGCCCGCGCGGATCGTCGCGCCGCGCTTGCGCCCCGAAATCAACCCGACCTCGCCGAAAATCGACCCCTGTTCGATCGGCACGGTGACGCCAGGACCGACCTCGACCTCGGCGAAACCATCGGCGATCGCGAACAGTGACGACCCCGGTTCGCCCTTCTCGAACACCACCTCGCCGCTGCGATAGAAAGCGACCGTCGAATCGAGCATGAACTCGCGCATCTGGAGCGGTGAGACATCGGCAAAAATGCTCACCCGTTCGCGCAGATAGTCGAGCCATTCGCTCACCGATTTCTGCTGCGGCAACCCCGCAAAGATCGCCGCCAGATCCTTTTCGTCGGCGGGGGTCAGCGCCGTGTTGCCATTGATGAACTCGACGACGTCATAGCCCTGGTTCATGCAATGCTTGATCAGCGGATAGCCCGCGAGCGCGCCGATCACGAAAATGCCGGGCACCGTCGATTCAAAGGTCGGCGACAGCTTGGGAAACGCCTCGCGGTCGGGTCCGGTGAACTCGATCCCCATCGATTCGACGAAGGCGCGCGGCGCGACCGACCCCAGCCGCGCGACGATGACGTCGCACGGGATGCGTTCCTCGCCATCGGGGGTGTCAAGCGTCAGCCAGCCGGGTTCGACTTTCTTCGGCTGTGTCTCGGTGCGGATCGCGATCAGTCCGTTTTCGCCCGCTTCCATCAGGTCGGAGACATTCTTGGCCTTGGCGCGCGCAAAATCCCTTGATCGGTTGAGGATGGTGACAGTGTTTTCCAGCGCCTCCTCGGCCACCCCCAGTGCATTCTCGATCCCCGCGTCGCCCGATCCGACGACGGTGATGTGCTTGTCCTTGAAATCCTCGGGATCGTCGACCTGATAGATGATGTGCGGCAGGTCGTAGCCTTCGCAGCGCAGGCGGTTCGGATTGCCCTGCGTGCCGATCGCCAGCACGATATTTTCGGCGTGAAAGACGTCGCCCTTCGCGGTCTTGATCGCAAACGCGCCCTTCTCGCCCGTTACCTCGGCGACGTCGGCGCGATAGGCCACATTGACCCCGTTGTTCGCGGCATCCTCGTCCCAATTGGCGAGGATATGTTCGCGCGCGCCCTCGGCAAAGCGGCAGTCGGAGCGGAGATCAAGGCGTTCGGGCGTCGCGAGCACGCGCTTGCCCTTTTGATATTTGAAGATGGTGTCGGACAGATGGTCGGTCTTTTCGAGCAGGACGTGGCTCATCCCCAGCTGCGCCGCGCGCGCCGCGGCGCTGAGGCCCGCCGGACCCGACCCGATGATCGCGACCTTTACGCGATCAAGAGCGGCGGCCTCGTTCATGCGCGCGCGCCGTCGCGGGCGGAGCGACCATCCGCGAACAAGCCATCGGCGAACGCATGTTCGGGCATCCCATTTCCCCCAATCGCCCACCCCTGAGCGACCACCAACACTGGATGCGACCCGGACTTATGTCCTGACGGCAAGCTATGCCCTTGAAAGCGGGAAAAGGTCAACCGGCGACGCGGCAATTCCCGCTGCGACGAGACGTTCGCAGTCTTTTGCCGTCAGAAGACGCGAACGACCGAAACCAGACCTTCATTCCATCGCCATCCTGGCGAAGCCTGTTCTGAGCGCCTGCAAGGCAGTCGAAGGGGCCGGGATCTCACCGGTGCGTCTTTGCGATAGGTCGAGAGCCCCTTCGTTCACAAACGAAGCGCAACCCCAGCTTGAGGTGTTGCGATGGGAGAGCGTTGCCGCCAGTTATCGCTTGAGGAGCGATGTGCGATTGCCGCGCCCATTGGAAAGCCGATCGCATGCCGTTTGCAAGCCATGGCCAAGCCATCCTCGCCGCCCACGAACGCAGCTCGCGCCTCACGCTCATCACAAGAACCCCCGGAGAAGCCGCCGCCCCGATCGCGCTTACAACAATGCCCCTCGAAAATGTCTCAACCCCCTTAACCCCAGCCAAGGCATTCCTTACCCAACTGGTGCACTCCAGATGTGAACCCACCCCACAGGCTTCGCCGGGATGACAACCCATATCTTGTGTCAGCCAAAGCTGGCGCTTGTAAGCCGCTACGCCGCCGTAAACCGGATCGGCAGCCGCTTCAGCCCGCCGACGAACACCGATTCGACGCGCGCGGGTTCGCCCGCCAGCGCCAGGCTGGTCAGCCGCGGCAGCAATTCCTCCATCAAAATCCGCATCTCCAGCCGCGCCAGATGCTGCCCCAGGCAGACATGCGCGCCGAAACCAAAGGCGATCTGCTGATTCTTCTCGCGATCGGGGTCGAAAGCGAAGGGATCGGCAAAAACCGCCTCGTCGCGGTTCGCGGAAACATAGTTCAGCATCAGCCAGTCGCCCGCGCGGATCGTCTGCCCGCCGATCTCGACATCCTCGCGCGCGCTGCGCATGAAATGCTGCACCGGCGTCGTCCAGCGGATCGCCTCCTCGATCAGCCCCGCCTTGTCGCTCGCCGCGTCACGAAACCGCTCGAACAGCGCCGGGTTGCGCGCCAGCTCCATGATCGCCCCCGCGGTCGATGCGCTCGTCGTGTCGTGCCCCGCGGTCGCGATAATCATATAATAGCCGGCTAGTTCGCGGTCGGGAATCTGCTCGCCCCCGACCATCGCATTGGCGATCACGGTCGCAATATCCTCGCGCGGATGGGCGCGGCGGTCGGCGGTCAGCGCGCCGAAATAGGCCTCGAAATCGGCGATGACGTAATGCAGCATCGCGATCGCCTGTTCGGAGCTGGTGATCGCTTCCCTGCTGCGGTTGAGCTCCGGGTCGGTCGGACCGAACAATTGCTGCGTCAGCATCAGCATCCGCGGTTCGTCCTCGGGCGGCACCCCCAATATGTCCATGATGACGCGCAGCGGATAATGCGCCGCAACGTCGCGCGCGAAATCGCATGACCCTCCGGTCTCCAGCATGTGCTCGACCGTGTCGCGGGCGATCTGCCGGATGCGATCCTCGATCGTCTTCAGATTCTTGGGCATGAACCAGCTCTGCGTCAGCAGCCGGTATTTTATATGATCGGGCGCATCCATCTGGACGAGCGAGCGCACCAGATGACCGTCATTATTCGGCGTCGCCGCGCGCGCCAGCGCCTCGCCCGCGCGGTCGGTCAGCACCGTCGGCCGGATGCCGTTGGCAAAGCGCTGCGGATCGCGGCTGATCGCCATGATGTCGGCGTGGCGCGTCACGAGCCAGAAGGGATCGTGGTTCGGATTCTCCGCGACGCCCAGCGGCATGTTCGCCCGCGCCCAGGCGAGCTGTTCGTGCAGCGGCTCCCACGCCCCATAGGCGGCGGGATTGACGACCGCGGCGGCTACCTCTCCAGGCAATATAGGTTTTGTCATGCAACCCAGGCTGCCGCGATTCGCACGCCGAGTCGACCGCAAAGATGACGGGGTGTCTTTGGTGAACGACGACCTATTTGAACAGGCTGCCCAGAATCCCGCGCATCAACTGGCCGCCAAACTTGCCCGCGACCTGCCGACCGAGGCTCGTCGCGGCCGAGCGCGCCGCAGACTGCATCATCTTTTCGGCCATGCTCGGCTTCGCGGCCTCGCGCGCCGCTGCTCTTTCCAGCCGGATGCGTTCGCGCTCCTCGGCCGCCTTGCGCTTCGCCTCTTCCTTCGCGGCGATCGCCGCTGCCTTGTCGGCCTCTTCCTGCGCCTTCGCTTCGATCGCCGCGGCCTGCGCCTGCTCGGCCTTGGCGGCGAGCAGTTCCTCGGCGCTTTCGCGGTCGACCGCCGTGTCATATTTGCCCTCAACGGGCGAGACAGACTGGATGACCGCGCGTTCCTTGGCGTCGAGCGGCCCCACGCGCGAGCAGGGCGGCTTGATTAAAGTGCGCTCAACCGGCGACGGCGCGCCGTCGGGCATCAGCAGCGACACCAGCGCCTCGCCGACGCGAAGCTCGGTGATCTCACGCGCCACATCGATCTCCGGATTGGGGCGAAAGGTGTCGGCGGCAGCCTTCACTGCCTTCTGATCGCGCGGGGTAAAGGCGCGCAGCGCGTGCTGGACACGATTGCCCAGCTGGCCCGCGACCGCCTCGGGAATATCGATCGGGTTTTGCGTCACAAAATAGACGCCAACGCCTTTCGACCGGATCAGGCGCACGACCTGTTCGATCTTTTCGGTGAGCGCGGGCGGCGCATCGTCGAACAGCAGATGCGCCTCGTCGAAGAAGAAAACCAGCTTGGGCTTGTCGGGATCGCCCACCTCGGGCAGCGTCTCGAACATCTCGCTCAGCAGCCACAGCAGGAAGGTCGCATAAAGCTTCGGGCTCGCCATCAGCTTGTCGGCGGCGAGGATGTTCACATAACCGCGACCCTTTTCGTCGGTGCGGATCATGTCCTGAATATCGAGCGCGGGCTCGCCGAAGAAATGATCGCCGCCCTGGCTTTCGAGCGTCAGCAGTTGCCGCTGGATCGCCCCGACGCTCGCCTTGGTGACATTGCCATATTTTGCGGTCAACTCGTCGGCATTTTCGGCGCACCAGACGAGCATCGCCTGCAAATCGCCCAGGTCGAGCAGCAGCATATTCTGTTCGTCGGCAACCCTGAACGCAATCGCGAGCACACCTTCCTGCGTCTCATTCAGCCCCATCAGCCGTGCGAGCAGCAGCGGCCCCATTTCGGAGATCGTCGTGCGCACCGGATGCCCCTGTTCACCGAACAGATCCCAGAAGATCACCGGATTATCGCGATAGGCCCAGTCGGTGTCGCCGATTTCGGCGGCGCGCTTCGAAAAGGGCTCGTGCACCTTGGCGGTCGGGCTGCCCGCCATCGCCATGCCCGCAAGGTCGCCCTTCACATCGGCGACAAAGACGGGCACGCCCACCGCCGAAAAACCTTCGGCCAGCCCCTGCAAAGTCACCGTCTTGCCCGTGCCCGTCGCCCCGGCGATCAGCCCGTGGCGGTTCGCGCGCTTCAGCACCAGCGATTGCCGCGCCCCCGCCGCCGCCCCGCCGCCGCCGAGGCCAATATAGATTTCGCTCGCCGCGCTGCCTTCGCTCACTCGCCGCCCTCCGCTTGATAACGTGCTGCAAAGGTTAGAGCGGCGGCGGCGGACAGGCAATCGGCAAACGGGCGCGGGCATCGAAAACAGGCACGCAGCCTGACCCGAAGAGAGCGAAGTTGCGCCGCGAACGCCGCGCCGCCCATTTCCCGTCCGGCATGCCAGTCCTATCTGGTTTCCGCGGTTACCGTAACGGGCTTTGGCCTGTCCGGATCGCTTTCAATATAGGCAGGATTATGAACCGCCAGCCACTTTTCGGCTTCGACCAGCCATTCGATATGGACATCCTCATAAGGCAGATTGTGTGTGCCCTTGGGCTGCTCGACGTAACGGAAGTCCACCCCTTCCTTCTTGCCTGACCGCTTGAGACGCGACACCAGCGTGCGCGATTGCTCGATCGGAATTCGCGCGTCGCGCAGACCCGCCACGATCAGGATGGGCGACCATGGGCCATCGGTGTTTCGCGCAGACGAGATCGCGATAAGGTCATCGGCCGTCGCCTGAAAGCTGGCGCCAAAACTGCCGAAGGTTTGGGTATCGAAGGATTTCATCATCGGGAAATCATAGACACCGGCCCCCGCGATAGCGCAGCGCCACACATTCGGGTCGCGCTGCGCCCCTCTCGCACTGGCATAGCCGCCATAAGACCAGCCCATTATGCAGGCGCGCTTCGGATCGACCAACCCCTGCTGCGCGAACCAGGTGACCGCATCGTTGAGATCATCCTGCATTCGGTTGCCATATCCGTTGGGCTTGCGGCCTTCCATGACGAACGATTTTCCGTAGCCCCCGGACCCCCGGTAATTGGGTTGGATCACGACATAGCCGAGTTCGGCAACCGCCTGATGCCAGGGAAAGAATCCAAAGCCTTCCTCGTCACGCACACCATAGGGGCCCCCGTGCGGCATCACCACGACGGGCAGCTTCTTGCGATCCTTGCGGTGGCGCGGGTAGGTCACGATTGCCTCGATCTCCAACCCGTCCGATGCCTTGTAACGCACCGTATCCGTGGGGTTCATCTTGGCGCCCTGCAGGATGGGGTGGACCCAGCCGAGCAGTTGCAGCTTGCCGGTCTGCGTATCGTAAAGATAATAGCCCCCCGGATCGCTTGTTTCGCCGATCTGGACGATCAATTTTGTGTCACCGTCATTGGTCGAGGTAATAAGCGCGTTACCCTCGCCAAAATCCTCGTCGAAAAATTGCTGCACCTGCGCAAGCCGTTCGTCGACCCATTTGCGACGATCCTTGTCGGTGATGTAGGCAAAGCCGAGAATGTTGTTGCCGGCTTCATTGGGAATAATGCCGCCGACATCATAGCCGTCGAGCTGGAACAGCGGCGGACCGACGATCTCCATCGCCTTCATGTTGACCTTGTAGACGCGGCGCAGATCATCCTTGTTGCTTGTCGCATAGGCCATGTCGGGTTCGTCGAGAAACACCGACGGCACGATCTGCGACTGGGTGAATGTCGGATCTTTAGCATTTGATACAGTCTTGATCGTCGAGGTAGCGTCCGACCGATACATCAACCGCTGATTCCCCTTGTCGTCCTGCCCCAGCCCGCCGCGAACAACTCCCTTGCCGTCGACGAGCCAGTTGCTGACCTCGACATTGGGTCGCTGGATGGTCCTGTATTTTCCGGTCCTGACGTCGACGTTGATCACCTCGGGGCCTGGCGAAAAACTGCCGTCCTTGAAAATGCCCCGTTGCACGAGGATCGTTTCTTTCTCATCGTCGACGTGCAAGATGGTGCCGCCATCACCACCGGCGTCGGTCCAGGCGAGCGGAGTGAGTTTTCCCGATTCCAGGTCGTAGGCAGCAAGACGCCGCAGGTCGGATCGCTGTCCGAAAATAATCTCACGCGACATCAATGTGATAACGAGTGTGCGGTTCCCCACCCAACGCCAGCCGGTCATCGTGCGATCACCGGCCTCGCGATATTCCTCGGCTTTCGCTATCAGCGTGGGGGCAGTTTCCGTTTTGGTTAAGTCGATGAGGACCAGATTATCGACGCCATCGCGGCTCATCATCACCGCCACCTTGCTTCCGTCCGGTGACAGACGCGGGTCGCGCATGAATGGCCTTTTTCCAAATACGGCCGTATCGACACGCCCCTTTTGTGCCATCACCACAATGTCGCTCCGCTGCGCGGTAGTCGGCAGCGCGACCGCCGAAGCGAGCAATGCCGCAACGAAAAGCTTCGTGGTCATCTTGATCCCCTTTTTACGCACGTTGAACGGATTAACCCTCTGTCCGACAATCCGATTGTTCGTACTGCCCGTGGCCGCAAGCGTAGAAAGGCCGCTGCGCGTTGACAACACCGACCGTCGCCACAAGGAACGGAAAGGCCCCGCCGGATCGCTCCGGCGAGGCCCTTGTTCACCTACAGATGCGGTGCAGCTTAAGCCGCGCCGTGCGCCAGGGCCGCGAGGAGCAGGATCGCCACGATATTGGTGATCTTGATCATTGGATTCACGGCAGGCCCCGCGGTATCCTTGTAGGGATCGCCGACGGTATCGCCGGTCACCGCGGCTTTGTGGGCTTCGCTGCCCTTGCCACCGTGGTTGCCGTCCTCGATATATTTTTTCGCGTTATCCCAGGCGCCGCCGCCCGAAGTCATCGAGATGGCGACGAACAGCCCGCCGACGATCACGCCGAGCAGCAGCGCGCCGAGCGCTTCGAGCGCTGCGGCCGGACCCGCGACCCACAGGATGACGAAGTAAACGACGATCGGCGCGAGCACCGGCAGCAGCGACGGGATGATCATTTCCTTGATCGCCGCCTTGGTGACGAGGTCGACCGTGCGGGCGTAGTCGGGGCGGCTGGTGCCGTCCATGATGCCCTTGTTGTTCGCAAACTGGTCCCGAACATCCTTGACCACGTCACCCGCCGCACGGCCCACGGCGGTCATGCCCAGCGCCCCGAAGAGATAGGGCAAAAGCGCGCCGAGCAGCAGTCCGACGATGACATAGGGCGACGACAGCGAAAAGGTCAGCGGAGCGTCGAGACCGAGCGCTGCCGAATACTCCGTAATGTCCGCGGTATAGGTGCCGAACAGCACCAGCGCTGCGAGACCCGCCGAGCCGATGGCATAGCCTTTGGTCACGGCCTTGGTCGTGTTGCCCACGGCGTCGAGAAGGTCGGTCTTCTCACGCACACTGTCATCGAGACCCGCCATTTCGGCAATGCCGCCGGCATTGTCGGTGACGGGACCATAGGCGTCGAGCGCGACGACCATGCCAGCCAGCGCGAGCATCGCAGTGGCACCAAAGGCGATACCGATGATGCCCGCGACCTGATAGGCGACGATGATGCCGACACAGATGACGAGCGTCGGCAGCGCGGTCGATTCCAGGCTGATGGCCAGACCCTGGATCACATTGGTGCCATGGCCCGTTTCCGACGCCTTGGCGATGCTGCGAACGGGGCGATAATTGGTGCCCGTATAATATTCGGTGATCCAGATGATGATGCCCGTGATGGCAAGGCCGAGCAGCGCGCAATAGAAAAGATCGCTGCCGTTGAAATCGGTGCCCGCGATATCGGTCGCCATGTCGCCGAGTGCATATTGCGTCGAGAACCAGATTGCCGGGATCGAGAGGATCGCGGTAACGAGAAAACCCTTGTACATCGCACCCATGACGTTCGTCCCGCTGCCGAGACGCACGAAATAGGTGCCAATGATCGAAGTGATGATGCAGACACCGCCCATCAACAGCGGCAGCGTCATCAGCGGGAGCAGCATGTCGCCCGCCCCCTTCATCAGCAACGCGATCAGCACCATCGTGGCGCCGACGGTGACGACATAGGTTTCAAAGAGGTCGGCGGCCATGCCCGCGCAGTCGCCGACATTGTCGCCGACATTGTCAGCGATCACCGCAGGGTTGCGCGGATCATCTTCGGGGATTCCCGCCTCGACCTTGCCGACGAGGTCGGCGCCGACATCGGCGGCCTTGGTGAAGATGCCGCCACCGAGCCGCGCGAAGATCGAGATCAGCGAAGCGCCGAAGGCAAGGGCAACAAGCGCATCGACCACGGTGCGATCGTCACCGCCGACGGTAAAGCCGCCGGGGCCGGTCAGATACCAGAAGAAAACAGCGATCGCGAGCAGCGCAAGGCCCGCAACCAACATGCCGGTGATCGCGCCGGCGCGAAACGCCATGGTGAGGCCCGCCTGCAACCCGGTCTGCGCCGCCGCGGCCGTGCGCACATTCGCACGGACCGAGATGTTCATGCCAATATAACCAGCCACACCCGACAGCACAGCGCCGATGACGAAACCCGTCGCGGAGATCGGGCCGAGGAACAGTCCGACAAGCACGGCGACGACAACGCCCACAACAGCGATGGTGCGATATTGGCGGCCCAGATAGGCTTTGGCGCCTTCCTGAATGGCGCCGGCGATTTGCTGCATCTTTTCGTTACCCGCCGATGCGCTGAGCACCTGTCGCGAGGTAATGAATCCATAGAGCACGGCCAACAGGCCGCACCCTATCGCGATCAAAACCGGATTCATGCGTGTTGCTTCCTTCCCCATGAGAAGGGCGACGCAGAAGATAGCAGTCGAGCACGTCCGACTATTGTTGCCGGTTCGCTCTTCCCCTGATGCGACCGCCCCAAATTAGACCGGCGGGTTATGGGAAGAAAGAAAGCCAAGGGCAAGCCCGGTTATTCGGCGCATTTGCGCAATCTCGCCTCAGGCCGTCATGCCGACCTTCGCCCGGATGACGATTCGGATAGGTTCCTGCCGTCAGTGCATGAAACCCGGCCGTTCGGGTACCGCGATGCGCTGCGCACGGTGCGTCAGCACGATCCCCTCGCCTACTCCCGCGTGGCCGATCGCGGTGACCGCGACATTCAACCCGGCGGCAATCTCGCGGATCGCGCCTGCGGCGGCTGGATCGGCCGCGAACAGCAATTGATAATCGTCGCCCGCCGTCGCCGCGGCCAGCCGCGTATCGAGCACATCGGGCCGCACCGCGAGCAGCGCCGCCGACAGGGGGATGGCCTCGAGCATGATCCCCAGCTCGCACCCGCTCGCCGCCGCCATGCGCTGTGCGTCGATCAGCAGGCCGTCGGATATATCCATCATCGCGCGAACATGCGGCGCCACCGCCTGTCCGAAGGTCAGCTGCGGCTGGGGGCGGCTATAGGCGGCAAGGCAGGTCTCGTTCGGTTCGACCTGCCCAAGCCGCATCGCCAGGCCCAGCCCGGCATTGCCGACCGTCCCCGTCACCCATAGCTGGTCGCCCGGCCGCGCCCCGCCGCGCGTCGGAGCCCCGTCCTCGGGCGCCCGCCCGATCGCGGTGAGGCCGAAACTGCGGGGTGTTCCCGTGGGCGCGCGTACCGTGTCGCCGCCGAGCAGGGCGACCCCGAAGCGGCGCAGCGCCACATCGAGCCCCTCGACAAAGGCCGCGTCCCAAGCCGCGTCGCCGAGGCTGTAGCCGACGAGCACCCCGACCGGCGGCGCACCCTTGGCCGCCAGGTCGGACAGGTTCACCGCGACGAGTTTCCACGCGACATCCTGCGGCCGGTCGTCAGGCAGGAAATGGACACCCTCGACGATCATGTCGTGGGTGAGCACCAGCCCCTCCCAGACCGCCGCATCGTCAGCGAGCCCGCGCGCGGCGGGATCGGTCGCGATGGCGCGCAGGCGGGCGATGAAATCGGCTTCGGTCATGCGGCCCTCTCATTCGATCAAGGCATCTCTGTCCGCTCGTGTCGAGCGAAGTCGAGACACTCATCGAGCTGGCGCCAGGCCGCCGGGCATCTCGACTTCGCTCGATGCCAACGGATATCCTAGGCGCCGGTTCCCCGCACATCCTTGCCGATGGCGTCGAGCAGCCCATTCGCAAACCCCGCCTCGCGGCCGTCGAAAAACGCCTTCGCGACATCGACATATTCGCTGACCACCGCGCCGACCGGCACGTCGCCGCGCGCGAGCAGCTCATAGGTGCCCGCGCGCAGGATCGCCTTCATCGTCCGGTCGAGCCGCTCCATCGTCCAGCCGCTGGCAAGCCGCGCGACGATCGCCGCGTCGATCTCGTCCGCACGCGCCAGCACGCCCCTCACGATGTCGTCGAAAAAGGGGACGTCGGCGTCGGCATATTCGGCGTCTTCGATGATCGCGCCGATGCGGTGCTGGTGAAATTCGTGGATCAGCTGCGCGACCGGCGTCGCCTCCATCTCGTGCTGATAAAGCGCCTGCACGGCGGCAAGGCGGGCGGCGGAGCGGGCCTGGGTACGTTTGTTCATGGTGTCTGCTTTATCTTAAATCGTCATCTGCTCAAATCGTCATCCCGGCGAAGCCTGTCCTGAGCGCCTGCAAGGCAGTCGGAGGGACCGGGATCTCAACCTCGCGTCTTGTCGTGACGGCGAGATCCCGGCCTTCGCCGGGACGACGGAGATTGGGGTTCATGGGGCAATTCTATTTCAACCGATTCCGGACGCTGAGCGCATGGGCGGGAAGCCCCTCGGCCCCGGCAAGCGCGACCGCCGCGGGGCCGATGGCGGCAAGGCTTGCCTCGTCGAGCGCAAGGAAGCTGGTGCGTTTCATGAAGTCGGTCACCGACAGGCCGCTCGAAAAACGCGCACGGCGCCCCGTAGGAAGGACATGGTTCGGGCCCGCGACATAATCGCCGATCGCCTCGGGGGTCTGGCGACCGAGGAACACCGATCCGGCATGGCGAACCCGCGCGAAGAGCGCATCGGCTTCGGCGGGATCGACCGCGAGTTCGAGATGTTCGGGCGCCAGCCGGTCGCACAGCGGAATCGCGTCGGCCAGCGCCGGCACGACGATCACCGCGCCATTTTCGGCCCAGCTCGCCTGCATCGTCGCCGCGGTGCTCAGTGTCGGGATGACCTCCGCCACCGCCGCAACGACCGCATCGGCAAAGGCCGCATCGTCGGTGAACAGGATCGACTGGCTCGTCGGGTCGTGCTCGGCCTGGCTCAACAGGTCGGCGGCGATGACATGCGGTTCGTTCCGGTTGTCGGCCACGACCACGATCTCGCTCGGCCCCGCGACCATGTCGATGCCGACCACGCCATAAAGCTGGCGCTTCGCCTCGGCGACCCAGGCATTGCCAGGGCCGGTCACGACATCGACCGGCGCGATGCGGCCGGTGCCATGGGCCAGCGCCGCAATCGCCTGCGCGCCGCCGATCCGCCAGATTTCATCGACGCCGCCGATGTGCGCGGCGGCCATCACCACCGGATTGACCCCGCCATCCGGGGTCGGGGTCACCATCACGATGCGTTCGACCCCCGCGACCTTTGCGGGCAGGATATTCATCAGCACCGACGAGGGATAGGCGGCGCGTCCGCCGGGGACATAGACTCCCGCGGCATCGACCGCATTCCAGCGCGCACCAAGCCGCGCGCCCGTCGCATCGCGATAATCGCGATCCTCGGGCAATTGCGCGGCATGGTAAGCGCGAATACGGTCGGCGGCGAGGTTCAGCGCGTCGCGCAGATCGGGCGCCAGCGCCGCATGGGCCGCGGCGCAGTCCTCCTTTGAAATGCTCCACCCGCGCGCGTCGAGGTCGAACCGGTCGAATTGCGCGGTATAGTCGGTGAGCGCCGCGTCGCCCTCGGCCTTCACCCGCGCGATGATCGCGGCGACGTCGGCCGACACGTCGGACGCGCTCTCGCGCCGGTCGTTCACCAGCACGTCGAACGCGGCCGCAAAACCGGGCGCCGAGGCGTCAAGCCGCCGCATCGACCACCGCCTGACGGAAGCGTTCGACGAGCGCCGGCACCTCGGCCGAATTGAGCTTGAACGCCGCGCGGTTGACGATCAGCCGCGCCGACACCTCGCTGATGACCTTCTGTTCGGCGAGCGCGTTTTCGGTCAGGGTGCGCCCCGTCGATACCAGGTCGACGATGTGCGACGCGAGCCCCAGCTTCGGCGCGATTTCCATCGCGCCATTGAGCTTGATGCACTCCGCCTGGATGCCCTGTGCCGCGAACCAGCGGCGCGTCGTCGCGGGATATTTGGTCGCGACGCGGATGTGGCTTTCGCCCAGCCCCGGTGGCGCGCTGCCCTCCGGTCCCGCGAGCGACAGGCGGCAATGGCCGATGCCGAGATCGACGGGGGCGTACAACTCCGAATAGTCGAACTCATCGACGACGTCGGACCCGACGATGCCGAGCTGCGCCGCGCCATGGGCCACGAAGGTCGCCACATCAAACGCGCGCACACGGATCAGCGCGATATGCGGCTGGTTCGTCCCGAACACCAAAGCGCGGCTCTTCTTGTCGAAGAAGTCCGCCGCGGGCTCGATCCCCACGCGCGCGAGCAGCGGCAACGCCTCGTCGAGGATGCGTCCCTTGGGGATGGCAAAGATGATCGGTTCGGGCATAAGCGTCGCGCACATAGGCGGCGACGGGACAAAGGGCAATGAGCGAGCGCTATCACTTTGCCGACATGGCGGAAACCGGACGTGACTCGGTGCTCGCCGCCTTCGCCAACCAGGTTGCCTATTGCCGCGCCAACGACGCGCCCGTTACCGCGCGCGTCGTCGCCGCAATTGCCAGCTTGCTCGATCGACCTGCGAGCGACTTCGCGCGGCGCATTGCCGATTGGCCGGGCGCGCCGCTCGCCGACGCGCTGCCGCTGCGCGCCGCGGGGGGGTTTCATGCGCTGCACCTGTCGGAGGCCGCGCACGAACTTGCCCCCATTTATGCCGATGCCGAGGACATCAACGACGCCGCAATAATCGCAGGAGTGGTGGCGCGGCACGAGGCGGCGCTGCTCCCCTGGCTCGACGGCCCCCCGCAGACGAACGAGGCGGGGCGCTCGTCGAACTTCATCGCGGCGATGCTCTGGCTTGCCGACAGGGGATTGCCGCCGCGCTTCGACTGCCTCGAAATCGGCTCGAGCGCGGGGATCAACCTGATGATCGACCGCTATCGTTATGATCTTGGCGGGGTGCATGTCGGGCCGCAACCGGCTGCGATGACCTTTGCCCCCGAATGGCGCGGCCGTCATCCGCCGATGCACGCGGTTGGCTTCGCCGGGCTCAGCGGCTGCGACGTCGCGCCCGTCGATTTGACCGACCCGGCGCAGGCGCTCCGCCTCAAAGCCTATATCTGGCCCGAGCACCATGTCCGCTTCGCGCGCATGGAGGCGGCGATCGCCGCGGCGCACGCGGAAAAGCCCAGGCTCATCCGCGCCACCGCCGCCGATTTCGTCGAGGCCGAGCTGGCAAGGCCGCAGGCCGCCGGGACCACGCGCGCGCTGATGCACTCGATCGTCTGGCAATATGTTCCCGCCGACCAGCAGGCGCGCGTGACCGCGGCGATGGAGGCCGCCGGCCGCCGCGCCACCGCCGATCGCCCGCTCGCCTGGATCGCGCTCGAAGCGAACCGCACCGTCCACCATCACGAACTCCTCGTCCGCTACTGGCCGGGCGGTGACGAGCCGGTAAAGCTCGCCCACGCGCATGCCCATGGCGCGTGGATCGAGTGGCTGGGTTAGGCCTGCCGCCGACGCGACGCCTCAATGCACCGTGTCGGCGGAGTCCTGGACGGGCGCCGCTGCCGCGCGAGAGAGCACCCACCAGCTGCCGAGCATCAGCAGCACCGACAAGGCTTCGACGATCATGCCCTGCACGATGCCGAAATTGGTCGGATCGCCCATCGCGACGCCGACCAGCCGCCCCGCCAGCGCGGTGCCGTAGAGCGCCGCGGGCACCAGCAGCGCGCGCACCCACGCGGGAATCAAGGCGCCGAGCGCCGCCGCGCCGGCCGAAACGAGAAAGAAGGAGGACAGGTCGGCGCGCAGCGTGTTGATCGCGACGCCGCTGATCGTGAAACCGAAGGTTTCGCTATAACTCGCAGGATCCAGCAACCCGCGCGCACCGACGATGGCAAAGAAAGCCGCCCACAACAGGACGGCGCCGCGCAAGACCATATTGACCATCATATTTCTCCCCTGTTTGGCGGCACGCTGCGGCATCGGGGAAGAAAGTTCAATCTATTCCGCCGCGAACGTCTCTTCGATCCAGCCGCCGCCGAGCACGCGCGACGTGTCGGCGGCGTCATAGAGCACCGCGGCCTGTCCCGGCGCGACGCCATATTCGGGGGCGACGAAATGCAGCCGGTCGCCGGTCACGCGCGCGGGAACGGGCTTTGCCATGCTGCGCACCTTCGCCAGCACATCGCGGCTCTCGACGTCCGCGAGCCAGTTCGCTTCGCCGAGCCGCGCGCCCGACACCGCCAGCGCGCGCCGCGGACCGACGATCACTTGCCGTGTCGCCGCGTCGAGCCGCACGACATAGAGCGGCTCCGCCTGTCCGCCGATGTCGATCCCGCGCCGCTGGCCGACCGTATAGTGGATCAGTCCCCGGTGCGTGCCGAGCACCGTGCCATCGACATGGACGATCTCGCCCCGATCCTCGGCTTCGGGGCGCAGCTTGCGCACGAGCGAGGCATAATCGCCGTCGGGGACGAAGCAGATGTCCTGACTGTCAGGCTTGCCCGCGACGCCGAGGCCCATGTCACGCGCGATCTCACGCACCACATTCTTCTCCAGCCCGCCGAGCGGAAAGCGCAGGAAGTCGAGCTGTTCCCGCGTCGTGGCAAAGAGGAAATAGCTCTGGTCGCGTGCGGGATCGACCGCGCGGTGCAGTTCGGCGCCCGCAGGCCCCATCACGCGCCGCACATAATGGCCGGTCGCGAGACAGTCGGCGCCGAGATCCCGGGCGAGCTGGAAAAGGTCGGTGAACTTCACCCCCATGTTGCAGCGCACGCACGGAATCGGCGTCCGCCCGGCGAGATATTCGTCGGCGAACTGGTCGATCACCGTGTCGCGAAAGCGGCTTTCATGGTCGTGAACGTGGTGCGCGAAGCCCAGCCGGTCGGCGACCGCGCGCGCGTCGCGAATATCCTGCCCCGCGCAGCAAGCGCCGACGCGCCGCGCCTTGGCGCCGTGATCGTAGAGCTGGAGCGTCACGCCGATCACCTCCGCGCCCGACCGCGCGGCGAGCGCGGCGACGACGCTCGAGTCGACTCCGCCCGACATGGCGACGACGATTCGCCGGTCCTTCATCGGTCCGGCAAGCTGGAAGTCGGCCTGGGCGAGCCCGGCGGGGGAGGACAAGGTCGCGATCATCGTCGGCGCCATCTAGGGATGCGGACCGAAATATGCCAGCTTTTCCGCCGCGCCCGTCAGGATATTGACGGGAGTTAAGCTTCGCTAACAGGTGCTGAAACGGGCATTTACGGGACTTTAGGCCCTCCGCGCTAGACGAGTCGCATGAACCTCGATCCGTCCGATTTTCCGCGCGTCGCCGGTGCGGCCCGATTGTCGAAGCCAGGCTTCGACATCGTTCTGGCCGTGGCCGGGGCCCGGCAGGCGGCGCTGCCGACGGTTCGGCTGCTCAGAGCGCAGGCGCAGCATCGCAGGCATGTCGAACGACTGGATGCGCGCCGGAGGATTTTCTGCGGAAGCCGGTCGCCGCTGGAACAAAAGGAGGTCCGCGCCGTTCGTTTTCTCGACCTGTCGGACGACATGCACGGATCGCCGGAAACTATGAACGAGCCGTTTACCAGAGGATTTCAGGCGATGTTGAACCCCTCCGGGCTAGATCGAAACGCGTCGGACACACCCCCCATCCGACGCTGACAATATGGAATGAGCATGATCGAGAATCAGAAAATCCGGCCCGCACAGGTCATCGGCCCCTTGGGTGAACCGCTGACGCTGGACTCGCTGCCGCCGCCGAACACGACGCGCTGGGTCGTGCGCCGAAAGGCAGAGGTCGTTGCGGCAGTCAATGGCGGCCTTCTGACCGTTGACGAGGCGTGCGAACGCTATGGGCTGACGCTCGAGGAGTTCGCCGGCTGGCAACGGTCGATCGACCGCAGCGGGATGCCGGGGCTGCGCGTGACGCGCATCCAGCACTACCGCGATCTTTACGAACGCCAGCAGCGCTTCTGATCCGCAGGATCGAACCGCGATGGAGAGGGCGTCTTTCGGCGCCCTCTTTTTTCGTCCCGTGCAGCGCCGCCGCAATCCGGAACCGACGGAAAGAGGCACGATTTCCGGTGATTGACAATTTTATTGCAACCCTCCCGTTCACCCGGCGTTAAGCCCCCGAGTCAACTTTGGGAGTCACTCATTATGCGCAAGATGTTCATCACCCTCGCCGCCTCGTCGGCGCTCGCGCTCGGCGCCTGCCAGAGCCCGGAAGCCGACAAGGTCGAGGATCAGGCCGAAGCCCAGGCCGAAGCCATCGACGAACAGGCCGACGCCATGCCCGAAGGCCCGGCGAAGGAGGCGATGGAAGACAAGGCTGACGCCGTGGAAGAAATGGGCGAGGAAAAGGCGAACGCCATGGACGACAACGGCGAGATCGCCCCGTCCGAAACGGGCGTCGGCGACACGCAGACGAAATAAGGGCCGCCCCCCTGAATGGCGGGAAGGGCGCCGGGCGATCCCGGCGCCCTTTTCCATGCGCCATCGATTTCGGAAGCTGTGATGACCGTCACCGCGCGACATGGCGATCACGGTTAACGCCGGTTCGGGACGGGAACACGCTTTCAGCGATAAGCTTCGCGGACCACCCTCCCGTCGCCCCCAGCGACCCGGGGCGGCGGGAGGGACTATATCATGCGCTGAGCGCCGCCAGCACATCGCGCACGCCGGGCGCATCGGCGTCGGAGCGCAAGGCTTCCAGCCCCGCCGCGACGTCGAGCCGATATTCGGCAACCCCGGCCGTTTCCCCCGCCCAGCGCGCGCCGAGCGCCTTGACGAGCCGCCGGGCAGCGGCATTTTCGGACAGCATATGGACATCGAGTTCGACGAGTCCTTCGGCCAGGCAATGGACGAGCAGCGCCGCGGTCATCATCCGGGCGAGCCCCTGCCCATGAAAATCGTCGAGCACGGCGACCGAAAACTCGCCGACCGGGCCGTCGGGGCGATGGCGCACCGCGTGCACCGCACCGATTGCAGGCCGGTCGGGGCACGAGCTGCAAATCGCGCCCCACGCGATATGATCGTGCCCGTCGACATCGACGAGCCGCTCGATCACCGCGTCGGGCAGCGACGACGCCGGCGAGAAGAAGCGCAGATAGCGCGATTCGGCCGACAGGCGGGCGATGCCGTCGCGGATCAGCGGGGCGTCGTCCGGGGTGATCGTGCGCAGGCAGACGGCGGTGCCGTCGTTGAGCCGGCTGTGGATCGCGACATCCTCGATCCGGCGCCGCCGTCCTGCGCCGTCTGCCCGCCCGGCCTCCCGCCTGCCCGTCCCGGTCATCGCAGCCTCCCGATCATGGCGGGACAATAAGGCCGACCCGCCGCGCGCTATCCGTCGTCGCCCATCCGCAGCGCGGCGATGAACGCCTCCTGCGGGATGTTCACATTGCCATATTCGCGCATCCGTTTCTTGCCCTCTTTCTGCTTTTCGAGCAGCTTTTTCTTGCGGGTCGCGTCGCCGCCATAGCATTTGGCGGTGACGTCCTTGCGCAGCGCGGCGATGGTTTCGCGGGCGATCACCTTGCCGCCGATCGCCGCCTGGATCGGAATCTTGAACATGTGGCGCGGGATCAGATCCTTCAGCCGCTCGCACATGCCGCGGCCGCGGCTTTCGGCCGAGCCGCGATGGACGATCATCGACAGCGCATCGACCGGCTCGTTGTTGACGAGGATGCTCATCTTCACAAGGTCGCCGGGGCGGTGGCCGATCTGGTGATAGTCGAACGACGCATAGCCGCGCGAAATGCTCTTCAGCCGATCGTAGAAGTCGAACACCACCTCGTTCAAGGGCAGTTCGTAAGTGATCTGCGCCCGCCCGCCCACATAGGTCAGGTTCTTCTGCACCCCGCGCCGGTCCTGACAGAGCTTCAAAATCGGCCCCAGATAGTCGTCGGGGACGTAAATCACAGCCTCGATCCACGGCTCCTCGATCTCGTCGATGCGGTTGGGGTCGGGCATGTCGGCGGGGTTGTGGAGCTCGATCTCCTTCGCCGCCTCATTCTTGGTGTGCGAAAGCTTGAGCTTGTAAACGACCGACGGCGCGGTGGTGATGAGGTCGAGGTCATATTCGCGGGTCAGCCGCTCCTGGATGATCTCCAGATGCAGCAGGCCCAGAAAGCCGCAGCGGAAGCCGAAGCCGAGCGCCGCGCTGCTCTCCATCTCGAACGAAAAGCTCGCATCGTTGAGCCGCAGCTTCTGGATGCTCTCGCGCAATTTCTCGAAGTCGTTGGCGTCGGTCGGGAAGAGGCCGCAGAAGACGACGGGCTGGACCTCCTTGAACCCCGGCAGCGGCGCCGCGGCGGGCTTCTTCGCATCGGTCACCGTGTCGCCGACGCGCGCCTGCGCGACGTCCTTGATCTGCGCGGTGATGAAGCCGATCTCGCCCGGCCCGATTTCGACAAGGTCGGTGCGCTTGGGCGTGAAACAGCCGACGCGGTCGATCAGGTGGGTGGTCCCCGCCTGCATGAACTTGATCTGCTGGCCCTTTTTCAGCACGCCGTCGACGACGCGGACAAGAATGACGACGCCGAGATAGGGGTCGTACCAGCTGTCGACGAGCATCGCGACGAGCGGCGCGGCGGCGTCGCCCCTGGGCGGCGGGATGCGCGCGACGATGGCTTCGAGCGCTTCCTCGATGCCGATCCCCGCCTTGGCGCTGGCGAGCACCGCATCGTCGGCGGGCAGGCCGATGATATCCTCGATCTCGGCCTTCACCTTGTCGACGTCGGCCGCGGGCAGGTCGATCTTGTTGATGACGGGGACGATTTCATGGTCGTGCTCGATCGACTGATAGACGTTGGCGAGCGTCTGCGCCTCCACCCCCTGCGCCGCGTCGACGACGAGCAGCGCACCCTCGCACGCGGCGAGCGACCGCGACACTTCATAGGCGAAGTCGACGTGCCCCGGCGTGTCCATCAGGTTGAGCTGATAGGTTTCGCCATCCTTTGCGGTGTAGCTGAGGCGCACCGTCTGCGCCTTGATGGTGATCCCGCGCTCTTTCTCGATGTCCATATTGTCGAGCACCTGCGCCGACATTTCGCGCTCGGTCAGCCCGCCGGTGAACTGGATCAGCCGGTCGGCGAGCGTCGACTTGCCATGGTCGATATGCGCGATGATCGAAAAATTGCGGATGTGCGAGAGGGGCGTGGTCATGGCGCGCCGTTAGCAGGCGAAAGCCCGGCTGTCAGCAGGGAGTGGCGCTCCGGCCGGCGCCGCGGGCTTAACTTGTCAAACTTGTCACCTGGTTGCACCGGAAAACAGGGGGTTGGCCGTGCGGTGCCGGAGGGAAGGTCGCGAAGGTCACCCACGCGGCGCACACGCGCGAAACATCGCAAAGGTCGCGCGCGGGCGCGATGTTTGGCGCGGCGGAAAGGCAGCGGATTCAAGGGGTCAAAGAGCGAGGAGCGGCGAGGCTGGCATAGCCGGCGAGGTAGGAAAGCGGTTTTTCGCGCGGAGACGCGGAGGGCGCGGAGGGGACTTGCCCCGCCCGCCGATGATCGCCACTGTGCCGCCGGTTCGCGCGGGGCGAGTGAGGGCGAAAAGACCAATGGATATTGCAGCTTATCTGGACGAGGTGCGGACGCAGTTCGAGAGCGGGCACGCGACCGAGCATAGCTATCGCCCCGCGCTGCACCGCCTGTTCCAGAGCATCGACCCGGCGATCCGCGTCGTCAACGAGCCGAAGCGCGGCGACGCGGGCATGGTCGATTTCCTGTTCGAGCGCGACGGCGTGCCCTTCGGCTGGGCCGAGGCGAAGGACATCGACAAGGACGTCATCCGCCTGAAAGGCTATTCGGTCGAGCAGCGCAAACGCTATGAGGCGGCCTATCCCAACCTGATCTATACCAACGGCGTCGATTTCGAGTTCATCCGCGACGGCGCGCAGGTGCATTTCGTGTCGATCGCCGATTTCCTGATGGGGTTGCAGGCGGTCCCCGACCGGTTCGAGGAACTGGAACGCCAGCTGCGGCTGTTCGCGGAAGCGAAGCCGATCAGCATCCGGTCGGCGGCAAAGCTGGCCGCGATGATGGCGGCGAAGGCGGCGATCATCAAGGACGAGATCGGCATCGCGCTGGCCGACGATCCCGATTACCGAACCGGGCTGGGCGGCCAGTATCAAAGTTTCAAGGCCAATCTGCTGCCCGCGCTCGAACCCGACGAGTTCGCCGACATCTATGCCGAAACGATCACTTACGGCATGTTCGCCGCGCGTTTTCACGACGACACACCCGACACGTTCAGCCGCGCCGAGGCGCTGGAAAAACTGCCCGCGTCGAACCCCTTTCTGAAAGGGTTGTTCGATTATATCGCCGGCCCGGCCCTGCCCAATCGCCTGCGTTACATCGTCGACGATCTGGCGCAGGTGCTGCGCGCGAGCGACCCGCATTCGCTGTTCAAGGATTTCGGCAAGTTCACCGCGCGCAACGACCCCTTCATCCATTTCTATGAAGACTTTCTCGCCGCCTATAACCCCAGGAAGCGCAAGAGCCGGGGGGTGTGGTACACGCCCGAACCCGTCGTCGATTTCATCGTCCGCGCGGTCGACGATGTGCTGAAAAGCGAGTTCGGCCTGCCCGACGGGCTGGCCGACACCAGCAAGGTGACGGTCGACTGGGACACCGGGCAGGACGACCCCAAGACGGGCAAGCCGCGCACGATCAGGAAGGATGTTCACAAGGTCCAGATACTTGATCCCGCAACGGGTACGGGCACCTTTCTGGCGAAGGCGGTGCAACTGATTTCGGACCGGGTGAAGGCGCGCGCGCCGGGCAAATGGTCGGCCTATGTCGAGCAGGATCTGCTGCCGCGCCTGCACGGCTTCGAGCTGCTGATGGCGAGTTACGCCATGTGCCATATGAAGCTGGACATGATGCTGACCGAAACCGGATACAAGCCGAGCGCAAAGCCGCCGCGCCTGTCGGTGTGGCTGACCAACGCGCTGGAACCCGCCGAGCGCGAGGTGAAGGATTTGTTCTTTCAACCGCTTGCCGAGGAAGCGCGCGGCGCAAGCGAGGTGAAGCGGCAGACGCCGATCATGTGCGTGATCGGGAATCCGCCTTATTCGGGCGAAAGTGCGAACAAGGGCGATCACATCAGGGAATTGATGGAAGCCTATAAAAAGGAGCCGGGCGGCAAGGAGAAGCTCAAGGAGCGCAATCCCAAGTGGATCAATGACGATTATGTGAAGTTCATCCGCATGGCGGAGGATTTGATTTCCCGAAACCCGTCGGGGGGCGTATTAGGGTTCATCACCAATCACGGATACCTCGACAATCCCACCTTTCGGGGGATGCGCTGGCATCTGCTCAGGACGTTTGACAAGATTTGGGTGCTCGATCTGCACGGCAATTCCAAGAAAAAGGAAATGTCTCCGGACGGATCACCGGACAAAAATGTCTTTGACATTCAACAAGGTACGGCTATTGTCATAGCTAGTAGGCTCGGCAGTGGCTCGGCAGTGGCTCGGCAGTGGCTCGGCAGTGGCTCGGCAGGCCGAGCTTTACCATGGGGAGCTTTGGGGCAGTCGCGCCGCCAAGAACGAGGCGCTTTGGACGGGAACGCCCGGCAACCTTTCCCTTACGCCGCTGCCGCATAAGGCGCCGCTTCACCCGTTCATCTCCCGCGATTACGGACGTGAAGAGCGCTACCAGCGAGGGTTCTCGGTCGCCGAGCTGATGCCGGTCAATTCCGTGGGAATTGTCACTGCACGAGATGCGCTGACCATCGACATGGATCGGGAGACCCTGTGGGAACGAGTCAGGGACATGAAATTGTCCGATCCCGAGGAACTGCGGCAGCGCTACGCTCTCGGCGCAGATGTGCGAGACTGGCGTGTTGAATGGGCCAAAGCGGACATTACGCGGCACTTTGGACAGACTTATCTGAAGCAGATTGCCTATCGACCGTTCGACATGCGCTGGACCTATTATACCGGCAATTCGCGCGGGTTTATATGTTACCCGCGCGATGAGGTAATGCGTCATCTTGCAGAGCACGAAAATTTGGCGCTGATGGTTCCGAAACAGACCAAGGACGAACTCGGCGGTCTGGTGAATGATGGAATAGCCGGTCACAAAGCGTTCAGCGGCTTTGATATCACCTCCAATTTTCCTCTCTATTTCTATCCCGATAATGCGACCGAGCAACGCGACGCTTTCGCTCCGAAACAACGCACCCTCAACTTCGACCCCAAACTCTACGCCGCCATCTGCGCCGCCGCCGGGATCGACCCCGCCGATACGGCGATGTCGCGCGATGCCGATGGCCCCCACCCCAATCCCTCCCCTGAAGGGGAGGGGCTTTATGATTTCCGCGCGGCCACGGGCGACGCGCGGCCGAGCGAGGTCAAGGTCTTCGACTATATCTATGGCGTGCTGCATTCGCCCGCCTATCGCGAGACCTTTGCCGAGTTTCTGAAGATCGACTTTCCGCGCATTCCCTACCCCCACTCGCCTGAGGTGTTTCGCCACGTCAGCGAAAAGGGCGAGGCGCTGCGGCGGTTGCACCTGATGGAAGCGGGCGCGATCGGTGCGACGCCCTATCCCTATCATGGCGAGGGGGACGATGTGGTGGCGAGCGGGTTTCCGAAGTTTGAAAAATCCTCCCCATCGCTGCGCGACAGGGAGGGGGACCATGCGGAGCATGGTGGAGGGGCCAGCGGCGCAAAGGCCCCTCCACCGCCTTCGGCGGTCCCCCTCCCCACGGCTTCGCCGCAGGGAGGATCAACCGGCCGCGTCTTCATCAACAGGGACCAGTATTTCGATGGCGTCCCCGAAATCGCGTGGACGTTCCGCATCGGCGGATATCAGCCCGCGCAGAAATGGCTGAAGGACCGGCGCGGGCGCGCGCTGTCGTGGGACGACATCGGCCATTATCAGAAGATCGTCAAAATCCTGATCGAAACCGACCGGATCATGCGCGAGATCGCGCTGCCGCTGGATTGAGCCCCGGCCCGCCAGCGCCCCGCCCCCGCTCAGCCCAGCGCGCGCGTCCTTGCCAGTTCGGCGAACAGCGGGTGGTCCGAATGGATGTGGTTTTCGGCGACGAATCCGTCCTTCAGCACCAGCCGGTCGACGCCGACGATCGTGTCGGGACCGACCGGAAAGGCGCCGCGCAGCACCCAGCGGACGAAGGCGACGTCGCCGCTTGTCGCATGATCGGTGACCTCGACGCTGAAATCGGGAAGCGCGGCGAGGAAACTGGCGATCGCGCCGATATAGGCGGCGCGCCCGACGACGGGGACCGACGCGCGCGGCCATGTCCCGCGCACGTCGGGAAGCACCACCGCCGCGACCATCGCGGGGTCGCGCGCCTGCGACCAGAAATAGGTGAACCCCTCGACCGACCAGCGCCGGGTGGGCGGGGCGTCGTGCGACATATCGGACATGCTCGGCCTTTCTGCTGTGACCCGCCGACGATAGGGCGCGGCGGGCGGCGCGGGCAATGACGCGGGGGGTAATGGGGCGCGGCGGCGATGCCGGAGGGACGGCCCCGCGGCGCCCTCGCCCCCGATCAGCCCCCCGGCAGTTCGGCGCCGAGCGCCGCGATCACCGCATCCTGCGCCGACACCAGCCCGGCGAGCCGTTCGCGCAGCGCGTGGATCTGTGGAAGTCCGTCGATCGCTTCCGCCACGCGGCGCTCGAGATAGAGGCGGTCGATATCGGCGAGCGCCGCGGTCGTCGGCGCGCGCGCGGCGACCATGCGCGAGATCGCCTGCTGTGCGACGATCCAGCGTTCGCTGGCGACCGGCGCCCCCGCCGCGGCGGCGACGAGCGCCGCGGCGGCGCTGCGTTCGGCGGCAAAGGCGCGCTGCCCGGCGGCCGCTTCGGCCTCCCACCGCGCGAGCCGTCCGGCGAGGTCGGCGGGCAGCGGGCCGGGCGGCGGAACCGGGGTCGGCGACGGCGCGACGTCGAACCGCCCCTCGACCGGGCGCTTCGCGAGCGAAGGCGCGTCGCCGCCGACGCTCGCGGCGCAGGCGGGCAGCGCCAGCGTCAGCAGAAGAAGAGGAAGGATGCGCGTCATCGCCGCCCCTGATATGGGGACGCAGCCGGTGCAGCAAGGGGCGAATCGGCGGCGCCGACGATAAAGCGCCGCACCCCGCCGTTGCGGACAAAAAGCGCGGAAATATGCGGTTGACAGCCGCGCGTCATGCCGCTAGTGGCGCTGACTTTCCCGCATGACGGAAAAATCGCCCGCTTCGGCGGGGGACCGGCAGCGCGGGTGTTCTAGTTTCTGATTGGATGGAAGACCATGTTCGCAATCGTGCGCACGGGCGGAAAGCAGTATCGCGTTGCCGCCGGAGACAAGATCGCCGTCGAGAAGATCGAGGGTGAAGCCGGCGACACCGTGTCGCTGGGCGACGTCCTCTTGGCCGGTGACGGCGGCGAGGTGAAGGATGCGAAGGGTCTGACCGTCTCGGCCGAGATCATCGCCCAGACGCGCGGCGAAAAGGTCATCGTCTTCAAGAAGCGCCGTCGGCACAATTATCGCCGCCGCAACGGCCACCGCCAGTCGCTGACGCTGCTGCGCATCCTGGCCGTCGGCGAAGCGAAGAAGGCCGCGCCGAAGAAGGACGCCGCGCCCAAGGCCGATGCCGCGCCCGCCGCCGAAGCCAAGGCTGCGCCCGCCAGGAAGGCTGCTGCGCCGAAGAAGGACGCGGCGCCCAAGGCCGATGCCGCCGAAAAGAAGCCCGCTGCAAAAAAGGCAGCCCCCAAGAAGGACGCCTGAGCGCGGCAACGCGGCTCGGCCCCTCCAGACGAATTAAGGAGCATCAGTCATGGCACATAAGAAAGCAGGCGGTTCGTCGCGCAACGGTCGCGATTCGGCCGGTCGTCGCCTTGGCGTGAAGAAGTTCGGCGGTCAGGAAGTGATCGGCGGCAACATCATCGTGCGCCAGCGCGGAACCAAGGTCTATCCGGGCGTCAATGTCGGCATGGGCAAGGACCACACGCTGTTCGCCACCGCCGACGGCCGCGTCCGATTCCACGACGGCAAGCTTGGCCGCAAATATGTGTCGGTCGACATGATGGCCGACGCCGCCGAATAAGGGACGACTTGACGGGTCGTCCACCAGGGATGACCCGGAGCCGTCCTTTCTGCGCATAGCGGAAACAAGGTTCGAAAAGAGGGAGACGGGTCGCCCCGGACTCCCTTTTTTCTTGCCCGCAATCCAGCCACTTGGGCTTCGGGCGCGAAAATGGGGCCATCCATCTCCCTCGCACATCGGCTGTCGTCAAAGCGTCACCATCTGGCGCCAGGGGGCAGGCATTGGGAGTTAGAAAAATGTTCGCGCGTACCGAAAGACTGTTGCTGCGGCCCGGCTGGATCGAGGATGCGCCCGCGCTCGCGCGTGCGATCGGCGAGGAAGCCGTCGTCCGCAACCTCGCGACCGCGCCCTGGCCCTATGGCGAGAGCGACGCGCGCGACTTCCTGTCGCAGACGGTCGATCCCATGCAGCCGCGCTTCCTGATCTTTGCGCGCACCGGCGGCGCTCCGCGCCTTATCGGCGGCTGCGGCATTTCGGACGGTCCCGACGGTCGCCCCGAAATGGGCTATTGGATCGCGCGCCCCTATTGGGGCCTTGGTTTTGCGACCGAGGCGGGGCGCCAGCTTGTCCGCATCGCGCGCGCGATGAACCTGCCCAGGCTGTCGGCGGGGCATTTCCTCGACAATCCGGCGTCGGGCGCGGTGCTGCGCAAGCTGGGCTTCCGGCCCACTGGCAAGGTCGCCCCACGCTACAGCCTGGCGCGGGGCGGCGAAGCGGCCTGCGCGCTGTTCGAGGAAGGCGAGGCCGACGCCGACCGCGCCGCCACCCCGATGCGTGATCGCATCGGGGTGGACGAGGATTTCCGCGAGGAACTGCGCCTGATGGCAGCATAAGGCGGTTCGCGCAGCAAGACGCGGAGTCGGAGGCCTGCCCCCCCAACGGCGCACGGCTGCGAACGAGCGCCGCGTCCGCAAAGACCCGACAGCTTCGCCATTTCGACGCCTCGAACGCGGAATTAACGGGTTCTGACCCTGGTCACCTGAATCCAAAGTTCGCCACGATGACGATGATGAAACGAACTTCGATTCCACCATATTAGCGCGGGCCGATCATCCCCGCGCCCGTCGGCGGGCCAAGCCCCCTTACCGCGCGCGCGAGCAGGCGGCGTCTCTCGAACGGGCCAGGCAGATCCCACGCGCCCGTCGCGTCGGCGGTGAAGCCGAAGAAGCGGCCATAATATTCGGGATCGCCGATCATCATCAGCGCGCCGTCGGCGGCGCTTTCGGCGGCGGCGAGCATATGCGCCATCAGCGCGCGGCCGTGCCCGCCGCGCTGGACGTCGGGGCGCACCGCGACGGGGCCGACCATGACGAGCGGCGTTTCGGTGCCGTCCGCGGCGCGATGCGCGACGGGCCAGCACTGGATCGTGCCGACGAGCGCGCCATCCTCGACCGCGGCAAAGCTGAGCGCGGGCAGCGCATCCCTGCCTTCGCGGATGCGATAGGCGGTGCGTCCAAAGCGGTCGGTCCCGAACGCCGCGTCGAGGAGCGCCTCGACCGCCGCCGGTTCGATGTTCGACAAGGGAAGTAACTCGACCAACGCGCACCCTTTCGCTAATGCGGCGGCGCTTTAGGGTCCGGGGTCGGCGAAGGAAAGCCGAATAACGGTCCCGCCGAACAGGAAAATCTTGTGACCGATACATTGTGGCTGGAGGTGGACGGAATCACCACCCAGGTGCTCACCGGCATCTATTCCGAAGAAACGCACCTGCCGCAGCCGCTGCGCATTTCGGTGCGCGCGCGGCTGGCGATGGCCGATCATTATGATCCGACGACGCCGCTCAGCCGTTCCAAAAACTACATGCACCTGAAATTCGCGGCGACCGAGGGCATTCCCAAGGATGTGCATTTCGTGCTGATCGAAAGCGTCGCCGACCATATTATCGACACGCTGTTCCTGCAGGACGACAAGGTCGAGGAGGTCGAGGTGAAGATCGTCAAGCTGGCGATCGCCGAAGAGGGCGAAGAGATCGGCATCACGATGCGGCGGGTCAGGAAATGACGCAGAAACTCGCGCTGGTGACCGGCGGGCTCCACCGCGTCGGCGCGGCGATTGCGGCGCGACTGGCGCGCGATGGCTATGCGCTCGCGATCCACAAGCGCAGTCCCGGCGAGGCCGACGCGGTGCTTGCCGACGCGCTTGCCGAGACCGGCGCGCTCAGCCACCGCTTTGCCGCCGACCTCGCCGATCCGGCGGCGGTCGAGGCACTGATCCCCGCGGTGATCGACCGATTCGGCCGCGCCCCCGACCTGCTCGTCAACAATGCCGCGCACTTCGCCGAGGGCGGATGGGCCGATCTGTCGGCCGATGCGCTGATCGGCATGATGCAGGTCAATCATCACGCGCCGGTGATGCTCGCGAGAGCGCTCGTCGCCGCGAGCGAGGGCAAGCGCCCCGCGATCGTCCATATCGTCGACCAGCGCGTCGCGCATCCGGTGCCCGACCAGATTGCGTACAGCCTGTCCAAATCGGCGCTGTGGCAGGCGACGGCGACGCTGGCGGTCGCCTTCGGGAACCGCGCGCGCGTCAATGCCGTCGCGCCGGGGCTGACCTTGGCGACCGACGATTATTCGGCGGCGCAGCTCGAGCGGCTGGCGAAACGGATGCCCCTGGGCGCGCTGCCGACGCCCGGCGAGGTCGCCGACGCCGTCGCCTGGCTCGCGCGCGCCGAGGCGGTGACGGGGCAGACGATCTTCGTCGACGGCGGCGCGCATCTGGCGCCGCTGGGGCGCGATTTCGTCGCGCTGGAGCGCGATTGAGCGTTGCTGGTTGACGATGGCCGGAAACGACCGGTTGCGGACGTAATCTCCCCTCCCGCTTGCGGGAGGGGGCACTAGCGCCAATCAGCAACGTCCGCTCACCGCCCCAAAAACTGCCATTCGCCTCGGCGCCCGTGCGGCGCTCAGTAGATGTGCACCGCCTTCGTCACCAGATAGCCGTCGAGCCCCTCCGGCCCGCTTTCGCTGCCGAAACCCGATTCCTTGATCCCGCCGAACGGCGTGTCGAGCGCCGAGATGACGAAGCTGTTTACCCCGACCATCCCGCTTTCGATGCTGTCGACGATGCGGTTGATCCGCCGCCCATTCTCCGTGAAAGCAAAAGCGGCGAGGCCGTAGGGCAGGCGGTTGGCCTGTTCCAAGGCCTCCTCCTCGGTGCCGAACGGGCGGATCAGCGCCATCGGACCGAAGGGTTCATGGTTCATCGCATCGGCTTCGACCGGAACGTCGGCGATCGCGGTGGGCTGGAAGAAATAGCCCTCGCCCGTCGCTTCGCCGCCCGCGATCACGCGCGCGCCTTTCGCCTTTGCATCGGCGACCAGCGCTTCCAATGCGGGGATGCGGCGCGCGTTGGCGAGCGGTCCCATCTGGGTGTCGGGGTCGAGCCCGCTGCCGATCTTTACCTTCTGCGTCCGCTCGGCAAATCCCTTGACGAAGGCGTCGTAGATGCCCTGCTGAACGTAGAAGCGCGTCGGCGAGATGCACACCTGTCCGGCGTTGCGGAACTTCTGCCACACGACGCGGTCGAGCGTCGCTTCCAGGTCGCAATCGTCGAAGATCAGCACCGGCGCATGGCCGCCAAGCTCCATCGTGATCCGCTTCACCCCGTCGGCGGCGAGCTTCATCAGATGCTTGCCGACCGCGGTCGAGCCGGTGAAGCTGACCTTGCGGATCACCGGGCTGGCCAGCAGGTGGCGGCTGATCCTGTCGGGGTCGCCATAGACGAGCTGCGCGACGTCGCCGGGGATACCCGCATCGGCGATGCAGCGCATCACCGCGCTGGTGCAGCCGGGCGTTTCTTCGGGCGCTTTTGCGATCACGACGCAGCCCGCGGCGAGCGCGGGGGCGATTTTCTTGACCATCAGATTGACGGGGAAGTTCCACGGGCTGAAGCCCGCGACGGGGCCGACGGGATGTTTGGTGACCATCGCGCGCTGGCCGAGCGGGCGCTGGAGCACGCGCCCCTCGATGCGTTTGCCCTGCTCGGCGAAATAGTCGAACAGCCCGGCCGCCGAGAGCACCTCGCCGCGCGCCTCGGCGATCGGCTTGCCCTGTTCGAGCGTGAGCAGCGTCGCGATATGGTCCACCCGCTCGCGGATCAGCCCCGCGGCCCTGTGCATCAGCGCGGCGCGCTCGTCGGGGGTCTTCGCGCGCCACACGGGCCAGCCGCGTTCGGCCGCCGCGAGCGCTTCGTCGAGGTCGGCGATGGTGGCGACCGGGAGCGCCGCGATCGTGCCCGCGGTCGCGGGGTTGTAGACCGGCCGTTCGTCGCGCCCCTCGCCGCTCCGCCAGGCGCCGTTGATGAAGAGCTGAAGGTCGGCGTCGTAGGTGGCGGTCATATATGGCTCCGTTCTAGGCACGTCATTGCGAGGAGCGAAGCGACGCGGCAATCTCCGGCTGTCGAGGCAGCTTCAGGTCGATAGCTGGAGATTGCTTCGCTTCGCTCGCAATGACGGAGCGCGATATAGGATCGGCTCAGCGATAGTTAAAGCTGATGCTGATCCGTTCGCCCTTGCCCGTGTGCGGCGTGACCTCGTGGCGCAGCCAGCTTTCCCACAGGAAGACGCGCCCCGCCGCGGGGTCGGCATAGACGAAGGGGCGCAGATGTTCGGGCGCATCGTCGGTGCGGCCGGGCGCCGCCATCAGCATCGGCAGGCGCGGGTCTTCGAGCTTGAGCGCCCCCGATCCCGGCGGGACCGCGACGTAGAAGGTGCCCGATATGATGGAATGCGGGTGGATATGGCCGCTGTGCGTGCCGCCGGGCTTGAGGATATTGACCCACAGGCTGTCGAGTCTGAGCGGTCTGGCGAGGTCGAAGTGGCAGGCCTTCGCAAAGGCCTTCACTTGCTTGTCGAGCAGCTTCTTGAGGTCGTGAAAGGCCGGATCGCGTTCGGGCAGGTCGCCGAGGCTCGCATAGCTGGTATAGCCTTTGTAGCCATGCGCGCGGCTCCACGCGCGGCCCGCGCCATCCTCTTCGGCGAACAGGCGGCAGCTTTCCTCCAGCGCATCGAGCAGGTCGGGGGTGCCGATGTCGGCTTCATAGAAAGTGCTGGCGAAGAGCGTGCGAACGGGCATGATGGGCGGGAAAGCATAGTGAAGCGACGAGAGCAAGAGAGCGGAGCTTATCCTGATACGTCATGCTGAACTTGTTTCAGCATCCATGGCCCGAACTTGCGGCGAGCGCCGCGTAAACCGGCAACACAGACCATGGATGCTGAAACAAGTTCAGCATGACGGAAGGAGAGAATATCGAGTAGGGAGATGGGGATGGCCGAGTTTGAACTGATCGCCGACGGATTGCGTTTCCCCGAGGCGCCGGTGGTGATGGATGACGGCAGCGTCATTGTCACCGAGATTGCGGAGGGGCGAATCACGCGCTGCTGGCCCGGCGGGCGCAAGGAGGTGGTCGCGACCCCCGGCGGCGGGCCCAATGGGCTGGCGTTCGGTCCCGACGGCAAGCTGTATTGCTGCAACAACGGCGGGTTCAACTATGTCGAATCGAACGGCTATCTGGCGCCGCACGGCATCGCCGACGATTATTCGGGCGGGCGGATCGAGCGGATCGACATCGCGACGGGCGAAGTCGAAATCCTCTACGAATCGGGCGATCATGGCGTGGTGCTGCGCGGACCCAACGACCTGATGTTCGACGGCCATGGCGGCTTCTGGTTCACCGACCATGGCAAGGTCGATTATGCGAAGCGCTGCCACGACATCGTCGGCATCTTTTACGCGCACGCCGACGGCAGCTTTATCGAGGAAGTGATCTTCCCCAGCTATAACCCCAACGGCATCGGCCTCTCGCCCGACGGGAGCAGGCTTTATGCCGCCGAAACCTATACCTGCCGCCTGACCCAGTTCAACATTGTCGCGCCGGGCAAGGTCGACGATGCGGCGGGGCCGGGCGGCCCCGGCATCCCGCTCTATCGCCCCGCCGGTTACAAGTTCTTTGACAGCCTGGCGATGGAGGCGAGCGGCAATATCGCCGTCGCGACGATCGGCGAATGCGGGATCAGCGTCGTCTCGCCCGCGGGCGAGCTGGTCGAGTTCGTCGCGACCGACGATATTTTCACCACCAACATCGCCTTTGGCGGACCCGACCGGCAGGACGCCTATATCACCCTGTCGGGCACGGGGCGGCTGGTGAAGACGCGCTGGGCGCGGCCGGGATTGCAGCTGGCATATTGAGGGACGCCGGATGCACGAGGAAACGCATAGCGTCACCCGCATCAGCTGGCTGCGCGCCGCGATCCTGGGCGCGAACGACGGCATCGTATCGACCGCCAGCCTGATCGCCGGCGTGTCGGCGGCGGGTGCGTCGGAGGCGTCGATCCTGATCGCCGGCAGCGCCGGGCTGGTCGCGGGTGCGATGTCGATGGCGGCGGGCGAATATGTCTCGGTCAGCTCGCAGGGCGACGCCGAAAAGGCCGATGTCGAGCTGGAGAAGCGCCACCTTGCCGCCGATCCCGAGTTCGAGCTGGAAGAGCTGACGCAAATCTATGAGGCGCGCGGGCTCGACCGGCCGCTCGCCGAACAGGTTGCGGTGCAGTTGACCGCGCACAACGCGCTCGACACGCATCTGCGCGACGAACTGGGGATGAGCGCGGTGACCGCGGCGCGGCCGGTCCAGGCCGCGGCGGCATCGGCGGCAAGCTTTTCGGTCGGTGCGGCGCTGCCGCTCGCGACTGTGCTGCTCGATCGCGGCACGTCGCTGCCGTGGACGGTGTCGGCGGCATCGCTCGTCTTCCTTGCGATCCTGGGCGCGCTGGGCGCGTGGGCGGGGCAGGCGCCGATGTTGCGCGCGGTCGTCCGCGTGACCTTTTGGGGCGCCTTTGCGATGGCGGCGACGATCGCCGTCGGATCGCTCCTTGGAACGACGGTGGGTTGAGACCGGCGGCGATTGTCAGCGGCGCCCCCATCTGTATGACTGGCGCCCGGCCCGCGTCGGCGGCCAAATAACCGGAGGGGTCCGCAATGAGTGCAAAAAGCTGGGCGATCGACATCGATCGCGACGATATCACGCAAGCCCGAGGGGTGGAGGAAGCCGGCGAACCGCTCGCACCGGGTCAGGTGCGCGTGCATCTGGACAGCTATGCGATGACCGCGAACAACATCACTTATGCCGTGTTCGGCCAGCCCGCCGGATTGTTCGGCAACGACCAGGGCTATTGGGATTTCTTTTCGGAGCCGGGCGGTCCCGGCCGCCTGCCCGTCTGGGGATTCGCGACGGTGACCGAAAGCGCGGCCGAGGGCGTCGCGGCGGGCGACCGCTTCTATGGCTATTTTCCGATGGCGAACGAAGCGGTGCTGACCGTCGGCAAGGCGGGGCCCGGCGGTTTCATCGACGTGACGCCGCGCCGCACCACCCTGCCCCCCATCTATAACCAGTATCAGCGGATCGAGGCGCTGGAGGGCTATCGCGCCGCCGACCATGATTATTGGCCGATCTTTCGCCCGCTGTTCCTGACCGGCTGGCTGATCGCCGACCAGTTCGCGGACGAGGGCGATTATGGCGCCGACCAGATCCTGATCGCGAGCGCGTCGAGCAAGACCGCGATCGGTCTTGGCTTTTCGATCGCGCGGCGCGCCGACCATCGCCCCGAAACCATCGGCCTCACGAGCAAGGCGCATGTCGCGGAGCTGGATGCCCAGCGCATCTATGACCGCGTGATCGCCTATAACGACATCATGACGCTGAACGCCGGGGCCGCCGCCGCGCTGGTCGACATGGCCGGCAATGGCGCGGTGATCCGTGCGATCCACAGCCATTTCGGCGGCAATCTGAAAGCCTCGATCGCGGTGGGCAAATCGCACTGGACCGCCGATGGCGGCGAAGGCGCGCTGCCGGGCGCCGCTCGACAATGGTTTTTCGCGCCGGAGCGCAGCCAGAAACGCATCGCCGACTGGGGCGGGGCGGCTTTCGGAGCGAAGATCGCCGCGGCCTGGACCGCCTTCATGGATGTTGCGCCACGGCTGGCATCGGTCGACCGGCGCCACGGCGCCGACGCCGCGCTGGCCGCCTATCGCGAAATGCTGTCGGGCGCGGCCGACCCACGGAAGGGGATCATCGTCGTTCCATGACCTATACCACCGTCATTTTCGATTTCGGCGGCGTCATCACCGCATCGCCTTTCGAGGCGTTCAACCGGCTGGAAGCGGAGCGCGGACTGCCCCGCGACTTCATCCGGCGCGTCAATGCCGCCGACCCCGATGGCAATGCCTGGGCCCGCTTCGAGCGCGCCGAGATCGATGCGGCGGCGTTCGACGCGCTGTTCGCGGCCGAAGCCCGCGCGATGGGGCATGAACTGGAAGGCGAAGCGGTGCTGGCGGTGCTCGCGGGCGCGGTGCGCCCCGCGATGGTCGCGGCGCTCGACACGCTGAAGGCGCGGCAATTCACGATCGGCTGCATCACCAACAATGTGCCGTCGGGCAAGGGCGCCGGGATGGCGCGCAGCGAAGCGCTCGCGGCCGAGGTCGCGGCGATCATGGCGCGCTTTGATCATGTGATCGAATCGAGCAAGGTCGGCGTGCGCAAGCCCGATCCCCGGATTTACGAGATGATGTGCGCCGCGCTGGGCGCGCGGCCCGCCGAGTGCGTCTATCTCGACGACCTTGGCATCAACTGCAAACCCGCAAGCCGGCTGGGGATGCACGCGATCAAGGTGGCGAGCGGCGAGCAGGCGCTCGCCGATCTGTCGGCGGCGCTGGGGGTGGAATTGCCCTGAACTGGCGGTTTTGGAGTGGATTTCCGACCTTTCCTTATTCGTCATCCCGGCGAAGGCCGGGATCTCACCCTATCGGTTTACGCACGGGCGAGATCCCGGCCTTCGCCGGGATGACGATGGATTAAAGGTCCGCTTCCAGTCGAAACCCGCCGTTCGGTTCAACCCGCTGCTTCGGCGAGGTCGAGCTTCGCCGCGCGCTCGAAGATTTGCATGAGCAACGGCTCGGTGTCGGCGACGCGCATCGCGACGTGGAAGGCGACGGGGGCGAGCGCGGGCATGGCGGCGATTTCGACGAGCGCGCCCGCCGCCACCTCGCCGCGCACCATCGGGCGCGGGAAGATGCCGATGCCGCCCCCCGCCCGCGCGATGTCGATCATCATGCGGGCATTGTTGCAGAGATTGAGCGATTTCTGCGCGATGCGCGACGCCGCGATCGCCTCACGCATCCGGCCGTGAATCGGCGAATGGCTGGCGAGCGACCAGACGGGGGGCATCGCCTCGCCCCCTGCAAAGGCGGCGGCGACCGCAGGATTGGCGAGCCAGACCAGCTCGACCTCGCCGATCGGACTGGTCTTGAGCGCGGGATGCGCGATCGGCCCCGCGGCGAAGGCGATGTCGGTGCGGCCGGTGAGCAGCTGCTGGATCAGGTTCGCGGTCAGGTCGATCTCGATTTCCAGCGCGACCTGCGGCATGTCGGCCTTCAGCCGCGTCACGAAAGCGGGCAGGCAGCTCGCCGCCGCAATCTCCCCCGCGCCGATGCGCACGACGCCGCTCGCCTCGGCGAAGCCCCCGCTGCCGAGCAGCGCGAGCTGCATGTCGCGCAGCAAGGGGTCGCAGTCGCGCACCAGCTTGCGCCCCGCGGCGGTGAGCGCCATCGTCCGCCCGTCGCGGTGGAAGAGCGGCGTGCCGAGCCTTTGTTCAAGCTCGCGCATCCGCGCCGACACCGCGGGCTGCGTCGTGTTGAGCCGCTCGGCGGCGGCCGAAAAGGTGCCGAGCCGGTCGATCCAGAGCAGCGTTTCGAGATGGTAGAGCGCGACGCGATTGATAGACATGATTTATCCATAATCGAAAATTAGAACAATTAGAATTGATGGATCATTTGCGCCAAGGTCGCGCCCGCACCCCCAGCCAGGAGGCCGCTCTAATGGCGAACAAGCTTTATCCCGACGCCGCCGCCGCGCTCGACGGCCTGCTCTTTGACGGAATGCAGATTTGCGCGGGCGGCTTTGGCCTGTGCGGCATCCCCGAACGGCTGATCGACGCGATCCGCGACGCGGGGGTCAAGGATCTGACCATCGCGAGCAACAACGCGGGGATCGACGGCGAAGGGCTCGGCAAGCTGCTCCGCACGCGGCAGGTCAGGAAGATGATCTCTTCCTACGTCGGCGAAAACAAGGAGTTCGAGCGGCAGTATCTGGCGGGCGAACTGGAGGTCGAGTTCTGCCCGCAGGGCACGCTCGCCGAACGCTGCCGCGCCGGCGGCGCGGGCATTCCCGGCTTCTACACCAAAACCGGCGTCGGCACGCTCGTCGCCGAGGGCAAGGAGGTGAAGAGTTTCGACGGGCAGGATTATATCCTGGAGCGCGGCATCTTTGCCGACCTTGCGATCATCAAGGGGTGGAAGGCCGACGAGAGCGGCAACCTCATCTTCCGCAAGACCGCGCGCAATTTCAACCAGCCGATGGCGACCGCGGCGAAAATCTGCGTCGCCGAGGTCGAGGAAGTGGTCCCCGTCGGCAGCCTCGACCCCGACGCCATCCACCTGCCCGGCATCTATGTGAAGCGCATGATCGTCGGCGCCCCCTATGACAAGAAGATCGAGTTCCGAACCGTCCGCAAGCGGGAGAATGCACAATGAGCTGGACCCGCGACGATATGGCGGCGCGCGCCGCGAAGGAATTGCAGGACGGCTATTATGTCAATCTGGGCATCGGCATCCCGACGCTGGTGGCGAACCATATTCCCGACGGGATGACGGTGACGCTGCAAAGCGAGAATGGGATGCTCGGCATCGGTCCCTTTCCCTATGAAGGCGAGGAAGACCCCGACCTCATCAATGCGGGCAAGCAGACGATCAGCGAGTTGCCGCAGTCGGTCTATTTCAGTTCGGCCGACAGTTTTGCGATGATCCGCGGCGGGCATATCGACCTCACCGTCCTCGGCGCGATGGAAGTCGCCGAAAATGGCGACATCGCCAACTGGATGATCCCCGGCAAGATGATCAAGGGCATGGGCGGCGCGATGGATCTGGTCGCGGGGGTCAAGAAGATCATCGTCGTGATGGAGCATAATGCCAAGGACGGCAGCCCGAAGTTCATTCCCCAATGCACGCTGCCGCTGACGGGCAAGAATGTCGTCGATATGATCATCACCGACCTCGCCGTGTTCAAGCGCGACGACCATGACAGCCCGTTCAGGCTGATCGAGCTGGCGCCGGGAGTGAGCGCCGACGAGGTCGCGGCCAGGACGACGGCGCATTATATTGGCTGACGTCGCGGCGCATCCGGGGTCGTCCTGGCTGATCGCCGGGGCGTGGCTGTCGATCCTTGCCGCGCTCGCGCATCTTGCGTGCATCGTCGGCGGACCCGAATGGTATCGCTTTTTCGGCGCGGGCGAGGCGATGGCGCGCGCGGCGGGGCGCGGCGAATGGACGCCGACGCTGGTGACGCTGGGGATCGCGGCGATGCTGCTCGTCTGGGGCGCCTATGCCCTGTCGGGCGCCGGGCTGCTGCCGCGCCTGCCGTTGCTGCGAACGGGTCTGGCCGTCATTGCCGCCATCTATTTGCTGCGCGCGCTCGCCTTTGTCCCGCTCAACCTCGTGACGCGCCATCATTCGGACGGCTTTGCGATCATTTCGTCGCTGATCGTGCTGATTTACGGGGTCGTTCATGCCATCGGAACCGCAAAAGCGTGGGAGCATCTTGCGCGTTGAAGCGCTCCGCGGATAAGAGGCGCGGCACCACTCAGGCGGAGATGAATGATGCGCGTGCTGCTGACCGGGTCGTCGGGGTGGCTCGGGCGCTATCTTGCGCCCTTGCTCGCACAAAATGGGCATGAGGTCATCGGGCTCGATGTCGTGCCCGGCGCGCACACGCAGATCGTCGGCACCGTGGCCGACCGCGCGCTGGTCGAGCGGACGATGGGCGAGCATGGCATTGACGCCGTCATTCATGGCGGCGCGCTGCACAAGCCCGACATCGTGCGCTATCCGCGGCAGGCCTTCGTCGACGTCAATGTGACGGGCACGCTGAACCTGATCGAGGCCGCGGTCGCGGCGGGGAACGACCGTTTCCTCTTCACCTCGACCACCTCGCTGATGGTGCGCGCCGATGTCCGCGCGGGCGCGGGCGAGCGGGGCGCGTGGTGGATGGACGAGGATTTCGCGCCCGTGGAGCCGCGCAACATCTATGGCATCACCAAGCTTGCCGCCGAACAGCTGGTCAGGCTGGCCCACCGCGAGCATGGGATCAACGTAGCGATCCTGCGCACCGGGCGCTTTTTTCCCGAGGATGACGATACGCACGCCGTCCCGAGCGGGGAAAATCTCAAGGCCAATGAAATGCTCCACCGCCGCCTGACGGTCGAGGACGCCGCGGCGGCGCATCTCGCGGCGCTGGAGGCCGCGCCGACGATCGGCTGCGACTGCTTCATCCTCTCCGCCCCGCCGCCCTTCGCGCGCGACGACGCCGGGGAGCTGGCGCGCGACGCGCGCGCGGTGATCGCGCGCTATCACCCCGACGCCGCCGAGCTTTATGCCGCGAAAGGCTGGACGCTTCCCGATGTCATCGACCGCGTTTACGATCCGTCGCGCGCCGAACGCCGCTTCGGCTGGCGGGCAAAGAGCGATTTCGGCAGCGTGCTCGCGGCGCTGCGCGACGGCACGCCGATGCCCTTTGCGCACGATCCCGACTATATTTCCCCCATCCTCGCCCGGGAGCGCGACGCATGTACGAGCTGATCACCGCCAACCGCAATTATTCGAGCTGGTCGCTGCGCCCCTGGATATTGATGAAGGGGCTGGGCATCGCGTTTCGCGACCGCATCGAACCCTTCACCAAGCCGAGCAATTATGACGAGTTCCGTCGTTTTTCGCCGACCGGGCAAGTGCCCGTGCTGCTTCACGAGGGGCGGACGATCCACGATTCGCTGGGCATTGTCCTCTATCTCGCCGACCGGCACGAGGGCGTGTGGCCGACCGATCCCGACGCGCGCGCATGGGCGGCCTGCGCGGCGTGCGAGATGCACGGCGGCTTCGCCGCGCTGCGCAATGATTGCCCGATGAACGTCGGGGTGCGCATAACCCCGAAGCCGATGTCCGATGCCCTGCGCGCCAACGTCGCGCGCGTCCGCGAACTGTTCGAGGACGGGCTGGCGCGGTTCGGCGGGCCGTGGCTCGCGGGGGCCGACTTCACCGCGGTCGATGCCTTCTTTGCGCCCGTGGCTTTTCGTATCCGCACCTATGGCCTGGACGTCGGCGCCGGACGGGCTTGGGTCGATCATGTGCTGGCGCATCCAGCGATGCTGGAGTGGGAGCGGCAGGCGCTCGCCGAGCAATGGCGCGAGGAAAGCCATGAGGCGGAGCTGGCGGCGGCGGGGGTGATTACCGCGGATTATCGCGCGGCTTAGGCCGAACAAACGCCGTCATTGCGAGCGAAGCGAAGCAATCTCCTGCTATGCGCGCTGCGCCAGAACGACAGCTGGAGATTGCCGCGTCGCCTTCGGCTCCTCGCAATGACGCGGATTAATCCGCCAAAGCCTCGCGCACCACCGCAATCCCGGCCTCGCGCTGCGCTTTCAATTCGGCCTTCAATTTCGCCGGATCGCGCGCGAACACGAAGCCGAAGCTGACGCCGCCCTCCTTGCCGATCGTCGCATGGTGGAGCTTGTGCGCCTGCACGAGCCGCTTGGCGTAGCCGCGCCGCGGCACCCAGCGAAAATAGCGCTGGTGGACAAGCCCGTCGTGCACGAGCGTGTAGATGATGCCATAAAGCAGGATGCCGAGTCCTATCCACGTTCCCGGCTCCCACGCCGCGGCGCCCATGATCATCGGGCTGCCGACCGCGAAGGCCGAGATGCTCATCGCCGCGCCGAACAGCGCAAAGCGGTCGTTCTTTTCGAGCCGCTTATCGTGCGGTTCGTGGTGATCGCGGTGCCACGCCCAGCCAAAGCCGTGCATGATATATTTGTGGCTCGCCCAGGCGACGCCCTCCATCGCCACGACGGTGGCCGCGACAATCGAGAGAATGGAGGCGATGTTCATGTGGCGCTTATACCGTCAGGGACGCCGGACCGCCACACTCCTGCCGTCAGATTGACTTTTCTGTACATCGAGCCGAAATCGGTCCGGGGGGACGCGTTTATGCGACATTTCCGGTTCACCATGCTCCTTGCGTCATGGGTGCTACTACTCCCGGCAACGGTCGGCGCGCAGCAACTTTCCCCTCGTGCAGCAGCGGTCCTGTCGCAAGAGGGCCGACTGGGGTTTGGGGAGAACCGGATTGAGATCGGGCCGAGTTCGCGGCTCGATCGGACCGCCATGCTTCGCCAATGCGAAGCCCAGCTGGGCGATTATCTGAGCAGCGCCCGCATAGCGCAGATGGGCGAAGCCAATCTCGTCAGGGGGGCGGCCGATGTGCTGGCCGAAGCCGTACGTCAGCTTGCCGAGGCGCGGTCGAACGCATCGGCTCTGGCGACGTTGCAGGAGCGCATTTCATTCTATTCCAACGATGCGAAGCGCGAATCGGCCTATAGGTCCGAACCTGCGTTGATCGCCTGCTTTCTGAGCGAGGCCCGGCGGCTGGTCGGCCGCGCGTCGCCGCCGCAGGTGGCATCGCCACCGGCGCTGGGCGCGAATGCGTCCCGGGTGTTGCAGATCGAAGCGGTCGGCGGGATGCAGGCGCATCCGGAAACGCGGGCCGATCGGGTGGAGATGTTACGGCAATGCCAGCCCCTCGTCGACGCCCGGTTCCGGTCGGGACGCGATGGCGGCCGACCGGTCACCAGCGTCGCAAAATTGCTCTTGAGCGCGACGACGGCCTTGACCCAGGCGCGCCACGGCGACGCGACCAGCCTGAACTATGAAGTTAAAACGCTCTACAATCAGGACGGCGTACATGATCCCGAATTGCTGGAATTGGGGATGTGCTTCATGCGCGCCGGCCGAAACATTCTGGCAGGAGCCGCCCCGTCGCAAAGCGCGTCACCGACCGCCCCTGCTGCGGCCCCGCAGGTATCGGTACCGGCCTCCGCGCCATCCACAACGCGGCTGTCCGACGAGGACCGCATTGCATGGGCCACCGCGATCAACGCTGAGATCAGCGCCTTTCGGGCCCGTTACCCGGTCAACGCCGCATGGGATGCGCAGCAGATTCATCAGTATAACATTTTTTTCGGAACCTATTTCCTGGACTATCTCCAGCGGAACAAACCGCATATGGACCGCGACGACAATGAGCGCTTTACCCGAACGGCAACGGCAACCCGCAACAGCGGCCTGGCTGGCTGCCCCGAGTGCAAGGCCGAATACCCCGGCGCGCCGAAGCCGACGCCACCGGCGATGCCCCTGAGGCTGGCGGGCGTTTATGGCACCGGTTGCGTCACGCCCACCATCCGCAACATCCGCAAGCCCGCTGAGGCGAATCCGCTGCCGACCATTTGGGTCGGCGACTGGGTGCTGTCCAACAAATGCGCGACCGGTCAGTGGGTGCGGATCGAGGCGGGGAGCGGGCATCTTTTCTGGCCCGGCCTCCAGACCCCCGGCGCGCGGATGCAACCGAGCCCACGCCGCGTCCCGCCGCTGCCGTTTCAACCCATCCAGGAACTTCATTTCGGTTTCGGGTGGTATGTCCCCGGCAATTCCGAGATTGTTACAGACAATGGCATTCGCGTCTTCACCGACACGCCGGTCGATATCTGGATCGCCTCTTGCGCCGGTGCGGCCGACGGCACCTGGCAGGCGATCTATTTGTCCGCCCCGTTCAGAAACAATCCGAAAGCGGTATGCTATAATCATTCGCTGCCCAACGGAGGCAATGAAACGCCCTGATCGGTCTCGCGACACACGGACATTTGCGCCGCTTGAGAATGAAGCGGTCGTCGCACCGCGACCGAAAATTGCGTTTTTCTTCGCCACTCGCTTGCAAAGTTATGCAGGCGGCGTAAGTGAGCCGCATGACTCGGCCCCGCACGCTTTATGAGAAAATCTGGGACGCGCATGTCGTCGAACAGCGCTCCGACGGAACTGCCCTGATCTTCATCGACCGACACCTCGTCCATGAAGTCACCAGCCCGCAGGCCTTCGCCGGGCTTCGCGCGAGCGGGCGCACGGTGCGCCGCCCCGACCTGACGCTCGCGGTCCCCGACCATAATGTCCCGACGACGCCGCGCAAGGATGCGGCGGGCAACCGCCTGCCCGTCGCCGACCCCGAAAGCGCGGCGCAATTGGCGGCATTGGAAAGGAATGCGCCCGAATATGGCATCCGCTATATCGACGCGGTCGCGCCCGAGCAGGGCATCGTCCATGTCGTCGGCCCCGAACAGGGGTTCTCGCTGCCCGGCGCGACCATCGTTTGCGGCGACAGCCATACCGCGTGCCACGGCGGCATCGGCGCGCTGGCCTTCGGCATCGGGACGAGCGAGGTCGAACATGTGCTGGCGACGCAGACCTTGCTGCTGCAACCGTCGAAGACGATGGAAGTGCGCGTCGAGGGCAATGTCGGCCCCGGCGTCAGCGCGAAGGACATCATCCTCCACATCACCGGCGCCATAGGCGCCGCGGGCGGCACGGGCCATGTCATCGAATATACCGGCAGCGCGATCCGCGCGCTGTCGATCGAGGGGCGGCTGACGGTGAGCAACATGGCGATCGAGGGCGGCGCGCGCGCCGGGCTGATCGCGCCCGACGAAACGACCTTCGCTTACCTCAAGGGCCGCCCCTACGCCCCCAGCGGCGCCGACTGGGATGCGGCCGTCGCCTATTGGCAAAGTTTGGCCACCGACCCCGGCGCGACGTACGACAAGGTGGTGGTCATCGACGCGGCCGACATCGCGCCGAGCGTGACGTGGGGCACCAGCCCCGAGGATGTCGTGCCGATCACCGGCACCGTCCCCGATCCCGCAAGCTTCGCCGACCCGTCGAAACAGGCGGCCGCCGCCAAGAGCCTCGCTTATATGGGGCTGGAACCCGGCACGCGGATGCAGGATGTCGCGGTCGAAAATATCTTCATCGGCAGTTGCACCAACAGCCGGATCGAGGACATGCGCGCCGCCGCCGCGGTGCTGAAAGGCCGCAAGAAGGCAGCGAATGTCAAATGGGCGATCGTCGTCCCCGGATCGGGCCTGGTGAAAGCCCAGGCCGAGGCCGAGGGGCTTGACCGCATCTTCATCGACGCGGGATTGGAATGGCGTGAGCCCGGTTGTTCGGCCTGCCTCGCGATGAACCCCGACAAGGTGCCCGCGGGCGAGCGCTGCGCATCGACCAGCAACCGCAATTTCGTCGGCCGACAGGGACCGGGGGCGCGCACGCACCTTGTCAGCCCGGCGATGGCGGCGGCGGCGGCGGTGACGGGCAGGCTGACCGATGTGCGCGAGTTGATGGGATGAACCGAAACAATGGGAGCCAAGGCATGATCGGGAAAGCCATTATGACGATCGCGGCGGCGCTGGCGCTCGCCGCCCCCGCGCTGGCGCAGGAGAAGCCCGCGAGCGCGACGCTGAGCCTGACCCGGCTCGATTGCGGAACGGTGCGCGTCAACCGGCTCAACGCCTTTTCGGATACGGCGGCCTATCCGGGGCAAAGCCGCGATCTGACGGTCGGTTGTTATCTGATCCGCCATGGCGACCAGCTGATGCTCTGGGATCTCGGCCTGCCGACGGCGCTGAAAGACGCGGCGTTCAGCACCGACGGCGACATGTCGGCCACGGTGCGCAAAAGCCTGGTCGAGCAACTCGCCGAGCTGGATATCAAGCCCGATGACGTCGACGTCGTCGGCGTCAGCCATTTCCACTTCGATCATATCGGACAGCTGCCCGATTTTCCGGCGGCCAAGCTTTATATCGGCAAGCGCGACTGGGATCTGCTGACGCAGAGCGAGCCGCCCGCCTTTCTCGACCCGAAACCCTTTGCACGCTGGATCGGCGGAGGCGGAACGGTCGAGCCGGTGACGCGCGACAAGGATATTTTCGGCGACGGCCGCGTCGTGATGCTCGACATGCCGGGGCATACGCCGGGACACCATGTGCTGCTGGTGCGGCTCGCGAACATGGGTTCGGTGCTGCTCAGCGGCGACCAGGCGCATTTTCAGGAAAATTACGACAGCAACGGCGTCCCGGAGTTCAACACCGACCGCGCCCAGACGCTCGCCTCGTTCGACCGTTTCAAGGCGCTGGCGAAAAATCTGGGCGCCACGGTGATCATTCAGCACGAGCCGCGCGACCTCGCCAAGCTGCCGGCCTTTCCGAAGGCGGCCGAATGACATGACCCCGCTCCATCAGGTAGAGGGCCGCGCCATTCCGCTGGGCCTCAAAAATATCGACACCGACGTCATCATCCCCGCGCACTGGCTGAAGACCACGACGCGCGAAGGCATGGGACGCGGCGCGTTCGAGAGCCTGCGCGCCGACCCCGACAATCTGTTCGACCGACCCGAATACAGGCAAGCGCCGATCCTGATCGCGGGCGACAATTTCGGGTGCGGGTCGAGCCGCGAACATGCCGCCTGGGCGCTCGGCGACCTTGGCATCCGCGTCGTGATCGCGCCAAGTTATTCGGACATTTTTTCGGGCAATGCGGTGAAGAACGGCATTTTGCCGGTCGTGCTGCCGCAGGCGGCGATCGACCGGCTGATGGAGGTGGCGACCACCGATCCGATTCGCGTCGATCTTGAGCATCAGACGGTGACGACGCCGTTTCAGGATCGCTTCGCCTTCGAGATCGACCCGTTCCGCAAGATGTGCCTGATGGAAGGGCTCGACGAGATTTCGCTGACCGAAAAGAGCGACGCCGCAATCACCGCCTATGAACAGCGACTTGATGCCGCGCGTCCGTGGATGCGCCCGGCCGCGCTTATGAGCTAACCGCACCGGCCCGCTCCCCCACCCGACCTCCCATAGTTTGCAGTCGTGGGGGAGCGGGCCGGTGCCGCCACGAAGAAGAAGAGGAGAAGATGATGAAGGCGCTCTTGTCGACCGCAACCGGCGGCCCCGAAACGCTGGTCCTTGGCGAGCTGCCGCGCCCGAATGCGGGCAAGGGGCAGATCGTGATCGACGTGAAGGCCTGCGCGGTCAACTTTCCCGACACGCTCATCATCGAGGACAAATATCAGTTCAAACCCGAACGCCCCTTTGCGCCGGGCGGCGAGGTTGCGGGGCTGGTCGCCGAAGTGGGCGAGGGCGTCACCGAGTTCAAGGTCGGCGACCGGGTGATCGCGGGGTGCGGCAACGGCGGGATGGCCGAGGCGGTCGCGGTTTCGGTGCATAATGTCTATCACCTGCCCGCCACCCACGACTTCGCCGAAGGCGCCTCCTTGCTGATGACTTATGGCACCAGCATCCACGCGCTCGTCGATCGCGGTCATATCGAGGAAGGCGACACATTGCTCGTGCTCGGCGCGTCGGGCGGGGTCGGCATCGCCGCGGTCGAGCTGGGCAAGGCTTTCGGCGCGCGCGTCGTCGCGGGCGTGTCGAGCGAGGAAAAGGCGCAGGTCGCGCGCGACGCGGGCGCCGACGAGGTCGTGATCTATGGCCGCCAGCCGTTCGACAAGGACCAGTCGAAAGCGCTGGCGAATCGATTCAAGGAAGCCGTCGGCCCGGGCGGCGCGAACCTCATCTATGACGCCGTCGGCGGCGACTATGCCGAGCCCGCGCTACGCGCGATCGCATGGGAAGGCCGCTATCTGGTCGTCGGTTTCCCCGCCGGCATCCCGCGCCTGCCGCTCAATTTGACACTGCTCAAGAGCTGCGACGTCGCGGGCGTCTTCTGGGGCGCGTTCGTTGCGCGCGAACCCGCGCGCAACCGCGCCAATATCGCGCGGCTGTTCCAGCTGTGGGAGCAAGGCAAGATCAGGCCGCGCGTCACCGGCAGCTATGCCCTCGAAGACGGCGGCAAGGCGATCGCCAGGCTCGGCGATCGCAGCGCGGTCGGCAAGCTGGTCGTCACCATCTGACATAGCGCGTCGGCCGCATAGCGCGCGATGGACCTGTCGCGGGTTAACCAATTGGCAGGGCATCGGCGCTATATCCGGCAGCAGGACTAGCTGGACCAAGGTGGATCATGGCGAAACGCCGATCGACACGCGCACAAGGAGATGCGAGCATCGCCAATATCTCGCGAACCCGCCGCGCGCAGCTGGTCGCCGAGTTCGAGGGCGAGCTCGGGATCGACTATAAGGCGCGCGCTGCCGCCGAAGAGGCCGAACGACGCTGGATCGCGCGCAAGACCTTCATCGTCTGGACGATCGCGCTGATATTCTTTGCGATCGCGTGCCAGAAACTGTGGATCATGGGCCAGGACGTCGATGTGCCCTTTTCCGATATCAATCCGGTGCGCAGCCTGATCGGGGATTGACGGTATCTGGACGGCATTACCAATATTTGGTATATCCGCCAGCATGGCTGTCAAGAACACTTCGGTCGCCCTGGGCGAACCCTTCATCGAATTTGCGCGCCGCAAGGTCGAATCGGGCGAGTTCGCGACGACCAGCGAAGTCGTGCGCGAAGCGATGCGACGCTATATTGCCTATGATGATCGCGTCGAAGCGCTGCGCCGCGAGATAAAGAAGGGCATCGACAGCGGCCCGGCGCGTCCATTTGACTGGGACGCCTTCATGGAACGGAAGTTCGGTCCCGAAAGCGATGCGTAGCGTGGCTGTCCGCCCCGAAGCGGAAGCCGACATTGAAGACGTCGCTGATTACACCATCGAACAATGGGGCGCGGAGCAAGCGCGCCATTATGTCAGCGATCTCCGCAAGGCGATCGAAGGACTTGCGACAAACGGATTACGCCACCGGGAAGAAGCGGATGTTTTCCCGGGCTTAAGACGAGCCCGTAGCGGGCATCATCTGATCTTCTATCTGATCGACGACGAACGGGTCGATGTGCTCCGCTTGTTGCACGAACGGCGGGATGCGATGCGGCACCTTAAGGGTTGAAGACGCCTATGAAGACGCGAGGTTAGACCGCTCTCGCTGTCTCTATCGCGCCCGGCCACCCGGCTCAATAAACCCGCGCCTTCGGCTTGATATATTCGGCGTCGTCGGTGAGCGTATATTCGTGGACCGGGCGGTAATCGAGGCGGACGCCGCCGCCCTTGCCGCCCCAGCCGTCGAACCAGGCAACCGTGTGCTTCATCCAGTTGGCGTCGTCGCGGTTCGGGAAGTCCTCGTGCGCGTGGGCGCCGCGGCTTTCCTTGCGGTTGAACGCCGAGTGCATCGTCACCGTCGCCTGCGCGATCAGATTGTCGAGCTCCAGCGTTTCGACCAGATCGGTGTTCCAGATGAGGCTGCGGTCGCTGACGTGGATGTCCTGCATCCGCGCATAGGTCTTGGCGAGCTTTTCCTTGCCCTCGGCCATCAGTTCGTCGGTGCGGAACACCGCCGCGTGCGCCGACATGGCGCGCTGCATCTCGGTGCGCACCTCGGCGGTCGGCGAGCCACCATTGGCATGGCGGAAATGGTCCAGCCGCGCGAGCGCGAGATCGGCGCTGTCCTTCGGCAGCGGCTGCTGCGCGGCGCCGGGGGTGAGCAGTTCCTTGAGGCGATGCCCGGTCGCGCGGCCGAAGACGACGAGGTCGATCAGGCTGTTCGAGCCGAGGCGGTTCGCGCCGTGAACCGACACGCACGCCGCCTCGCCGACCGCGAAGAGGCCGGGAACGACGGTGTCGGGACCGTCCTTGCCGAGCGTGACGACTTCGCCGTGATAGTTACAGGGAATGCCGCCCATATTGTAATGGACCGTCGGCACGACGGGGAGCGGCTGGCGCGTGAGATCGACGCCGGCGAAAATCTTGCCGCTTTCGGTGATGCCGGGAAGGCGCTCGGCGAGCACCGCGGGGTCGATATGGTCGAGGTGCAGATAGATATGATCGGCGTGCGGGCCGACGCCCCGGCCCTCGCGGATTTCGAGCGCCATCGAGCGCGAGACGACGTCGCGCGACGCCAGATCCTTCGCCGAGGGGGCGTAGCGTTCCATGAAGCGCTCGCCTTCCGAATTGGTGAGGTAACCGCCCTCGCCGCGCGCGCCCTCGGTAATCAGCACACCCGCGCCGTAAATGCCGGTCGGGTGGAACTGAACAAACTCCATGTCCTGCAAGGGCAGGCCCGCGCGCAGCACCATGCCGCCGCCGTCACCGGTGCAGGTGTGCGCCGAAGTGGCGGTGAAATAGCAGCGACCATAGCCGCCCGTCGCGAGCACGACGGCCTGCGACCGGAAGCGGTGGATGCTGCCATCCTCCATGCACAGCGCGATCACGCCGCGGCACGCACCATTTTCCATGATGAGGTCGAGCGCGAAATATTCGATGAAGAAGTCCGCGTCATATTTCAGCGACTGCTGATAGAGCGCGTGGAGCATCGCATGGCCGGTGCGGTCGGCCGCGGCGCAGGTGCGCTGCACCGGCGGGCCTTCGCCCATATTCTGCATATGGCCGCCGAACGGGCGCTGATAGATGGTGCCGTCGGCGTTGCGGCTGAACGGCACGCCCGCATGTTCGAGTTCATAGACCGCGGCGGGCGCCTCGCGCACCATATATTCGATCGCGTCCTGGTCGCCGAGCCAGTCGGAGCCCTTGACCGTGTCGTACATATGCCATTGCCAATGGTCGGGCGAATTATTGCCGAGGCTGGCGGCGATGCCGCCCTGCGCCGCGACGGTGTGGCTGCGCGTCGGGAACACCTTGGTGATGCAGGCGGTTTTGAGGCCGGCCTCTGCGCTGCCCATCGTCGCGCGCAGGCCGGAGCCGCCGGCGCCGACGACGACGGTGTCATAGATATGGTCGATGATCTTGTAGGCTTCGGTCATCTTACATGCCCCCGGGGCCGAGCGCCGCGGGCGCCAGCGCAATGCGCACGATCGCGAAAATGCCATAGGCGGCGCCGCCGATCGCATAGAAATTGAGGATGACGAGCGCGAGCAGCCGCGTCGCTTCGCCATGGACATAATCCTCGATCATCACCTGAAGCCCCAGCCGCAGGTGCCAGAAGACACTGACCAGCATCAGGATGAGCGCGAGCGCCACCGACGGGTTCGACGCCCAGCGCAGCACCGCGCCATGATCGGTCATCGGCAGGCGCAGGAAGGAGACGAAGAGAAAGCCGACAAGCAGGATATTGCCGAGCGCGGTCAGCCGCTGTTGCAGCCAGTGATGTGATCCGTGGTGCGACGAGCCGAGCCCGCGCACGCGGCCGAGGCGCGTGCCATTACCCATTGAACGTCCCCTGCAGGATATAGAGCCAGGTCGCGGCGGTCGCGGTCAGCGCGCCGACGAAAACGAGCGTCGACCAGAGCCTGTTCGTCTTGAGCTCATATCCCGCCCCCGCATCGAGCACGAAATGGCGCAGGCCCGAGAAGAGATGCTGGAAGAAAGCCCAGGTGAGGCCGATCAGCACGATCTTGCCGAGGATATTGGTCACCCGATGAAATGTCCCGGCGTCGGGATCGTGCCAGACGCAGGCGATGAAGGCCGCATAGGCATCGGGCCCCGCGGCGAGCGCGCCGAGCCACCAGAGAAACAGGCAGGCGCCGACGATCGCCAGCCCGTCGCCGCTGACGCGGTGGAAAATGGAGACCGCCATCGCGGGGGTCCATTTATACACTTGCAGGTGGGGGGAGCGCGGCCGCGCGCCCGGTTCATTGCCAGCCATATCAGCCCTGTCCTGACTCTAAACGGTCGATGCGCCGCCGGTTAAGCCTTCCCGTCGCGATATGCAATTGCTTAGGCCGTAAACCCATAAATTGGCCGTTCGAGGTTTGAAGCGATTTTGCTCGGGGCGAGGAGAAAAGGCGCGGGAATATGTCGATATTTCAAGACTTTTCGACGACGCCATGGGCAAATCGGGCAAATCCCGGAGGGACGCCGAAATGGCTTCGATCTCGCCTCCGGGCGGCCTTGCGGGCGATGGACCCAAGATTTTGCGCCATCCGCCGGGTCGCGGCACAAAAGAGCCTGCCGCGACAGTGCCCGGCCGCGGCAGGCCCCCCTTGGCCCTCCCCGTGCGCGAGGAGGACGGGCGGTGGTCAGAACTGGCCGCGCAAGGTCACGCCCCAGGTGCGCGGTTCGCCGGGGAAACCGACGAAGAGCTGGTTCGCGGTCGCCGGAAAGCCGAGCGAGGCGGGGGCGGCGACGGTGCGGAACGACCCCGATCCCTGAAGCGGCATGTCGGCGCCGATCTGATAATATCGCCTGTTGAAGAGATTCTGCCCCCACAGCTCGATGCCCCAGCGGCGATCACGGCCGTAAAGGCCGATCCGGCCGTTGAAGACCGCAAAGCCGTCCTGGATCTTTTCGACGTCGAGGTCGGAACCGGTGTTGGTGTCGCTTTGCAGGCGCGTGTCGAGATAGACGAGCGCGCTCATCCCCGACGATCCGATCGGCGGCGTCCAGCTGATCCCCGCGGTCGCGACATAGTTGGCGGCGTTCGACACGCCGCGCCCCGGCAGCTGGAACAGCACCGGCGACAGCGGCCGCCCGCCCGTGCCGACGAGGTTGCGGCGATAGAGAGTGTCGACATAGGTAAGGCCCATATTGACCGACAGATAGCGCGCGGGGCGCAGGAAGGCCTCGATCTCGATCCCCTTTGAAACGACGCCGGGTTTCAGCCGGTCGGATGCGCAGGCGCCGGTCGCGGCGCTGTTGTCGATCGGCCCCGTCCCAAGGTCGTCCTTGCACGCCTGAATGTTCGTGACCTCGAAGTTGACGCCGTTGAAGGTGTTGAGCTGGTAATTGCTATATTCCTGGTAGAAGGCCGCCAGATTGACGTCGATGCCCGGGCCGTCCCATTTGACCCCCAGCTCATAGGCGTCGACCTTTTCGCTCGCGAATTGCAGGTCGCTCGCCTCCGGCCGCGCATTGCCGGGCGTGTTCGCCGGGCGCGCGAGCAGCGCGGCGCAGGCGGCGTTCTGCGCCGCCGAACCCGCGGTGGTGCTGCACGGCCGGTCGAGCGCCGAATAGTCGAGGTTGAATCCGCCCGCCTTGTACCCCTTTGACGCCGAGCCATAGACCAGCCATTCGGGCGCGGGTTTCCAGCTGAGCACAGCGGTGCCCGTCCACTGCCCCTCGCTGAACTTCGTGCCTTCGGCGCCGCGCACGATATCGGGCGCGGTGCCGTTGATGACGCAGGCGAGGCTCGCCAGCGCCTGAAGCGACGAATTGACGATCGCGGGGCATAAGCTGTTGGTGAAACTGGCGTCGCCCGCGAGCGTCTTTTTCTCGTGCGTGTAGCGCGCGCCGATGGTGAGCGTCAGCGCATCCTCGACAATGTCGAAGCTGTTGTGCGTGAACAGCGCATAGTTGGTGCTGCGCTGCGCGAAGGTCGAACCATTGTTGCCCGTACCGTTCAGCGGCGCGGCGCCGAGCAGCGCGGCGATACCCTGAAAGCCGGGGAAGCTTGTCGCGGGCAGGTTAGAACAGGTCGGCGAGGCCGGGTTGAGGAAGGTCGGTGCGAGCGCCGCCGCGGCGAGGCAATTGGCATAGCGCTGATAATCGGCGCCATAGACGATGTCGTCGTCGACATCGAGCTTCTCATTGGCGTAATAGCCGCCGACAAGCCAGTCGAGCCGTCCGTCCAGCGCCTCGCCCTGCAGGCGCAGTTCCTGCGTGAACAGGCGGAAGCGGCGGTCGAGGTCGGTGCGCCGCAATATGTCGAGCGCACTGAAATCGGAATCCTGTCCCTGCGCATTTCTGTAATCGCGATAGGCGGTGATCGAGGTCAGCGTCGCGCCGCCGAAGTCCCAGTTGAGCTCACCCGACACGCCCCAGTCCTTTGTGTCCGAACGATAGGAAACACCGGGCGTCGTTGCCTGTTGGCGAATGAAACTCGTTCCGGCGGGCGGAACCTGGTGATTGGCGCCGAGCAGCTGAAGCAGCGGCAACAGCGTGTTCGGCGACGCCACCGGAAAGCCGTCGGGGCCGCGCGTCAGGCTGCGCACCGGGTTCAGCAGCACGCCGCCGCAGCAATTTTCGTCGCGCTCCGAATAATCGGCGATCAGACGCAGCGTGACATTTTCGGCGGGTTCGAGCAGCAGCTGCGCCTTCGCGAGCCAGCGGTCGCGGTCGTTGATGTCGTCCTCACCCGGCGTGACATTGTCGATGAAGCCGTCGCGCCGCTGCCACACGCCATCAACGCGCACCGCGGCCTTTTCGCCGAGCGGAGCGTTGACCATCCCGTCGACGCGCCAATAATCATAATTGCCGTAGGATAGCGATCCCTTGCCCGAAAAGGCGCCAAGCTCGGGTCCTTTGGTGACGATATTGATCAGCCCCGCGGTCGAGTTGCGGCCGAACAAGGTGCCCTGCGGCCCGCGCAGCACCTCGACGCGCTCGATGTCGCCAAGCTCGGACAGGCCCACCCCTGTCCGGCTGCGATAGACGCCGTCGATGAACAGCCCGACCGAGGATTCGAGGCCCGGATTCTCGCCGACCGTGCCGATGCCGCGGATGCGCGCGGTGAAATTGACCTCGCTCGTCGCGCCCGACACGAGCAGCGAGGGCGCGACCTGCCCGAGCGCGCGCACGTCGGTCGCGCCCGTCTTTTCGAGCGTGTCGCCCGTGACCGCCGACACCGCGATGGGCACGTCGGACAGCGCTTCGCTGCGCCGCGTCGCGGTGACAATGATCGTGCTGTCGTCGGCTTCGGCGCCGCCGCCCTCCTGCGCCATCGCCGGCGCGGCGGCGAGCATCGCGGCGAGCGGCAATGCGGCGGCGCCGGCGCGCAGCATCGAAGCAGCGCGATAGGAATGAAGCGTCATGTTCAGGCCCTCCTCTCTTCCATATTGTTTGGCGGGGAGGCTATCATGGCGCCGGGCGAGGTCGCCAGCATCGGCAAGGTGCCGTAACGTCATTTCCCGAAACGCGCGGCTTTTGTGCCACAGCTGTCAAAGGTGACAGCTTGACTTCGCCCGGCAAGAAAAAGGGGCGGGACCATCGGCCCCGCCCCCCATCTCACGCTGTCGGCGCGGTTCAGAATTTGCCGCGCAACGTCACGCCATAGGTGCGCGGTTCGGCGAGGAACTGCGAGAAGAGTTGACGCCCGCCCGGATATTGCGGGTCGGCGAAGGCGGTGCCGGTCGACGTCGCGCCTTCCTGGAACGGCGAGTTGAACGCGACCTGAGCATATTGTTTGTTAAAGATATTCTGCCCCCAGAACTCGATGCCCCATGTCTCGTCGGGGCCGCGAATGCCGATGCGCGCGTTGAAGATCGCATAGCCGTCCTGTCCCTTTTGCGGGAACAGGTCCGACCCGGTGTTATAATCGCTGGTCATGCGGCCATCGACATAGACGAGGCCGGTCAGCCCGCTGCTGCCGATGTCGGGGGTCCAGGCGACGCTGCCGGTGGCGACCAGTTCGGGCGCGTTCGACAGATTGTTGCCCGGCAACAGGCGCAGCGCCTGATCGAGCGGCGCGCCCGAATCATTACCTACCAACTGGCCGCGATATTTGGTCTTTGCATAGGTCAGGCCTGCGGTCATGCGGAAGTCCCGCGCCGGAACGAGCGAGGCTTCGAGTTCGAAGCCCTGCGACCGCACGCCGTGGCTGACGTCGCCGGCGGGACAGGCGCCGGTGGTCGCCGCTGCGCTGTTGTAGTTGGGCGCACCGAGAAACTTGCTCTGGTCGCGGTCGCCGCCGGCCAAGTCGCTGTCGCAGCCGTTGATGTTCTGGACAAGGAAGACGGAGCCGTTGAATGTGTTGAGCTGGAAGCTCGAGAAGTCCGACCGGAAGAAGGTCAGGCCAAGGCCGAACGGGCCGGTCGCATATTTGGCGCCGATTTCATAGCTGTCGACCGTTTCGGGGTCGAACTGCAGATTGCCGACCAGTGCTTGCGCGCCGCCGACGGCAGCAAAGCTGGAACTGGAATCCGCTCCGGCCAGAATCACCGGCGGCTTCAGCGCCGAGCGGTCGAGGTTGAAACCGCCCGCCTTATAGCCGCGCGAATAGCTAGCGTAGAGCATCAGGTCGTCGACCGGCTTGTAAGACAGGATCGCGGTGCCGGTCCATTCGTCCTCGCTCCTTTTGTCGCGAATCGACACGCCGTTCAGTTCGGAGGTTGAGTTGCCCTGACAACTCAGGCCCAATATGCCCGCGGCGGTGGCTGCGAGCGGGCCGCTGAGCAACGGCTCAAACAATGCCTGATTGGCGACGCAAGCAGTATTGTCGTTGGTGAAGGTCGCCGAAAACTTCTTCTTATCGTTGGTGTACCGGACGCCGAAGGTGAAATCGAGCTTGTCGGTGATGTGAAAGATATTGTGCGTAAACAACGCCCAATTCTCGCCGTTCTGGCGATAGACGTCGTTTATGCTGCCCCGGTCGCTGATCGACGCCAGGTTGTTCACCCCAGCCAAGATCAGCGGACCGACGCCGGTCGGCAGCGTCGGGATCAGGTTATTGCCCAGCGCGAATTGTCCCGTGGGGCTAATGCAGTTGGTGGTGCTGGGGTCGTAGAACGGCACCAGTGTAGACCCAGTGACGAGACGGCACGCCGCGAACTTGCCATAATCCTCACCGAAGCGGAGATTGTCGCGCACGCGCAGCTTTTCATTGGCGTAGAAGCCGCCGACGAGCCAGTCGAGCTTGCCGTCGAAGGCTTCGCCCTGAAGGCGCAGTTCCTGCGTGAAAGTGTGGAACTGGCGATAGGCGTCGGCATCGGGCGCGCGATAAAGGATATCGACCGTGCCATAATCGACGTCGCCCGCCTGGCTCGACCGGTACTCGCGATAGGCGGTAATCGAGGTCAGCGTCGCACCACCGAAATCATAGTCGATCTGGCCCGAGAAGCCATAATCCTTTGTCTTGCCGGCATAGCTGCGGCCGGGAGTCACCGAAATGTCGCGGCCATAGCCCTGGTTGAAGGCGCCCAGGTCCTGCCCGAGATCGGCGAGCACGCGCACGATATTGTTCGTCGTGGCCGACGCCGGGACGCCCGGATTGTTGAGGTTGCCGATGTACGGATTGACGCTGCTGTCGATATAGGTCGCCGCACAGCATTCTTCGTCGCGATAGGTATAGTCGGCGATCAGCCGGATCGACAGCGCATCCGTCGGTTCGAACAGCAATTGCCCGCGCAGGAAATAGCGGTCGCGATTGTTGACATCGCGATTGTTTGCGGCGTCGTCATAGAAACCGTCGCGCTTGACCCATACGCCGTCGATACGCGCGGCGAGCGTGTCGCTGATCGGGCCGGTGACGCTGCCGCCGAGGCGCCAATAGTCATAATTGCCATAGGTGACTTCACCCGTGGCGCCGAACTGGAAATCGGGCTTTTTCGAATAGATGCTGATCAGACCTGCCGACGAGTTGCGCCCGCCGAGCGTGCCCTGCGGGCCGCGCTGCACTTCGATGCGGTCGATTTCGCCCAGTTCGTTGAGGCCGATGCCCGAACGCGAGCGATAGACGCCGTCGATGAAGACGGGGACCGAGCTTTCGAGGCCGGGGTTGTCGCCGACCGTGCCGATGCCGCGGATACGCGCCGAACCATTGGCTTCCGAGCCGGTCGACGAAACGAGCAGCGACGGCGCCACCTGATTGAGCTGGCGAATGTCGTTCGCGCCACTGTTCTGGAGCGTTTCGGCGCTGACCGCCGAGATGGCGACGGGCACGTCGGACAGAAGCTGCGAACGGCCTTGCGCGGTGACGACGATCGGCGCGTCGCCGCTGTCTTCGGTCGCGGTGTCGGCCGCCGTGTCGGCGCCGCTGTCCTGCGCCAGCGCGGGTGCCGCGACGCTCGCGATGGCGATCGACACGCCCATCGCCGTCGTGCGCAGCAAGCGGGCAGCATGAAGGGAAGATGATTTCATTTCGGGCACTCCTCTCAACATTTCATTATTTTTGTTGCGGCGGGAACATAACCCAATTGCGCCGCCATTCCAGCGAAACGCCAGCATTTGCGTCGTTTTTGCCGGGGTGATGCTTTTTGGCCACAGGCCGGAACCAGCCTGAAGACCTAAGGCGCAGCAGCAGCCGGGCGTGCCGTAGCGTCACCCGCCGCGTGGCCGGGACAGGGGAAATCGAGCCGTCGCCCGCCTGCCACGAGCATCGCCCGATAGGGGCCGCCGAAATTGGCGGCGACGGCCGGGTCATCCGCCGCCAATCCACCCGCGAAACTGCCAAAGGCTGGAAGGATCAGCCGCCGCTCGTCGCCGACGAAACAGGCGCGCGCAACGCGACGGCCACGGATATGGCTGCACAATTTGGGATGGAAATGCCCCGATATTTCGGGCCGCCCCTCGCCCCGTTCGGCCTGGTGGCGAAAGACGATGCCGTCGACCAGCAGTTGGTCGGCGACCGTGCCGCCCCACGCGCCCGCGCTGAGCCCGTCGTGATTGCCCGCGATCCAGACGAGCGCCACCGATCGCGCCTGTCGGGCGAGCCGGTCGGCAACGGCGGGGACGATGCGCGCGGCGGCATCGCGGTCGTGGAAACTGTCGCCGAGGCACCAGATCGCGCGCGCGCCGGTGCGCGCGCCAAGCGCGGCGAGCCGGTCGAGCGTGTCGTGGCTGTCATAGGGTGGCAGCGGCTGGCCGCGGGCCGCATACCAGCTCGCCTTTTCGAGGTGCAGGTCGGCGACGATCAGCGCGCCGTGGCGCGGCCAGAACAAGGCGTTTTCGGCCAGCATCTGAAAATGCTGGCCCGCAAAGTCGAAGGGCGCGGCGGCGGACATTCGCTTCCTATGGCAATGCCCCCACGCCACGGCAAGCGACTACCCCCCGAACGCGCCCCCATTCGCCGCGAAGCGCTGCCCCGCGTTGCGGTGCGCGCGTTCGGGCAGGTCGAAGACGACGCGCTTGTTCGGAAAGTCGATCTCGATCCGGTCGAACAGCGACAGGCTGTCCATGCCGAGGAGCAACGCCGGGCGCTCATCGAGCCCGAGCGCGCGGAACGCCTGACTGTCGGCGAAGCTGACGGGAAGATCGTTGATGTCCATGCCGTTGATGACGATGCGCTTGATCGCGGTGCGCGTCGCCTGCACGTCCTCACCTGTCACCGCGGCGAGGGTCGTCGGCAGGAAGGGCAGCCGGTTCGCGCGCTTTTCGGCCACCAGCCGTTGCAAAGCGAGGTTGCCGACGCTGGTTTGGGCGCCGGTGTCGACGATGACGTCGATGCGCCGGCCGTTCAGCCGCGCGTCGGACAGGATCAGCCGCCCCGCCGAATTGCGCGCCGTGACGACGATGGCGTCATCGTCGCGGATCACGGGCCGCGCGCGCTTGCGCGTTTCCAATATCTCCATCGTCTCGTCGCGGAAATCGATGAGCACGCGTCGTTCCTCGAGCATATCGACGCCGATCAGCCCCGCCGCGCCGATATGGCGGCCGTGAAACGCCGGGACATTGACCTTGGCCAGATGCAGCCTGGTCATCTGGAGCGCCGCGACATGATAGCTCGGCACCGTCGCCGATCCGCCGATCGTCGCCATCCGCAACTTTTCGCCCTCGACAAGCCCCAGCCGGTCGGCGAGTTCGCGCGCGATCACCGTGCGTTCGGCGCCGGTGTCGACGAGAAAGGAAAAGGGGCCCTTGCCGTCGATCATGACCTGAACCGCCATGCGCCGCGTCGCGTCGAGGTCGAAGGGTTCGATGAAAGGCACGACCCCGACCGGCGGCGCGCCGGATTCGGCCGCCGGGCCGGGCGTCGCCGCGGGAGAAGGCGGCGTCGCGGGAGAAGGCGTTGCGCTGAGCAGCAGCGGCGCGGCCGCGGCGAGCAGCGCCGCAAGGATGGGCCGTCGGACGGAACGGGTCATCGCTGGCATCCTCTTTCCATATTTTGTCGCAGCCTACGCCTCATCGCGGTCGTCGGCAAGCGAAACGCCCGGCGTCTCCGGCGCGTCAATCCGCCCGCATCGCGGTGCGGGCGAGCGTGTCGGCGAGCTCGCCGAGCAGCGCATCGTCGAGGTCGGACGCCGCGACGCTTTCGCGCCCGATGAGCACGAGCACGGGAATGGCGAGCGGGCTGATGCGATCGAGCCCGACATGCCGCATCGTTCCTGCCGCGCGGTCGAGCAGATCGCCCAGCCGCGCGACGTCGGTGAGCCGCTCGCGCGCGTCGGCCCACGCCGCTTCGAGCAGGAGATGGTCGGGTTCATATTTGCGGAGCACATCGAAGATGAGGTCGGTCGAAAAAGTGACCTGCTTGCCCGTCTTGCGCTTGCCGGGATGCTGGCGCTCGATCAGCCCGCCGATCACCGCGACCTCGCGAAAGGCGCGCTTCAAAAGATGCGAATTTTCGACCCATTCGACAAATTCGTCCGACAGGATTTCGGCGTCGAACAGCGTTTCGGGGCGCGTCACCGGCTGGAGCGACCAGATGGCCAGCGCATAGTCGGAAGCGACAAAGCCCATCGGCTGCATCCCCGCGCGGTCCATCCGCTTGGTGATGAGCATCCCGAGCGACTGGTGCGCATTCCACCCTTCAAAGGGATAGGTGACGAGATAGTGCAGCCCTTCGTGCGGGAAGCTTTCGACGAGCAGTTCGCCTGCGCGCGGCAGCGCCGACCGCAATTGCTGCATCTCCAGCCAGAAGCGCACGTCATCGGGAAAGCGCGACCAGCTCGCGGGATCGGCAAGGAAGCCGCGCACCCGGTCGGCAAGCCGCGTCGAAAGCGCCATGCGCGCGCCCATATAGGATGGAATGCGCGCGGGCCGCGTCGTCGCGCGGACGATCAGGTCGGTGTCGCGGATCGATTCGACCTCGAGGCTCAAGCCCGCAAAGGCAAAGGTGTCGCCGGGGACGAGCGTGCTCGCAAAATATTCCTCTACGCGGCCGAGGCGGCGGCCGTTCCTGAAGCGCACATCGAGCGTCGGCGCATCGACGATGATGCCCGCGTTGAGCCGGTGCTGCGCGGCGAGCCGCGGGTGCGAAATGCGCCAGCCGCCGTGCCCGTCGGGCGCAAGGCGGCGGAAGCGATCATAGCTTTTGAGCGCATAGCCACCGTCGCGCACAAAGCCGAGCAGGCGGGAAAAGACTTCGGCGTCGATCCACTGATAGGGCGCGGCGCCGCGGATCTCGGCGAGCAGCGCCTCCTCGCGGAACGGTGCGGCGCAGGCGAGCGCCATCACATGCTGCGCGAGCACGTCGAGCGCGCCGGGGCGGAAGCGGTCGGCGTCGCGCTCCCCGGCCGCCACGGCATCGAGCGCCGCGCGCGCCTCGAGATATTCAAAGCGGTTGCCCGGCACGATCAGCGCGCGGCTCGGCTCGTCGAGGCGATGGTTGGCGCGGCCGATGCGCTGGAGCAGGCGCGACGATCCCTTGGGCGCGCCCATCTGGATCACGCAATCGACGTCGCCCCAGTCGAGCCCGAGGTCGAGGCTGGAGGTCGCGACGAGCGCGCGCAGCCGCCCTTCGGCCATCGCTTGCTCCGCGCGCTGGCGCGCCTCGATGTCGAGGCTGCCGTGGTGGATCGCGATCGGCAGGCCGAAGTCGTTGACCTTCCACAGCTCCTGAAAGATCAGCTCGGCGAGGCCGCGCGTGTTGCAGAAGATGATCGTCGTGCGGTTGCGCGCCACCTCCGCCATCACCTGATGCACCGCCCAGCGCCCCGAATGCCCCGCCCAGGGCACCGCGCCTTCGGGCAGCAGGATGGAAATGTCGGGGTCGGCGCCCGCCTCGCCCTCGACCAGCGCGACCTTGTCCGCGTCGGCATCGGGCGCGAGCCAGGCGCGATATAGGTCGGGGTCGGCGATCGTCGCCGACAGGCCGACGCGGCGGAGGCCGGGGGCGATCGCCTGAAGCCGCGACAGCGAGAGCGACAGCAGGTCGCCGCGTTTGCCCGGCGCAAAAGCGTGAATCTCGTCGATCACCACCGTCTTGAGGTCGGCGAACATCGTGAAACTGTCGGGGTAGGAGATCAGCAGCGACAACGATTCGGGGGTGGTCAGCAAGATGTTCGGCGGCCGACTGCGCTGGCGCGCCTTTTTGTCGGACGAGGTATCGCCGCTGCGGCTTTCGACGCTGATGGCCAGCCCCATGTCGGCGATCGGGCCGAGAAGATTGCGTTCGACGTCGGCCGCGAGCGCCTTGAGCGGCGAGACATAGAGGCTGTGCAGCCGGTCGGAGGGATGCGCGGCGAGATCGACGAGGCTGGGGAGGAAACCCGCAAGCGTCTTGCCCGCGCCGGTCGGCGCGACGAGCAGCGCGTGCTCGCCGCGCGCCGCCGCGCCAAGCATTTCGGCCTGATGCCGCCTGAGCCGCCACCCGCGCGCGGCGAACCAGTCGGCGAAGGGGGTGGGAAGGCGCATGGCACAGATGTGGCGACCGCAGCGCGAGGGGGCAAGCGTTTCGGGTGACGGCAGTTCGGGATGGTCGGGGTGGCGCGTGGCCGGAAGCGGCCGGTAGTTGCCATGGCCGCGCAGGCGGGTTTGAATAGGATTCGCGCAGAGATCGCAGAGAGTCCCGGTGAAAGGCTCGCGCGCGGAGTCGCGGAGAGGAACGCTCGCCGCGAAGCGGCTTTCTTTCTCAAACGCCGCCAGACGTCGGGAGGCAGGAGTGGAGAATGGGCCTGTCGGCCCGATCCGACCTCTCCGCGTCTCCGCGTCTCCGCGTGAAGAATCTACTCGGCGATCTCTGCGCGAATCTCCCCTTTTCCAAACGGAAGCGGTCATTCGATCGGCATTACGAAGCGGAAAGGCAGCCCCCCATCCCCGCCATCGTCCTCACATCCGCGCCGCCATCGCTTTCAGCAACCCGCGCCAATGCTCACCCAGCCGCCGCTGGAACAGCATCAGTTCAAAGCCGTGGCGCGCGACATGCTTCTGCGGGATGCTGTCCCAGCCGCGATGTTCGACCGTCACGCGCGTTTCGGGGCCGAGCGCCTCGAAGCGGACGTCGACCTCGGTTGCCTGATCCTCGCGAAAGCTTGGCAGGCGCCAGCCGAACGCCAGCCGCTCGCCGGGCAGCCAGTGGCGCACCGGGCCGATTTCCCACTCGCGGCCATCGTCGAAGCGCGTGACGAGGCGGCCACCCGGTCCCGCGGGATCGAAGCGCAGCGTCCCGTCGCCACGCCGGCTGAGCTGGAACAGCGGATGGCTTTGCCACCAGATGCCGATGTCGCGGGTGAAGGCCGCGAAGGCCGCTTGCGGAGTCGCCGCGACGCGCAGCGCGACGATCACCGCGGCGCTCATGCGTCCCCCTCGACATGGGCCTTGAACGCGGCGAGCTGGCGCGTCCACAGCGCCTCGGTTTCGGCAAGCCATTGCCTGAGCTCCGCCGTCGCGCCGTCCTTCAGCGAATAGATGCGCACGCGTGCGTCGAAGGCGGGGTGGCCATCCTCAACCAGCCCGCCCTCCTTCAGCGCCTTCAGGTGGCGGCTCATCGCGGGCGGCGCAAGACCAAGCTCGCGCGCGAGTTCGCCCGCGCTGCGTGGTTGCTGTCCCAGCAGTTCGATCGCGCGCCGCCGCACCGGGTCGGCGAGCGCGCCGAGCGTCCGGTCGAGCGCCGCGCTCAATTGTCGAGCCGCGTCTTGGTGGTGAAGCCGCCCGCGGCGTCCCATTCGGCCGCGCTCTTGACCTCGACCGTCACGCCAAAGGTCCAGATATGCCCCTCCGGATCCTTGGCGCGATAGGTGCGGTCGCCATAGAATTGCGTTTCGGGGTCCGCGACAATCTCGGCCCCGGCGCCGCGCGCGCGCTCGCAATGCGCGTCGATGTCGTCGCCCGCCGCAAGCTGGACATGGACCGACTGCGTGTTCTTGCCGCCGAGATTGACGGGGCTGCGATGGTCGTCGGACCATTCATTGCCGACCATGACCACCGAATCGCCGAAGCTCATTTCCGAATGCGCGAGGTTGCCCGCTTCGTCGAGCAGCACGAACGCGGGCTCGAACCCGAAGGCCACCTCCAGCCAGCGGAACGCCGCCTTGGGATCGCGATAGGTGACGGCGCTCGAAAGCCCCTTGGAACGTGGATGGTCGACCATGTCTCGTCTCCCGATGCTCAATTGATTTCTCATATATATAATATTTTCGTAGAACTGCAAATACATGCTTTGTGCCGCAAACCTGTTAAGCGAAGCCGATGACCGATGATCTTCGCAGCCATATCGACGAAGCGATGACGCTGGCGGCAGCGCAGCTCGGCAAGGGCCGCGTCGCCGACTATATTCCGGCGCTGGCTAAGGTCGATCCGAACCGGCTGGGTTTCGCGCTCGCGCTCCCCGACGGCAGCGTCCACACATCGGGCGACGCCGACGAGCCTTTTTCGATCCAGTCGGTGTCGAAGGTGTTTACGCTGGCGCTCGCGCTGCGCCGGATCGGCGGCGCCTTGTGGGACAGCGTCGGGCGCGAGCCGTCGGGCAGCGCGTTCAATTCGATCGTCCAGCTGGAAAGCGAGGCGGGCATCCCGCGCAATCCGTTGATCAACGCGGGGGCGATCGCGACGACCGACCGGCTGATCGACGGGCGCGACGGCGATACGGTCGCGGACGAGATCGTCGATTTCATGCGCGCGCGGGCGGGCGACGAAAGCGTCGCGATCGACCTCGATGTCGCCTTGTCCGAATCCGAAACCGGCGCGCGCAACCGCAGCCTCGCGCATTTCATGGATGCGTTCGGCAACCTTCGGCATCCGGTCGAAACCGTCGTCGGCGTCTATTTCCGGCAATGCGCGATCGCCATGTCGTGCCGCCAGCTCGCGCGCGCCGGGCTGTTCCTGGCGATGGCGGGGCGCGATCCGCGGACCGGCGAGCAGCTGATCGACGCGCACCGCGCGCGGCGCATCAACGCGATCATGATGCTGTGCGGTCATTATGACAATTCGGGCGAATTCGCCTTTCGCGTCGGCCTGCCCGGCAAGAGCGGCGTCGGCGGCGGCATCCTGTGCATCGCGCCGGGGCAGGGGTCGATCGCGGTATGGTCACCGGGGCTGAACGAGGCGGGAACCTCGCTCGCGGGCGCCGCGGCGCTCGAACATTTCGCCTATGCCGCGGGGTGGTCGGTGTTCGATTGACGGTGGGGCGGCATTGGGATGGATTCCGGGCCTTCCCTCATCCGTCATCCCGGCGAAGGCCGGGATCTCGCCCTCTCGGTTTGCCGCACCGGCGAGATCCCGGCCTTCGCCGGGATGACGATGGAATAGAAATCCGCAAACGGTCCACACCCGCCGCTGCCGCGAATCACCCGCGCGCGCCGAACAGCGCGGTGCCCACGCGCACGTGCGTCGCGCCCAGCATCACCGCGGTTTCATAATCGCCGCTCATCCCCATCGAACGCAGCGGCAGGGCGTGGCGCTCGGCAAGTTCGTCGAGCAGCGCGAAAAAGGGCGCGGGTTCCTGTGTCGCGGGGGGGATCGCCATCAGGCCCGCTATCGCCAGCCCCGCATCCTTCGCTTCGGCGAGCAACGCGGGGAGGTCGGCGACGGCACAGCCGCCTTTCTGCGCCTCGTCGCCGATATTGACCTGGACGAACAGCTGCGGTTGCCGCCCCGCCTTTTCGCACGCCTTCCCCAGCGCCCGCACGAGCGAGGAGCGATCGACCGAATGGATCGCGTCGAACAGGGCCACGGCTTCGTCGGCCTTGTTCGATTGCAGCTGGCCGATCAGGTGGAGCACGACGCCGGGCGTTTCGGCGCGCAGCGCAGGCCATTTCGCCGCGGCTTCCTGCACGCGATTCTCGCCGAAATGGCGCTGGCCCGCGGCGATCAGCGGACGGATGGCGTCGGCGCCGTGCGTCTTTGACACCGCGATCAGGCAGATGTCGCCCGCCCCACGCTGCGCGCGCCGCGCCGCGTCGGCGATATGTCCCTGCACCTCGGCCAGCCGGTCTGCTGCGTCGCTCATCGTCTCATTCCCATCGGCGCGTTGCGCGCGCTCGCGACGCGCCTATAGAAAGCGCGATGCGCGCGCGCCACCCTCTACGGCCCAAAGTTCCGGGCATCTGGCTGTTCAGCGACGAGCGGGCGCGGGCCGGTCCGCTGGCGCTCGCGGCGCTGCTGCCGCCCGGAAGCGGGATCGTGCTGCGCCACGATCGCCTGCCGCCGCGCGCGCGCTGGCGGCTGCTGCGGCAGCTGATTCGCCTGGGCCGGACGCGCGGCCTGACCGTGCTGCTGGCCGGAACACCCGCAATCGCGCGGCGCTGGGGCGCCGATGGCGTTCATCTGCGCCAGCGCGACGCGCATCGGGCGCGCCAGGCTCACGCGCTCGGCCTGATCCTCACCCTGCCCGTCCATGACGCGCACGAGGCGCGGCGCGCGCGGCGCGCGGGAGCGCACGCCGCCTTCGTCTCGCCGCTCCATCCGACGCGCTCGCATCCCGGCGCGGCCGCACTGGGGCGCGCGGCGTGGCTGCGGCTCGCGCGGCTGTCGGGCGGCCAGCCGGTCGCGCTCGGCGGCATGACCACGGCGCGCGCGCGTCGGCTCAACCGCGCGAGTAGAATCGGCGCGGGCTGGGCGGCAATCGATGCGTGGGAGGAAAAGGCGGCCAAGAGATCTTCAAGGCTGCGTTGAGATTTGGTTCGGGGCCGCTCCGGGCCCAATATCAATGCAGGCTCAGAAGCGGAACGCCGTCCCGACATAGACCGCCTGGCTGTCGCGGCGCGAATCGGTCAGCGGCTCGAAGCGGTCGTCGGCCTTGTACCGCACGCCCGCGGTGACATCGATATTCTTCGTCAGGCGATAGCTGGTGACGACATCGACCGCGGACGCTTCGCCGGGAGCGGTGACGCGATCGGTCGCACCGCTCGGGTCGCTGGGGCGGTTGACCATGCGCGTGGCGAAGCGCGACTTTTTCTCGGCCTGTTCGGGCGCCCTGGCGACCGGCAGGTTGCGCAGGTCGGTGCCGCGCGGCAGCGTCGGCGTGACGAATTTTTCAAAGCCCACCGACGCGCCGAGATCATATTTCACCGGAGCGATCGCCACCGGCGCGGTGCGTCCCGCCGCGAGCCCCGCGGTGCGCGCCGCGCTCGACGCATCGTCGCGCGCGCGGATCACGACAGTGATCGCGCGATTCTTGCGCCCGTCATCGGTGAGCGCGGGGGTGAAACTGAAATTGCGGCGCTGTTCGGCCGACATCTTGTTGTAGCGCGCGATCAGCCGTTCGTCGCCCGACGCCGGAGTGAACTGGCCCAGAAGGGTTTCCGACAGCGCGGTGTCGCGCAGCCGGTCGCTGCTCGACATCGCCGCGAGCGCGGGCGGAAGCGCAAGCATACCCACCGCCAAAGCGGTGAGCCCTGCTTTCCAATAATGTCGCGATGTGCGCGCCATCGTCCTGCGACTCCAACCCCAATCGACTCGTCAGATAGGCCCGTTGGTGTAACATTTCCAGTGATTCGGGTCATATCATCGTGACCGAAGGGCATTTCGCCAGAAAATGTTGCGCATTCGTCACACCGCGCGCCTCGACTGACCCGAAGCTGAACGGCCGCGCAGCGCAAATTGCCGTGCTTGCCGGACGGCGGCAAGGGCGATAGAGACGCTGGCAATTCCGTATGCACGGGCGGTTTGCGAAGCTGCCCGGTGCCCAAGAGATAAGGTGTATCGGCATGTTCCAGCTTTCCGTCCCCGCCAGCCCCGGCCGCCGCGCGGCTTCGCTTGCGCTGATCGGGCTTGCGGCGCTCGGCCTTGCGGCCTGTGCGAACAACGACCGTCCGCGCGCCGATCTTGCCGCCAGCCAGGTGACGACGATCGGCGTGAACAGCTATTTGTGGCGCGCCTCGCTCGACGCGCTGTCGTTCATGCCGCTGCTCCAGGCCGATTCGGCGGGCGGGGTCGTCATCACCGACTGGTATGCCAACCCGTCGAACCCCGGCGAGCGGATGAAGGTCACCGTGTCGATCCTCGACCAGGATCTGCGCGCCGACGCGCTGCGCGTCGCCGCCTCGCGTCAGGTGTCGCAGGGCGGCACCTGGGTCGATGCGCCGGTGCAGGCGGCGACGGTGCAGAAGCTCGAGGAAATCATCCTCACCCGCGCGCGCGACCTGCGCCGCTCGGCCATCCGGGATTAATTTGCGGCGCGCTGCCGCGCGCTCGCCCAGACAGACTGACGGGGTAACCGACACATGACCCGCGAAACGCGCTTCGGCGCCCTCGCCGCCGACGCCCGCTGGCAAAAGGCGTGGGAGGCGGCGAACAGCTTTGCCACGACCGACGGCGGCGACAGGCCGAAAGCCTATATCCTGGAAATGTTCCCCTATCCGTCGGGGCGCATCCACATGGGCCATGTCCGCAATTACGCGATGGGCGACGTGCTCGCGCGGTTCAAGCGGATGACGGGGCACGATGTGCTGCATCCGATGGGCTGGGACGCCTTCGGCATGCCGGCCGAAAATGCCGCGATGGAAAAGGGCGTCCACCCCGGCGGCTGGACGCGCGCCAATATCGACGCGATGCGCGCGCAATTGAAGCGCCTCGGCCTCGCGATCGACTGGAGCCGCGAGCTGGCGACCTGCGAGCCCGATTATTATGGCCAGGAACAGGCGCTGTTCCTCGACCTCCATGCCGCGGGGCTCGTCTATCGCAAGGAAAGCTACGTCAACTGGGATCCCGTTGACATGACGGTGCTCGCCAACGAACAGGTCATCGACGGTCGCGGCTGGCGCTCGGGCGCGCTCGTCGAGAAGAAGAAATTGTCGCAGTGGTTTTTGAAGATCACCGACTTCGCCGACGAACTGCTCGAAGGCCTGGGCAGCCTCGACAGCTGGCCCGACAAGGTGCGGCTGATGCAGGAAAACTGGATCGGCAAGTCGCAAGGGCTGGAGTTCTCGTTCAAGCTGGCGGGCGGCGCGCCGGGTTTCGACGTGTTCACGACGCGCCCGGACACGCTTTATGGCGCGAGCTTCGCGGCGATCTCGCCCGACCATCCGCTCGCCGAAAGGCTGGCGAAGGATTCGCCCGAACTGGCGGCCTTCATCGCCGAATGCCGCCGTCAGGGCACATCGGCCGAGCAGCTCGAAACCGCCGAGAAGCTGGGCTTCGACACCGGCCTGGCGGTCGAGCATCCGCTCGACCCCGACTGGCACCTGCCCGTCTGGGTCGTCAATTATGTGCTGATGGACTATGGCACCGGCGCGATTTTCGGATGCCCGGCGCACGACCAGCGCGACCTGGATTTCGCGCGCAAATATGCGTTGCCGGTGCACCGCGTGATCGCCGACGGGGATGAGACCGCTCAGCATTTCACCGGCGACGAAGCCTATACCGGCCCGGGCAAGCTCGTGAACAGCCACTTCCTCGACGGGATGAGCATCGACGAAGCGAAGGCCGCGGTCATCGCGCGCGCCGAGCATGAGGGCTGGGGCAAGGGCACGACCGTGTGGCGGCTGCGCGACTGGGGTGTGTCGCGCCAGCGCTATTGGGGGACGCCGATCCCCTTCATCCATTGCCCGGCGTGCGGCACCGTTCCCGTGCCCAAGAGCCAGCTTCCGGTAAAGCTGCCCGAGGATGTCGATTTTTCGGTCCCCGGCAATCCGCTGGATCGCCATCCGACGTGGAAGCATGTCCAATGCCCGAGCTGCGGCGGCGAGGCGGTGCGCGAGACCGACACGCTCGATACCTTCGTCGATTCGAGCTGGTATTTCCTGCGCTTTGCATCGTCGCCGTCGGACCGGCCCTTTGACCCTGACGTCATCCGCCGCTGGCTGCCCGTCGACCAATATATCGGCGGCATCGAACATGCGATCCTCCACCTGCTCTACGCGCGCTTCTGGACGCGCGCGCTGAACAAGCTGGGAATGATCGACATCCAGGAGCCGTTCGCGAGCCTGTTCACGCAGGGCATGGTGACGCACGAAACCTATAGCCGGCCGCAGGGCGAGGGACTGCCGCCGCTCTTTTTCACGCCCGACGAAGTCGAGCGCGGCGCCGACGGAGCGACGCTGATCGCCGACGGCGCCCCGGTCGAGGTCGGCCGCGTCATCAAGATGTCGAAGTCGAAGAAGAATGTCGTCGATCCCGACGCCATTCTCGACCAATATGGCGCCGACGCCGCGCGCTGGTTCATGCTGTCCGACAGCCCGCCCGAGCGCGACCTGCCGTGGAGCGAGGCGGGGATCGAGGGCGCGTGGCGTTTCGTCCAGCGGCTGTGGCGGCTGTTCGGCGAGACCGCGAATGTCGGCGACGGCGGCGAAGACAAGAGCCTTGCCCGCAGGCTCCACCAGACGATCGCCGGAGTGGCCGCCGATATCGAGGCGCTGGGCTTCAACAAGGCGGTGGCGAAAATCCACGCGCTCGCCAACGAGATCGAAAAGGCCAGGCCTTCGGCGACACGCGCCGAGGCGTGCCGCACCCTGATCCTGCTCGTCGCGCCGATGATGCCGCACCTGGCCGAAGAGGCATGGGCGGCCTTGCCGGAGGGCCAGCGCACGACCACGCTGGTCGCCGACGCCGCATGGCCGGCCGCCGATCCGGCGCTGCTCGTCGACGACGAGGTGACGATCGCGATCCAGATGGCCGGCAAGCTGCGCGACACGATGACGGTGGCGAAGGGACTGGACAGGCAGGCCCTCGAAGCCGCCGCGCTCGCGCGCCCGCGCATCGTCGAACTGCTGGCAGGCGCGACGCCCAAGAAGGTGATTGTCGTTCCCGACCGTTTGGTGAATATCGTTCCCTGATGGCGGCCGGGAGCGGAACCTTTCATTTCCGTTCGCGTCGAGCGAAGTCGAGACGCCCATCGTTCGTGAGCGGCCTCATGGTGTCTCGACTTCGCTCGACACGAACGGGGATAAAGGTCCATGTTGTTAACGATGCGTAGCCTCCTCATCTCCGCCCTCGTTGCCGCCTCGCTGACCATTGGCGGCTGCGGCCTGCGTCCGCTTTACGCCAATGGCGGCGGCGGCGCGGTGGCGCAGACACTCGCCGACGTCGATGTCGCGCCGATCGCGGGGCATGAGGGCTGGCTCGTCCGCAACGCGCTGCGCGACCGGTTGCGCCCGACGCAGGGCGGCGAAGGCGCTGGCAAGCGGCTGCGGCTCGACGTGCGGCTCGAAGATTCGATCACGGGGTTCGGGGTGCGCGCCGACGATGCGGTGACGCGCGAGCGGCGGACGCTTCGCGCGCGCTATCAGCTTGTCGACGCCGCGACGGGCGAAGTGTTGCTCGACGCGACCGCCGCACAGGACGCGGGCATCGACGTCGTCGGCAGCGAATATGCGACGATCGCCGCCGAATCGACCGCGCTCGAACGGCTCGCCTCGGGCATCGCCGATCAGATCGTCGCGCGCCTCGCCGTCTATGCGAACCGCGGCGGCGGCCAGCCGACCGACGGCGCGGCCCCCGCCGGGCAATGAAGAGCGTCAAGCCCGCCGATCTCGAACGCCAGACGCGCCTCGACCCCGCGGTGCGGCTTGTCCTCCTCACCGGTCCCGACGAAGCGACGATGGGCGCGGTCGCGAACCACCTCGTCGGCCTCGCGGGCAAGGAGGCCGAGCGGCTCGACCTGACGAATATACAGCTGGCACAAGACCCGTCGCTGCTCGCCGCCGAGGCGGCGTCGATGTCGCTATTCTCGCCTGCCCGCCTGATCCGCCTCGACCTCACCGGCAGCGGCGACGACAGCCTCGCGGCGGTCGAGGCGTTGCTCGCCGCCGACACCGCGATCAACCCGGTGATCGCGACCGGCGCGTCGGTTACCGCCAAGTCGAAACTGGTGAAGCTGGTCGAGGGATCGAGCCATGCGGTCGCCGCCATCTGTTACCAGCCCGACCGCCGCGCGCTCGTCGGCATCGCGATGGCGGCGGCGCAGGACCAGGGACTGCGCCTCGCCAATGCCGAGGCGCAATTGCTTGTCGATCTGGTGTCGGGCGACCAGGCGCTGATGCGCCGCGAGATCGAAAAGATTGCGCTCTATCTCGACGCGGCCGCCGACCGCCAGCGACAGGTGACCGCCGCCGACATCGCCGCGCTGGGCGCCGCGACGCACGAGGAGGATGTCAGCGCGTGCATCAACGTCGCGCTGGGCGGCAAGGTGCGCGAACTGCCCGACATGCTCGCCACCGCGGCCGCGGTCGGCGTCGCCGAAATCCGCATCATCCGCGCGCTCGCGATCCGCGCCATGCAACTTGCGCGGCTGCGCGCCGAGGTCGACGGCGGCGCGCATCCCGCGACCGTCGTGTCGGCGCGCAGCAGCGGCGTGTTCTGGAAAGAACAGGCGGCGGTGACGGCGCAGCTCCACCTCTGGGATTCGGTGCGCATCGCCCGCCTGATGAGCCGACTGCTCGACTGCGAGCGCGCGCTCAAAGCATCGGGCACCGCGGGCGCCGTGCTGTTCCGCAAGCTGATGACCGACATCGCGCACCAGGCCGCGCGCGCGCGGTAGCGGTAATCGTCCCTCCCCTTTTCGTCATTCCGGCGAAGGCCGGAATCTCGCCGTAGCCGATCAATGCGGCGAGATCCCGGCCTTCGCCGGGATGACGATCAAAGAAAAGTCTGGGCTATCGTCGCGCGATCAGAATATCCCCGCCGCCAGCCCTTCGGCGAGCGCGGCGCCGAGATCGCGGGCTTCGGCAAGGCGTTCCGGCGGAATCGTCTTTGGCGCCAGGATCGCCTCGGGCGTCTGTGCATGGGTGTTGACGATCACCGGATCGGCGACGCGCCGGAGCCGCCAGCCGGTCGCGATGCGGTCGAGCTGGCGCTGGGCGCTTTCGCCGTCGGAGCCCGCGCAGATGATCGTCGCATAGGGGCGGCCCTCGATCCGGCCGAGGCAGGGATAATAGGCGCGGTCGAACATCTCCTTCATCGCGCCCGACAGCGCGGCGAGATTTTCAGGGCCAACGAACAGATAGCCCGCGGCCGCGAGCAGCATATCGGGGGTGACATCGGCCGCCGCGACGCGCTGCGCCGCCCCGCCCGCCCCTTCGGCCGCGGCCCTGGCGAGCGCTTCGCTGCCGCCGGTGCGGCTGTGCCATGCGATCAGCAGGGGCGGCGCATCGTCCATCGCCCCTGCTTGCCAAGCGCGGCGACGCGGCGCAAGCTGCACGGAAAAGAGGGAGGGACCAAATGCGCCGACTGATGACCCTGTTGTTCGCGGGCTGCCTGCCACTCGCCGCACATGCGCAGGACGCCGCGAGCGAGGCGACGCGCACCGCGCAGGCCGAGCTTGCCAAGCGCCTGCCGCTCGGCGACCCGCGCGACGAAGCGAATGCGACGCGCGGCAAGCTCGCCGAAATTGCGGATGGCGTGATTACCGGCAAGGACGGCGCGATCATCTGGGACCGGCGCCCCTATGCCTTTCTGGAGGCGCGCGAGGCGCCCGATACCGTCAACCCCTCGCTGTGGCGACAGGCGCGGCTCAACGCCGTCCACGGGCTGTTCGAGGTGGTGCCGGGCCAGATCTGGCAGCTGCGCGGTTACGACCTGTCGGTGATGACGGTGATCCGCGGCCAGACCGGCTGGATCGTCGTCGATCCGCTGTTGTCGGAGGAAGCCGCGGCGGCCGCATGGAAACTGTTTGCCGACACGATCGAAGCCAGGGAAGGACGGCGCCCGATCAGGGCCATAGTGTTCAGCCACAGCCACAGCGACCATTTCGGCGGCGTCGGCGGCATCGTAACGCCCGAACAGGTCGCGCGCGAGAACATCCGCATCATCGCCCCGCACGGCTTTTCGGAAGAAGCGACGTCGGAAAATGTGCTCGCGGGCGCGGCAATGGGGCGGCGCGCGCTTTACATGTTCGGCGCGATCCTGCCGCCGGGGCCGCGGGGACAGGTCGATACCGGGCTGGGCCCCAAATTGTCGTCGGGGACGATCGGTTATATGGAGCCGACCGAGACGGTGGGCGCCGAGGGCGGCACGCTGACCATCGACGGGCTGGCGTTCGACTTTCTCGACGCGGGCGGCACCGAGGCGCCGTCGGAGTTCGTCTTTTACATTCCTGCTTTCAAGGCGCTGCACACGACCGAAGTCGTCACGCACAACCTGCACAATATCCTGACCCTGCGCGGCGCGCAGGTGCGCGACGCGCTGCGCTGGTCAAAGGTGATCGACGCGATGCTGCTGAAATGGGGCGGGGTGGCCGAGGTCGCGCTGGCATCGCACCACTGGCCGACGTGGGGCGCGGACGAGGTGCGCGCCTTGCTCGCGAACCAGCGCGATGCCTATCGCTATGTCCACGACCGCACGCTCTTTCTCGCGAACCGCGGCGCGACGCTGCACGAGCTTGCCGACGCGACGGCGGAGGCGCCGGTGCAGGGCCGCGATTTTTCGACGCGTGGCTATTATGGCACGCTCAACCACGACATGAAGGCGGTCTATCAGCGCTATTTCGGCTGGTGGGACGGCAACCCCGCCAATTTCAACCCGCTGCCCCCCGAACAATCGGCGCCCAGATATGTCGCGCTCGCGGGCGGCGCCGACAAGCTGCTCGCGGCGGGGCGCAACGCGATCGCGGCGGGCGAATATCGCTGGGCGGCCGAACTGCTGAACAGGCTCGTCTTTGCCGAACCGGGCAATCGGGCGGCGCGCGACGCGCTCGCGTCGGCCTATGACCAGCTCGGCTATCAGGCCGAATCGGGGGCGTGGCGCAACTATTATCTCGCCGCCGCGGCCAGTCTGCGCGGCAATGCCGCCGAGGCGGCGACGAGCAACGGGCAAAGCCGCTCGTTCGTCAGCGCGATCCCCACCGCGGTCTTTTTCGACGCGCTCGCGGCGCGCTTCGATGCGGCGAAGGGCGCCGCGCTCAACGGCACCTTCCAGTTCGTGCTCCCCGACAGCAAGGAAAGGGTTGCGGTCGTCGTCGGCGGCGGTGTCGAGTTTCCCCGCTATGGCGTGACCGACCCCGCGCCGACCGCGACGATCACCATCGACCGCAAGACGCTCGACGATGTGATGCTGGGGCAGGCGCAGTTTCCCGCGCTGATGCAGTCGGGCGCGATCCGCATCGAGGGCGATCGCCTCGCCTTTCTGACGTGGTTCGCGCTCCACCCGCCCGCCGACCCGCGCTTCAATATAGTTGTGCCGTAACCGCATGACCCGCTAACGAAGGCGCATGACCGACACCCCCGCCGCGCACCCGACCGATCCTTTCGACGCCGAGGCGCTCAACGCGGCCGAGGGGCTTGACCCTGTCGATCCCGCCTATGCCAGCGTGCTGCGCATCGCGACGGCGCTCAACCTGATCCCGCTCGCAATCGGCGCCAGCGTCCTCGACTATCTGCTGATCCGGCATGTCGAGGGCCCCTATGGCCTGCTCACCGCGCTCGCCTGGCTCGCGGCGATCGTCATCATCCTTGGCTATCCCGCGCGCCGCGTGTCGCGCTGGGGCTACCGGATCGGCGATGGGCAGCTCCGCGTCGCGCGCGGCTGGCTCTTCCGTACCGACACGATCGTCCCCTTTGTGCGCGTCCAGCATATCGACGTCGGACAGGGGCCGATCGAACGCTGGTTCGGCCTGTCGCACCTGATCGTCCACACGTCGGGGACGCACAACAGCACGGTCACGCTGCCCGGCCTGCCCGCCGACCTTGCCGCGGCGATGCGCGAGACGATCCGCCGCCATATCCAGACCGATTTTACATGACCGAGGCCGCGACCGCGATTTCCCAAACCGGCGAAGGCGGCGAAGCGGCCGATTGGCAGCGGCTGCACCCCGCAACGCTCGCGCTCGCCATCGCCGGGCTGGGGCCCCGATCGCTCAACCTCCTGCCCGCGGTCGCGGCGCTGGGCTTTACCGGCAACTGGATGTGGATCGTTCCCGCGATTCTGGCCTTTCTGCTGCTGTCGCTCGTCACCGCATGGTTCCAGTGGCTGCGCTTCCGCTTCCGTGTCGGCGACGACGAGCTGGCGATCGAAAGCGGCGTTTTCGCGCGCCAGCACCGCACCATCCCCTTCGACCGCATCCAGGACGTCAGCATCGAACAGGGCCTCGTCGCGCGCGCGCTCGGCATCGCGAGGGTGGGGTTCGAGACGGGCGCGGGCGGTCAGGAGAATGACGCCCATCTCGATTCAATCGGACTGGACGCGGCGCAGGCGCTGCGCAGGGCGATCCGCGCGCATCGCAGCGGCGCGGTCGCGGCGCCCGTTTCCGATTCGCCGGAGAGCGCGGCCGCCGACGCGGACCGGCTGCTCTTCGCGATGGGGCCGCGACGGCTGCTGGTCGCCGGGCTGTTCAATTTCTCGCTCGCCGCGCTCGCCGTCGTCGGCGCCGCGATGCAATTTTTCGACGGGCTGTTGCCGTTCGATTTCAACATCTTCAACCCGATGGACTGGATCGACCTTGCCGAGGATTATGGGCTCGATCAATGGCTGCTCGCGCATCGCTGGGTCGCGGGGATCGGCGCGGCGGCGTCGTTGCTGCTCATCGGCTTTGCGAGCGGCGTCGCGACGATGTTTTTCGCCAACTGGAACTTTCGCCTGACCCGCGAGCCGCGCACGCTCCGCCGCACGCGCGGCTTGACGACGCGCACCGATGTCGCGGTGCCGGTGCGCCGCGTGCAGGCAGCGATCCTGATCACCGGCTGGTTTCGCCGCCGCTTCGGCTGGCACGAACTGAGGCTCCAGAGCCTCGCGAGCGACGGCGAGAAGGAACGCGACCATCAGATCGTTCCCTTTGGCCGCTTCGCCGAAATCGATCCCGTGCTGGCCGAAGTCGGCGTCGTGCGGCCCGACGAGATGACCGATTGGCACCGGAGCCACGGCGTCGTCGCGCTCGGCGGGCTGGTCGGGGCGCTGTTCGCGGCGCTCGGCGGGCTGACCGCGATGCTGTTCGGCCAGCCGCTCGGCGGGCTGGGGGTCGCCGCAGGCACATTGATCGCGGCCGCGTCGCTGTTCGGCGCGCGCTTTCATCGCTGGGCGGAGATGGACGATCAGCTTGCCATCCGCCGCGGCTGGTGGACGCAGCACACGACGCTGCTCCCTTACGCTTCGGTGCAAAGCATCGACCTCAAGAGCGATTTCATCCAGCGCCCGCTCGGCCTGGCGACGCTCGTGTTCGGCGTGCCGGGGGGCAGCGCGCTTGCGGCGCACGCGATTCCGGCGATCCCGGCGGCGACCGCGCACGCGCTGCGCACGCGCATCCTCGCCGCACGGAGTCGGCGATGAGCGAGGCGGCGCTGGGCATCACCCGCTCGATCGCGGGCCAGCCGTGGCGCTGGCGGCGCGCGAGCGCCGACATGGTCGGCGAGAATCTGGCACCCGACGACCTTGTCACACAGTTGCTGCTCGCGCGCGGGGTTGCGCGCGACGACCTCGAGCGCCAGCGCACCCCGACCTTGCGCGGCTTCATGCCCGACCCGTCCTTGTTCCGCGACATGGACGCCGCCGCCGCGCGGCTCGCCGATGCGGTCGAAAGGCACGAGGCGGTGACGATCTTCGGCGATTATGACGTCGACGGCGCGACATCGGCCGCGCTGCTCGTCCGCCTGCTCCGCGCGCTCGGGCTGCCGGTCGGCGCCTATATCCCCGACCGTCTGATGGAAGGCTATGGCCCGTCGGGCGCGGCGCTGGTCAGGATCGGCGAAGCGGGGTCGAAGCTGGTCGTCACCGTCGATTGCGGCGCGCAGGCGTTCGACGCGATCGCCGAGGCCAATGCGGCGGGGGTCGAGGTGATCGTCGTCGACCATCACCAGTGCGCGACCGCCCTCCCCGCCGCGCTCGCGCTGGTGAACCCCAATCGGCTCGACGAGGCGCCAGAGGCGGCGGTCCACGGCAATCTGGCGGCGGTCGGCGTCGCCTTCCTGCTCGGCGCGGCGCTGCTCCGCACGCTGCGCGCGCGCGGCTTTTTCACAAGCCGCGACGAACCGCCGCTGATCGACCTGCTCGATCTGGTCGCATTGGGCACCGTCGCCGATGTCGCGCGGCTCACCGGCTTCAACCGCGCGCTGGTGACGCAGGGACTGAAGGTGATGGCGCGGCGCGGCAATATCGGCCTCGCTGCGCTGATGGACGCGGCAAGGCTCACCAAGCCGCCGGGCGCAAGCGACATGGGCTTTGCTCTCGGCCCGCGGATCAACGCGGGCGGGCGCGTCGGCAAGTCGGACCTTGGCGTCCGCCTGCTGACCACCGACGACCCGCAGGAAGCCGCCGACATCGCGCAGCAATTGTGCCGCCTCAACGAGGAGCGCCGCGCGATCGAAGCAGCCGTGCTCGACGAGGCGCTGGCGGCGAGTGCTGCGTGCGGCAATGCGCCCGTGGCGGTCGTTGCCGGTGAAGGCTGGCACCCCGGCGTGATCGGCATCGTCGCCGGGCGGCTGAAGGAACGGCTGCACCGTCCCGCGGTCGTCATCGCGGTCGACGAGGAGGGCGTCGGAAAGGGATCGGGCCGCTCGATCAGCGGGGTCGATCTGGGCGCGGCGATCCTCGCTGCCAAGGAGACGGGACTGCTCGTCGCGGGCGGCGGTCATGCGATGGCGGCGGGGCTTACCGTCGCGGCGGAGCAGATCGACGCGCTCGGCGCTTTCCTGAACGACCGGCTCGCGGCGGACGTCGAGCGCGCGAGCGGCGAGCGGTCGTTGCTGATCGACGCCGTGCTGGCGCCGCGCGGCATTTCGCGGCTGTGGTGCGACGCGATCGAGAGCGCGGGCCCCTATGGCGCCGGCTGGCCCGCGCCGCGCGTCGCGACCGGGCCGGTACGAATCGTCGAATCGGGGATCGTCGGCGCCGATCACGTCCGGCTGATCGTCGCGGGCGACGACGGCGCGCGGTTCAAGGCGGTCGCCTTTCGCAGCGCCGAAACGGTGCTGGGGCAGACATTGCTCGGCGCGCGCGGACGCAAGCTGTGGCTCGCGGGCCGGGCGAAACGCGACGATTGGGGCAGCCGCCCCGCCGCCGAGCTGCACCTGGAGGATGCCGCCTGGGCCGACTGAGTCCGCGCGCCCGCGCGCCCGCGCAACATTTTTGCGCCGCACCGGCCGTCGCACGCTTGACCGCGCGGGAAGGCGCGTCTAAGGCGCCGCTTCACCGATCAGACGGCCCCTTCGTCTAGCGGTCTAGGACGTCGCCCTTTCACGGCGAAAACACGGGTTCGAGTCCCGTAGGGGTCACCATCGGCGGATATCCGCCGTTTGATCATAGCGGTGGCGTCACCGATATGGTCGGTTCCCCCAGCAGTTCCCCCACGGGTTCCCCCAGCGCCTGATTTGCGCGCTCGATAATGTCGCTCGGCCAAGGCCCGTAGATGATGCCCGAACCGGGAGCAGGCTCGCCTGGCTCAAGGATCTTCGTGTCGAATCGATAACGAAACCCGCGCACGTCGTTCTCGGGCTCGGGATTTGAAATGAAGATGCGATAGCCCTCGCCCTTCGACGCGGCCTGTCGGCAAAGCTGCTCGGCGAGCGCTGCGAGCTGCTCGGCGGCGTGGTGTTCAAAAATGCTCATTATCGTCCCATCTTCGAGAAGGGCACGGCCGTCATCTTTGCCGCGGCGCCCTGGGCGATCGTCAGCGCGCGGGCGCGCTTGCCGTAGTGGCGGACCGTCTCGGGCGTCATGCCGAGGATCGCGCCGACGTCGGTGTCGCTGAGGCCGGTTTCGAGCAGGTAGCAGCACGCGTTCTTGCGCAGGCCGTGGAAGGTGTAGAGCGCCTGCCCCTGCGAATCGACGTGGCCCAGCTTCTTCATCATGCGCCGGATCTGCGACTGGATCGCCTCTTCGCTGCTGAAGGGGCGGCCGCTGCGGTCGTAGAGCACGGTGACGGCCTTCTTGGGCAGCTTGTCGATCTCCTCGCGCCAGAGCGGGTGCACGGGCACGCTGGCGTCGACATCGGTCTTGAACTGGGACAGCGACATGATGCCCGTCTTCAGCCAGCTGTGATGGATGCGAATCACGTCGCTGATACGCTGGCCGCTGCAAAGCCCGGTGGCGATCGCCAGCCAGAGCATCTGGCTCGCCTCGGCCTTCGCCTCCTCGAGCACGGTGGCGGGCCATGGTTCGTGCTCGCCGATCGGCAGCGGGGCGATGTCCGCCGCGGGATTGTCGGCCCGCCAGTCGCGCTCGGTGGCATAGGTGAGCATCAGTTTCAGGACGGTGAGCCAGACGTTCGCCTTGCCCGGCGTGCTCGCCAGCCCGTCGCGGAGCTCGTGGATATGGACCGGCCGGATGCCCTTCACGTCGAGGTCGCGCACCGCGGTGCGCTTCTTCGTCTTCTGGTTTTCGTAGATGAAGTCCGGATCCTCGAACATCGCGACGTAGCGCAGATAATTGGCGAGGGTGCTCGGCGAATAAGGCTTGATGCCCTTTTCCGGCTGGCCCTCGCGCTTCTTGCGCTTGCGCTGCTTCTTCGTCCAGCCGGCGGCGAGCGCGGTGCGGAAGGCAGTCGCCAGCGCCCAGAAGCTGCCGGGCTCGGGCGTGTCGCGCGATTCGGGCGCCGTGGCATATTCGCGGTTGACCCGGTCGAGCTCGATCGCGAAGCGCGGGTCGGTCGGCGCCGGAAGCTTGACGTAGAGATCCTTCCGCTTCCCCGCCTCGTCATAGTAGCGGAAGCGGCGATAGAAGCTGCCCTTTTTCTGGCAGACACCGGGGATGTTCAAGCGTCCCATCCCGTCGAGGTGTCACCGAAACCGCTGCGGCGGTCAATATAGGCGTCGAGCAGCCGGATGTCCCACAGCTTCACATTGCCGTTCGTGTCGCTGTGCGAGGGCAGGAGCCGCTTCGCCACGTCTTCGCGGAATTTGGTGCGGCCACGGCCGACATACGCCGCAGCCGTCTCCTCGTCGACCAGGCGGGGCGTTATTGCTGCGATGGTGGCGTGCTTACCCATAGCCGGCTCGCATGTCATCGAGCAGCCAGTCGGGGGCGAGGAAGCCTTCGCCAATCAGTTCCTCGACCTTGGCGATCGCGTCGGCCATGTCGGTGAACTCGAAGGTCTGCCCCGCCGCAGGATGGTCGATCGGCTCCCGATTCGCGTCGAGCCAAGCAAACCATTCCGGATTGCCTTTGCCGAGCTTCGTTTTCGGGTCGACGTCAATGACCTTCTGACCCGTGAAAGGTCGGCTCGGCCGGTGCCGATTTCCTGCGACGTTCACCGACACGAAACCGTCGACGTGATCGTAGATATGGAAATCGGATGTCGGCACATCCCAGTAAAGGTCGCCCCGCACGAAGAATTCGATCGCGCTGACACCTTCGGGAAGGGCGAGCGGGGTGCTCCAGCGAACGTAGCTCAATGCGCCGCCCTCCATAGGATCGGCGCGGCGAGTGGATCGATGCGATGCTTGCCGCGCGCCATCGGGTGCGTAGGGGCGCCGCTCTTCGTCGTCCCCCAGCACCATAGGTCAGGTTGCGGCGCGACACCGGTCTGGATTTCCTCGATGACGCTTTCATTCCATTCCCAGTCGATCTCGTTGGCGATGTTGCCGAAGCAGACGAAAACTTGATCCGCTGCCTTCGCGACGCGCGCGACGTGATCGCGGTTCGCGAATAGCTCGTCGCGGTCGTGCCAATAGCCACCGAAAGCATTTCGCACCCGTTCGCGGCAAACCTTGGGAGCGCTCGCGACGAAGCTGTAAAAGTTGACCGCGTCGAAGCCGCCGAAACCATAATGCTGGCACCAGTGAATCCACCAACGCGAGGTCGGGTCATCGCGATCCCCGCCTGCATCCGACGGGTTGCAGCCGATCATGCAAGCGATCGGCCCCGGTCCCCAGCGGCGGCCGAGCGTGCGCCGAACGCCCGGCGCGGGGAAGAAGGCAGTGCGACGCATGACCGGCTCGCCGAAGAGATCGACGGCAGGGGTGACAGCTTCTGTCATGCCGCCGCCTCATTGTCCGAGATCGCGGCCATGAACGTGTCGATCGAATCGGCGAGCGGCCGGACCTTCTTCGCCAAGTCAGCCAAGCCGCCATAGGTCTTCGCGACGCCGAGCCGGTGGACCATGCCGACGGCGCGGGCGAAGTTGTCGCCGCCGAACATGCGGCTGACCTCGTGCGGCTCCAGCCCGCAAGCGTCGTAGATCGCCTGGAGCTTCTCGTGCGCATCTTTCGCCTTGTCCTCGGCTCGGCGGACGCGGAACTCGACTTCGTTCTCGATCCGCTGTTTCGTCGTCTCCTCGTCGCGCGCTATGGCCTTCTCGATCGCTTCGCGCTCGATCTTGCGGTCGAGCTCACTGGCGCGGCGGAGCAGCGCGGCGAGGAATTCGCGCGATATCGGCACCGCCTCGGTGATCGGCGCCGGCTTGATGACGCGCAGTCCGTTGGGGTGAAGCTCGAAATGCCCCCATAGCTCGGGGAGCTCGCCTTCCTTGATCAGTCCCGGCGCGGTGACCATCCACCATTGCGAGCAATAGCGGGCGATCGCCTCGGCCTTCGCCGGCTGGCGCATCTCTTTCACCCAGTCCTGACGGCTGACCTTGATCTCGAATCCGGACAGGGAGAGCCCGCGGGAGGGCCATAGGCCCATCGCGACGGCATCCGCCCAGCGCCGCGCGCGGCCGCCCGTGGCGTCGCCGACCTCGAAGAACAGGGCATATTCAGGCGCGCAGAACTTCCTCGACAGCGCGGCGCGGATATCCGCGGCCCTCATGCCATCGGTTCCTTCGCCCGCAGCACGATCATCGTGCTGTCTTCGTTCTTCGACTGCCGCACCCAGCCGCCCTGGCATTCGTAAAACGAGCCCTGCTTGATGGTGAGCTCGCGGCTTCCGTCGTGGAGCTTCCCGATGATGCCGCGCTCCGTGTCGGATTCGGGGGTGAGCACGATCTGTTCGAGGCCGTCCTCGATGTAGAGGGCGATCTTCATGCTCGTTCTCCATCCTGCAAAGCGGCGTTGATCGCCTCGACGGCGAGATCGGCCAGCCAGGCGCGGCGCATGTTTTCGTCCATGTCCTCGCTGACGAGGGGCGTCATCGCCGCCACGGCGCGCGCGATCGCAAGGGGCGAAAGCGCGTAGCCACGCGCGCATGCCGCCTGGATGCGGGCCCTGCGCCGGGAATCGTTCCACTCCTCCCATTTCTCATCGATGATCGAAACGTCTTCGGTCGCGATGAAGTTTGCCGCGAACAGCGCGCGGGGCAGCCCGCCGGCGGGCGGGGCGCACGATACGACATCGCCGCGGTCCCACACCTTGCCGTAATCGACGACAACGCTCCTGACGACGCTCTCGCTGCCCACAAACGCCGGGTAGAAGCTCAAGCCCGACATCACCGACAGGAAGACCTTGCCGGTGCGGTTGACCTCGTCGAGCTCCTCGGGCCGCAATTCCCAGCAGCTGACATTGCAGGGGCCGCCGGGCTGGCGGAAGGTGTGCAGGTCCCGCACGTCGTCGCGCTCGGGCGGCGCCGTGAAGGTGAAGTTGCTGCCGGGGAAGTTGACCGCGTCAGCCATGGGCGGCTGCGCTCTTGCCGGTACCGTTGCAGTCTGCGCACTTGATGAAGTGCCAGCCGTCATCGTCTGGTGCCGCTTCCTCAGCTGCGGCCCAAGCGGCGCGCTCCGCTTCCGTCAACGAATCATCGTCTTTGTGGATCGGATAAACCCCGGTTCCTTCGCACTGCCCGTTGCACATTGTGGCGGGATCGGGCGGTGCCATTCCGAGGGCCGAGTATCGGTCGGTAAATTGCAGGTCCGTCATGAAAATCTCCTATCGTTGCTCCGCCTCCGGGTGCGTGATGCTGCGGACCCACTCGGCGAACTCGCCGGTTTCCCGGCAGGCGCGCTCGTAGATCGCGTCGAAATTCTGGTGATGGATCTCGATAGTCGACGACTGGCGCTCGCCCTGCGCCTTCAGGTCCGCGTTTTCCTTGCGAAGCGTCGACAGCTTCTCGTTGAGATAGTCGCGGGCAAGATCGTCGAAACACTTCGGCGCGATCTCGTCGGCTTCGTCCTCGTGAACCGCCGTAACTCCAGATGCTTCGTCGGCGTCGGATTCTGGATAGCGCCCCGCACGCTCTTTGAAGCCGGTGTAACCGCTATTGTTGGGGCGATAATAGAGGCCGCGCTTAACGAGCAGGTAGCTATGTGCCTCAGCCATTGGTCGCCTCCCTTGCCTCGTACCAGCTGGGCGGCGGCGCCCGCCCGCCACGGCAGAAACCGCAGCGCCCTTCGACTAAGCGGGGCATATCCTCGCCGCATTGAGCGCACTCGCCGGGCGCGCCGGCCGGGACAGGCGCGCGGGCGGCGATGATCGATCGCTCGAGGTGGGCATCGGCGAGCGTTGCTGCGAAGTCGGCGGTGTCAGCCATCTGCTTCGGTCACTTTCAGTTGGGCCGCGTGTCCGCTGTCGCAGAGTTTCGGGTGGGGGTTCCCGCACAGAGGGCAGCGGAGAGATTTCATGACAGCAGCGGCGAGCAGCATCTCCATGGGCAGCCATAGGGCGACCCAGACGTGTTCGCAGTCGCTCGCGCCGCAAAGCGCGACCATCGGCGTGCGGCCTTCAGGGACCGGGATAGGGATCGTCTTCACGCTGCACCGTCTGCAAAGGGAAAGGTGATGTCGGGGTTCGCCTCGCGCATCATGTCGCGCAGGAGCGGCGGCGGGGGCGCCTTCGGGTCGTATTTCGCGAGATACTCGCGCTGCGCCTTGCCCCATGCCTTGTAGGGCCAGTAGGCGCGCTCGCCGAAGGGATATGCGTCGCGGATCGCCCGGCGCCGGTCGGCAAAGCTGATATCGGCCGGGAGCGTGGCGTGGACCTGCGCGATGACCTGGCGGGCTTCGTCGGTGCGGCTCATGCCGCCACCTCGCCACTCTCGACCGGCGTGACGCGGTCGAGCAGATAGCAGCCCTTAACGCCCTCCAGCCAGATCACGGCCGAGTGGCCGGACAGGATGGCGGCGCGGGCGCGCGTGTGGGTGTCGACGTCGCTGCCGTCGTCTTTGCGCAGCGTGACGCGCTGGCCGATCGGGTACCGGGCGTTGAAGGTGTCGACCTGGTGCTGCAGGTCTTCGCGGGTCGGGCGGCCGGTCACGCGATTGCCGCCAGCGCTTCGTCGCGCGCGCGGGTGAGCGCGGCCATCTTGTCCTTGCTGCCGCCCGGCTTGTCGGGATGTTCGGTCTGCGCGAGCTCGCGATAACGCGCCTTGATGTCGCTCGCGGTTACATTCGCCTGGCGTAGATCAAGTACCTCCCGCCACGGCTTCGCGCCCTCGGGCGCCGGCAGGGCGACGAAGCCCTTGAACGTCTGCCGGACGATATGGAGCCCGCCGTGCCGCATTTCCGTGCGTCGGGCCTCAAGAATATGGTGGATCGCCTGCAGATTGTCCTCGACCTTGGGATAGCGGTCGACCGCGATGCAACGCTGTTGCCCCTCCCAATCGAACCAAACCGCCACACCGACATCTTTCGGCGGCTCGAACGCGATGCCCGCGACATTGCTGGTCACCGCGATCTCGGAAACCGCCTTGCCAGTGTCGGAAGCGAAGGCTGCGAGGGACTTTGTCACATTGTTGATCGCGGTCGACAGCCCGGTCTTGAACTGGCTGTGCGCCTTCCGCTCGGTGCGCGGTAGCCCGTCGGGCCAAGTCAACGGATAGGGGGGGATCGTTGTCATGCTGCCCTCGTCTGAAAAGGAAAGATCACGCCGTCGAGCAGCGGCCCGAGCGGGGTTTCGGGGTCATACTGGCGCAGATACTTGGCGCGCTCCTGGAGCCACGCCTGGTAGGGCCAGAAACGGCGCTCGCCGAAGGGATAGCCGCGCTTCAGCGCGCTGACGCGCATGCTGTAAGTGGCGTCGGCCGGGAGCGCGGCATGGATCTCGGCGATCTTCGCGCGGGCGCGCGCCGGATAATCCATGTCGATGGTACCGCCGTCGGGCATCCCCGCCTTCAACGCCTGGTTGTCGGCGTGGAGCAGCGCGTTAGCCTGCCGCGATGCCCGATAGGTGGCGGCGAGCGACCGGATAATCTCGGCATCGCGGTGGCGGCCCTCGGCGATGAGGCGCGCGCGTAGGTCTTCGGCCTCGCGCAGTTTAAGGTCGGCGCGGGCGGTCATGCGACTTCCTCCGCCGCCATCTCCTTGGCGATGTTGGCTCTCCACATATTGAGGTAGCCGCGGCAAAGGCGCATCTTGCGCGGGTTCTTGCCATCCTCGGGGTAGGCAAAGCCGTTCGCGTTCTGGATGTCGATCGGCACACCCTTATGGCAGAAGAATTGGCCGCCAGCCTTGAGCGCCGCGATCGTCTTCTTCCATTCTTCCTTGTCCTCCTGCTCGGGCGAGCCGGGACGGAAGGCGCAATTGTTGCACGGCTCGCTGAAGCTCGCGAGCCGTTCGGTCGGATCGAACATGTCGGCCGGTTCGAACGGCTCCCAGATTGTCTGGCAGTTACGGCAGACGCGAACCTCGCGCGAATAGAAGCCCTTCGGGCTCGGCGCATCGACGTCGATCGTCGCGCGGCTCCCGCATTTCGGGCACTGGTCGGCGCCCTTCATGATGCCGCTTCCTCTATGACCTCGTCATAGGTCGCGGCGAAAATGTCGGGCTTGCAGGGGTAGAGCTCACCCTGCACGCCGCGAATAACCCAGTCGTTCGGGCTGACGGTCATGATGCCTTCGAGCGTGCGGATATGCAGCGTGTTGAATTCGCCGTCCGCGCGCCCGATTGCGGTCACCCACATGGCGCCTTCCTGCCACGACTGCTTGCACAGCGCGTCGATCAGCCAGGTCGGCCACGTCGCGTCGGGCGCCTCATCGCCAGCGAAGACTGCGTTGCCGCTCGCCGGTTCGACGCGCAGAAACTGCACGGCTTCGATACGGACCGGCTTCTTGGTGAAGAAGGGCATCAGTTCATCTCGCCTTCGAGCGCGGCGATCTGGCGCTCCGCGTGAAGCTTCCCGAAATGGATGCCGAGCGGGAAGTTCGTCTCGAGCATCTGCGACAGTTGCTGATTGAGCTCGGGCGATTCGACATAGTCGCCCATCGCGATCAGGTGTCCGGCCTGCATTCCGGCGAACATGATGGCCGCAGTCATGCCGATCGCGATCAGGTCGCGCGGATCGTCCGCCTCGCCGATGCGCGCAAAAATTGTTTTGCGGAATTCGTCGCAGAGTTCGAACGACAGCTGCATCTGCGCTTCGTCGACACGGACCATGTTTTCGACATTGGGGTCGGTGGGCATCATCAATCTCCAGAAGGTCCGCCGCCACCCGCGTGGACGGTTGCGGGGGCGGCGGCAGGTTGTCCCGGTCGCGAGGTCAAGGAGCCGGGGGGTTCGGAATTAGGGCGGTGAGCGCCGCGGCGAATCTCGTCCGCGAGGCTGAAGTTCGGGCTGTCGACAGGGTCGATCCATTCCGCGACATCGGCTTCGATCAGCGGCAGGATCGACGCGATCACGCTAATATCGCGGGCGTCATAGGCGGTGCCGGCGCGGTGAAGCAGGTCGAGCGCGTAGAGGCGGTTGGCGTTGTCGATCATGGCTCGATCACCGGATTGCCGGCGACGTCGAAGGTGTTGCCGCGGTTGACGTGGATCACCGTCCCGCTGGCAAAGCACAGCCGGTAGCCGTCGCGGTGCGCGACGACGGCGGTCACCGTCTCGTGCGCAAGGTCGGCGACATCGACGGGCCGTTCGGCGAGATCGGTCACGGCGCTGCGCATGCACGCGTCGATGGTTTGCAGGCCGCCCGTCACCGCAGCACCGCCGCGGCGGCCGGGACGATGATCGTCAGGAAGCTGAATGCGATCGCGATCTTGGCGAGGGTGACGTCGAACGTCACCTCGGCGGTATCGGGATGCTCATGAGCAGACAGCATAGTGACCTCCGGCGTGGGCACCTGATGTGCCCTACGGCCGGAATAATGTGCCCTGATTGGGCATGTGTCAATCCATAAAATGCCCTATGCGGGCATATATGCCCTAAGCGCCCCAGTCGTCGGGATATTCCGGGTCGGGCTGCCAGTCGTCATCGACACGCTGGTCGGCCGGTTCGGGCGGCAGCACGGGCTCCTCGCCGTCGAAGGCGATTCGGATGAAACCGCCGCGATCGGTGCGGCCCTGAAAGATTGCCGCGGCCGAACCGCGCCGGATCTGCATCCCCACGTAAACCGCCCGGTTCGCGGGGATATAGCCCATCATCATGCCGCCGGTGTTGTCAACCGCGATTGCATGCTCGTCGTAGGGATTGTCGGGCTCGGGCCGCAGCTTCACCGGCTCGCCGCGCACGCACAAGCCGATCGCGAACAGGCGCGTCGGTGCCTTCGGGCTCTTGTTCGGATGTTCGGAGCCGACGATCGGCAGGGTGATCTGGGCAGGCACGCCCTATAAATATGCCCAGACCGCGGTAAGGGCAAACAGGCCTGCGATCCACAGTGCCATGACCTTGTGAAAGCGCTTCTCGCGCGCGTCATAGGACGCGACGTTCGTCGAGCCGGGGAGCCCCTGCGGCCGCTGCTCGGCGCCGTTCCCCATGCCCATGATCGGCAGCGCCGCGAGCACATAGGCGACGAAGATAATACCCCAGACGGTGTCGGTCATATCAGTGTCTCCTGGCCGACCACATGATGCGGCCGATGATCTTGATCGCGCTGCGCGGGAAGGTGCGCACGCGGTTTGCATGGTTCGGATTGTCGGAAATCACCTCGATCATGCCGGAGCCCGCGGGCGAGAGACGCTTGATCGCGCCGGCGCCCTCGATCGTCAGCGCGTAGATCCCGTCGAAGCGGCCTAGCTCCGCCTCGTCGAGGTTGATCATGACATCGTCATGGCTACCGATCGTCGGCTCCATGCTGTCGCCGATCCCCTTGCCGATGAGCAGGCGCCGCGGCGGCGTCGTGGTAATCTCGCGCAGCTTGGTCGCGTCGAAATCATAGGGCTGTTCCTCGATCCAGTCTTCGAGGCTGGTACCGTCGCCCATCGCGAGCTCGAGGTCGACCCTGCGCAGCTGCACCGGGCCCGCGTCATGGTACGCGCTGCGCGTAGGCATCTGGTCGGGCGCGCGCGCCATGTCGAGCGGCCGCGCCTCTTCGCGCTGGCCCGATGGCGGCATGAAGTTTGGCGATGCCCGTATCAGTTCGTCGGGCGGGCACCCGAGCGCCGCGCTGATCCGGTCGATCCAGTCCTGATTGAGCCGCCGGGCGCCGCGCTCGAGCTTACCGAGGTTGTTGATCGTCGTGCCGATCGCCTCCGCAAGCTGCTCCTGCGTCAGTCCCTTCGCTTTTCGAAGCTCGGCTATTCGGTTGTTCGCCATGCGTTTCTTGTGCCCCTGTTGGGCAGCTTTCGTATAGAGGACAGGTTGGGCACATTTTGTGTTTGACGATGTGCCCAAATTGGGCATATTGGGCGCATGACGCTGCTCGAACACATCAAGGCCAAGGGGCTCACCATGCCAGAAGCTGCGGCGCAGCTGGATGAGGCCGAGAGCACGATTCGCAAGATCGCCTATCGGCAACGCCAGCCCAGCCTCCCGCTCGCGGTCAAGATCGCGGCCTGGTCGGACGGCGCGGTTACCGAGGCCGAGCTCATCCTCGCGGAGGATGCGGCCTGATGTTTCACCGGTTCTCGCAGGGTGGCGCAGCGGCAGCGCACCGGGTTCATACCCCGGGGGTCGCGGGTTCGAATCCCGCCCCTGCAACCCATCCCCGGAGCGTTTCGCCCCCCCGGCGCTCCGGGCAGGCACGGCGGGGCTCCCTCCCCCCACAACCTCGGCCCCGCCGTGCCGTTTTTCGTCATCCTGTTCCATGGACGATCAGATGCCGGGCGGCCGCGCCTCATCCAATGGAAATGACGCCCGAATTTTCCAACGAGGCTGTAAAAGCCCTTGTCCGCGATGTCCTGCGGCACTTCGTCGGCCACGGCCGGACGGTCAGCTGGTCGGCCCTCGCCGATTCCACGTGGAACGGCGAAGGTCATGTCGACACCTGGGAGCGGCGCCTGCGCAGTTACGTCGAGCCCGACGGCCCGATGATGCCGCTCGACACGGCGATGCGTATCTTTTCGGCGCTGCCGCCCGCGGCTTTCCAGCGCATAGCCCGCCGCATGGGCTTCGTCACGGCGCCGCTGCGCGTCGAGCTCGACACGACGGTGCGTCATGCCGTCGCGGCGTGCGCCCGCTTTGCAGCGAACGGAGCCGAAGCGCTCGCTGACGGCCATCTGTCGCACGTCAGCCTCAACCGCCTTTCGAACGACGCCTTCGAGCTCGGCCCGATCATCAATTCCATCGCGGGGAGCGGATCGGCCCTGCGCTGACAGGCCCATTTCCCCGCGATGGTCCCACACGGCTCCTGTCGAGGGGGCGAACATTGGAGCATGAACCATGAGCGAAGCCACGGTTTCGGACGAACAGTTGCGCCTTTTCATCGAGCGCATCGAACGGCTCGAGGAGGAAAAGAAGGGCGTCGGCGACGATATCCGCGACACCTACAGCGAGATGAAATCGCAGGGGTATGACACCAGGCTTGTCCGCAAGCTGATCAAGTTGCGCAAGATGAACCCCCACGACCGCGCCGAGATGGAAGCGGTGCTCGAAGTCTATTGCAACGCGGTCGGTTTGCAGCTGAACCTGCCTCTCGCCACGGCGGCGTAATCATGCCCGAGGCCCGCGTCCACAAGCCCCGGCACTTGCCGTCCGGCGGCCCGCTACGGCGGCACGTCAAGCCGAAGGGTGCGCGCCGCGCGATCGTGCTGGCGGCGGATCATCCCGCGGTCGTCGAGGCTCGGACCATCTTTCCCACGACGGTCAACGAGCAGGATCATCCCCGCGTCAAGAACCTGCTGACAAGCGGGCACAACAGCCGCAAGATCGGCAAGGCGGTGACCAAGGGCCGCTGGCGCGGCATGCCGATCTTCACCCTGACACTCGAAGAGCGCGCCACCTGCCCGCGCAGCTGCAAGGAATGGCGCAGTTGCTACGGCAACGGCATGCCCTATGCGCAGCGCCTGCGCGATGACGGCTGGCTAATGACGGGCCTCGCCTTCGAGATCGAGGCGCTGGCGGAGCGGCACCCGGCCGGGTTCGTGGTGCGCCTGCATGTGCTCGGCGACTTCTACAGCACTGAATATGTCGGCTTCTGGCGCCTGATGCTGGCTCGTAACGACGCGTTGCGCATCTTCGGCTTCACCGCGCACGCTATGGAGAGCGAGATCGGCGGGGCCGTGCTCGCGCTCGACTTCGACTTCCATGACCGCTGCAGGATCCGCTTCTCCGGCACCGACGAAGAGGGGCTCGGCAGCCTAGTCATCGATCACGCCGCCGACAGCCAGCACGTTCTCTGTCCCGCCCAGTCCGACGCAACCGAGTGCTGCGGCACCTGCGGCCTCTGCTGGACCATGAACCGCACCGTTGAATTTGTGAGGCACTGATGGCCGCCGAGAATTACCGCAGCTTCCTCGAAGCAAAGATGCCCGCCGCGCCGCTCGCGGGGCTGCCGTGTACGCTCGACGAGGTGCCGACGCACCTGCTCGACGGGCGCCCCATCAAGGATCATCAGCGTCATATCGTGCGCTGGGCGGTCGAGGGCGGGCGACGTGCCCTGTTCGAAGCATTCGGGCTGGGTAAATCGATCCAGCAGTTGCTGATATGCGACATTATCCTGAAAAAGCTGGCGGCGCTGGAAGGCTTCATGCCCGACGCGCTGATTGTCTGCCCGCTCGGCGTCCGGATGGAGTTCATGAAGGATGCCGCGCTGCTTGGCATCGACGTCCGGTTCGTCAAATCGGACGCCGAGATTGAGGCCAGCGGCGATGACGGCGGCATTTTCCTCACGAATTACGAGAGCGTGCGCGAAGGCAAGATCACGGTCAGCCGGTTTCGCGTCGCCAGCCTGGACGAAGCATCGATCCTGCGCAGCTATGGCAGCAAGACGTTCCAGGAGTTCCTGCCCCTGTTCGAGGCGGTGCCTTATCGCTTCGTCGCGACCGCCACGCCCTCGCCGAACCGCTACAAGGAATTGATCCACTATGCCGGGTTCCTCGGCGTCATGGACACCGGGCAGGCGCTGACCCGCTTTTTCCAGCGCAACAGCGAGAAAGCGAACGACCTCCAGCTCTACCCGCACAAGGAAGACGAATTCTTCCTCTGGCTCAACAGCTGGGGCGTGTTCGTCCAGAAGCCGAGCGACCTCGGTTTCAGCGACGAAGGCTATGACCTGCCGCCGATCGAGGTGCGCTGGCACTGCGTCGAAACCGATATCAGCGACGCCGGCGCCGACAGCAACGGGCAGCAGCGCCTGATCCGCGACTATGCTGTCGGCGTCGTCGAGGCCAGCCGCGAGAAACGCCGCACGATGGATGCGCGCATCGCCAAGGCCGCCGAGATCATGGCGGCCGATCCCTCGGATCATTTCCTGATCTGGCACGACCTCGAGGACGAGCGGCGCGCAATCGAGGCGCTCGAAGTGCCCGGCCGCGATAAGATCGCCGCGGTCTATGGCTCGCAGAATCTCGACGCGCGCGAAGCGATTGTAGCCGACTTCAGCGAGGGTCGCATAAAGGATCTCGCCGCGAAGCCGGTGATGCTCGGCTCCGGTACCAACCTCCAGCGTCACTGCCACCGCGAGATTTTCGCGGGCATCGGCCACAAGTTCAACGACTTCATCCAGGCGATCTTCCGCGTCCAGCGTTTCGGGCAAACCGAGCCGGTCATCGTCGACTGCATCTATGCCGAAACCGAAGAGGAGGTCCGCCGCGACCTGCTCGAAAAGTGGGCGCTGCACGAAGAGCTCACCGCGCGCATGAGCGCGATCATCCGGCGCTACGGCCTCAACCACGCCGCGGCGGCCGACCTCGCCAGCCGCAGCATCGGTGTCGAGCGCGCCGAGGTGTCGGGGGCGGGCTGGACGCTCGCGCATAACGACTGCGTCGAAGAGGCCAAGCTGCTCGCCGATGACAGTCTCGACCTGATCGTCACGTCGATCCCCTTCAGCAATCACTATGAATATACGCCGAGCTATAACGACTTCGGCCACACCGACGACGACGCGCATTTCTTCGCGCAGATGGATTATCTGACGCCCGAGCTCTACCGCGCGCTCGCGCCCGGCCGGCTCGCCTGCATCCATGTGAAGGACCGGATCCTGTTCGGCGCCGTCACCGGCGAGGGCGTGCCGACGGTCAATCCCTTCCACGCCAAGACGCTGTTTCACTATCAGCAACACGGCTTCCAGTTCATGGGCATGATCACCGTCGTCACCGACGTCGTGCGCGAGAACAACCAGACCTATCGCCTCAGCTATTCGGAGATGCTGAAGGACGGCACCAAGATGGGCGCCGGCAGCCCCGAATATATCCTGCTGATGCGCAAGCCGCAGAGCGACCGCAGCAGGGGCTACGCCGATACGCCAGTCGCGAAGGATGCCAGCGATTACAGCCTGGCGCAGTGGCAGATCGACGCCCACGCCTTTTGGCGATCGTCGGGCGACAGGCCGCTCACACCGTCCGAGCTCGCCGAACATGCCCCGCGCTTCGCCGAAATGGGTGTCGGCCCGCTGGTCAAGGCGTTCACGACCGAAAGCCGCGAGATGATCTATGACGCCGCGGCGCACATCGCGATCGGCGAGACGATTGAGGCGCGCGACAAGAACGACGGCCGGGGTCATCTGCCCCGCACCTTCATGTCGCTCGCGCCGGGCAGCCATCACCCCGATGTGTGGGATGATGTCATCCGGATGAAGACGCTGAACCAGCTTCAGGTCGCGGCGAACCGGGAAAAGCATGTCTGCCCGCTCCAGTTCGATATCGTCGATCGGCTGATCGACCGCTTCAGCATGAAGGGTGAGCTCGTTTATGATCCCTTTTGCGGGCTTGGGACGGTGCCCATGCGCGCGATCATGAAGGGGCGCCGGGGCGCGGGCAGCGAGCTCAACCCCGATTATTTCCGCGACAGCTGCGCCTATCTCGCCGCGACCGAGCGCGAGATTGCCGTGCCGTCGCTGTTCGACCTGCTCGACATGGAGGAGGCGGCCTGATGCTCGCAGAACCGGAATTGCCGCTCGCCGATATCGGCCCGCTGACCTCGGCGAGGGTCGGCACACGCTTTGATCGCATCTCAGTCGAAGTCCGGCCGGACTATGGCGCGCCCGGAAAGCCGACGCGCGAATCGCCAGAACGATGGCCTGGAGTTGAAGTGCGCGGGCCTGCATTTCTGTCGCGAATGCAACAAGGCGGAGGGGCTGGTATGAAACTGCACCCCCTCTTCATCGACGGCTTCGCGGGCGGCGGCGGCGCCAGCACCGGTATTGGCCAGGCGCTTGGGCGCGACGTCGACATCGCGATCAACCACAGCCCAACCGCGATCGCCATCCATAAGGCTAATCATCCCGATACGGAACATCACTGCACCGATATCCGGCAACCCTTCCTTCCGCGCACTGCGACGCGTGGTCGGCCGGTGGCGGGCGCCTGGTTCTCGCCCGACTGCAAAGAATACAGCAAGGCGAAGGGCGGGCCGGTCAAGGACCGGTCGATTCGCGCGCTGTGCTGGGAAGTCATCCACTGGCTCGAAGAGACGTTGCCCGACGTCGGCTATCTCGAGAACGTCGAAGAGTTCGAATATGCCGCTCCGCTCGACAGCAACGGCGTGCCGCTGCCGGATCACAAGGGGCGCGAGTTCAAGAAGTTCAAGCGCAGCATCCGCCGCCTCGGCTATCGGGTGCAGCACCGCCTGCTGATCGCGTGCAACTATGGCGCGCCGACCAGCCGCAAACGCCTCTACATGATCTTCCGGCGGGACGGGAAACCGATCGTCTGGCCGAAGGCGACGCATGCGCCGGCCAAGGATCCCCGCGTGCTCGCGGGCAAGCTGCTGCCCTATCGCACCGCTGCCGAGTGCATCGATTGGAGCATCCCGTGCCCGTCGATCTTCGAGCGCCAGCGCGAGCTCGCCGAGGCGACGAAGCGCAGGATTGCGCATGGCGTGATGCGCTACGTCGTGAATGCCGCGCGGCCGTTCATCGTATCGGTCGCGCACGGCTACAGCGGCGGCAGGCGGGAATATCCCAGCACCGACCCGCTCGGCACGATCAGCGCTGGTGGCAATGCTCACGCGGCAGTCGATGCGACCCTTGCCCCGCACGTTACTAAATTCAGGGGCGGAGCGGTCGGATCGGACATGGCCGACCCGGCGCCGACGGTCACCGCGAACGGCTCGCCAGCGCGGCCCGCTGGCGCGACGCCGCTTGGCATGGTTTCGGCGCATCTTCACAAGATGGCGCAGAACGGCGTCGGGAAGGATGGGCGCGAGCCGCTTGACACCGCAATGGCGGGGGCGGCCAAGCATGGCGTCGTAGAGACCGAAATCGCGCCGATCATCACGCACGGCCAGCACGGGGGGCGCAATCACCGCGTCGACCAGCCGCACCACACCATCGCTGCGTCGAAGAAGGACACGAATGGCGTTGCCGCCGCGACGCTGATCCAGATAGGCTATGGTGAGCGGAAGGGTCAGGAGCCTCGCGTTCCGCATGTCGATAAGCCATTGGGTACCGTCGTAGGCGGCGGCAAGCACGGCGCCGTGACGGCGTTCCTTTCGAGCTTCTATACGAGCAGCACCAATGGCGGCCGCGCCGATCCGCTGCAGCCGCTCAAGACCACATGCGCCGGAGGCCAGCATCATGCCGTCGTCGCAGCGCACATCGAGCAGGCGAACACCGGCATGGTCGGGCATCTGCCTGAGAAGCCGCTCAGCACTATTGTCGGTAAGGGCTGCACGCAACGCATCGTCGAGACGACGCTGATCGAAGAGGGCGCGCTGCCGCCCGATACTATGGCGCGCGCGGTCCGCACCGCGGCCTTCCTCATAAAATATTATGGCAACGAGTCTGACGGACATGGTCTTTCCGAACCGATAGCGACGGTGACCACGAAGGATCGGTTCGCCGTCGTGACGGTAACCATCGACGCCGTGACCTATGTCATCGTCGATATTGGGTTGCGCATGCTGAAGCCGCGCGAGCTCGCCCGGGCGCAGGGCTTCCCCGACGACTATGTTCTCGACCCGGTTGTGCGCAAATTTCTGCGCGGCAAGTGGGTCGAGCGCCCGCTGACGATCGCCGAGCAGATCAGTGCGATCGGCAACAGCGTCTGCCCGCCCGTGGCGCGCGCGCTCGTGGCCGCCAATCAGCCGGACCTCTGCAACTGGCAGCCTGAGGCGATGGCGGCATGACCAGCGCCGCTACCGGCCGGATGGCACGCATCCTCGGCGCAGTCTTCCGCGTCAAAGCAATTGCGCCTGCGCAGCGCGATGAGGGCGGCCGGTATGTCTCACCGCATAGGCTCGCCGTGCGCGCCAAATGTCGCGAGCAGTGCGCCGCAATGGGCAAGGAAGTGCCGGAGGCGCTCCGGTGAGCAACCACCTCATCACCGAATGCTACAAGCGGAAGCTGGGCAGCGTCACGCGCCTGGCGATGATGGCCTATCTCGCGGACAAGGCGGCCGACTGCGGCGGCGGCATCTATGCGTCGAAGCAGACGATGGCCGATGAGCTCGACCTGACCAAGAAGACGGTCATCACCACGATACAGGGATTGATCGCCGACGGGCTGCTGATCGCCGTCGGAACGAAGCCCTGCGCCAATGGCCACACGGTCGATTATGCGATCGTCGTCGATGCCCTGCTCGCGCTGCCGCTGGTCGGATGCTGGGAGCGCAAGGCGCGTTTCACCGGTGTAAAATCTTCACCGGTGAAGCGGCCGGACCGGTCACGCTCCGACACGGGGAGGGGTGTAGCAGCTACACCCAAACCCCCCTTAGAACCTAAACCCCTATCATCAGCTGACGCTGATGATCCGCCCCACGAGGAAAAGGGCGAACAGGAAGGAAAGAAAGATCGACCGGAGCCGAAGGCTCGGATGCGCAAAACCCGCACGCCCGGGCACCGTCTCCCCGCCGATTGGGAGGCGCCGGCGCCCGAAGACCTGCCGCCTGTCGCCGCGCGTCTGGTCGCGCAATGGCCCGACGGAGCATACGAGGCTGTCTGCGAGGCGTTCAAGCTACACTGGCTCGCCGAAACCCGCGCGATCGGCTGCAAGTCCGATTGGCGCGCAGCGCTCGGGAAGTGGGTCAACAACGACCATCCCCGTGTAATGCATGCAAAAATGCGCGGCGTCAGCTTCGCGCCGCCGCACGCCGCGCGCCCCGCGGTGGCTTCCGCGCTGCCGCCTGCGCCGGTTCGCGCCAAGGCTCGCGAGGATGCGCGGAGCGCGGCCGTTCACGCCGCGCTCGAAAAGGAACTCGGCCCCACGACCTACAGCAGCTGGATCAAGGGAGCGGCGATCCTGTTCGGCGAGGAGACGGTGACCGTCGTCTGCGTCTCGAAGTTCGCGGCGGGCTGGGTCGAGAATAATCTCGCAATCCAGATCGGCGCGGCGGTCGCGGCGGCAAGCGGCTCTGTCGTCGGGCGTGTCGTCTTTCAGGCAGAGGCGGCGGCGCCCGCGCCGCGCCAGGAGGCGGTCGGTGGATGATGTCCGCATACCGATCGTCATCACCCTGCATGCCATCCGGCGCTACCGCGAGCGCGTCGCCAAGATCCCGGCGCGGATCATTGTCGAGCGGCTCAGCGGGCCCGCGTTCGACGCCTGCGACCGGCTCGGCGGCGGTGCCGTCATCCTGCCGACCGGGCACCGCGCCGTGTGCGGCGACGGCGCGGTCATCACCATTCTGCCGCACGGGCGCAAGTTCATGGGTTTCGTTGGGAAGCATCGTCGATGAAGAAAGCTGAAGTGGCCGCGCTGATTTGCGACCTGCCGATCAAGGATCGGCGGATTTACGGCGCCCTGGTCGCGGCGGCCGATGCCGGGCGGCCCGCGCCGACATGCGACGATCTGCTCGAGGTCAGCGGCTATTCGGCGGTGAGCAGCACCGTCGGTGCGGTCCAGCGGCTGGAACAGCGCGGCCTGATCGAGGTGCGCCGGTACCAGCGCAGTCGGCAGATCATGATCGTCGAATCGGGTCTGTGGACCTCGCGCCCGCTCAACACCGCGCCGCACTGGCGCGAGCGGCCGCGCGAGGTGCCGACGCCCTCGCCCGTCGCGGTTAAGGCGCGCGATCCCGATGTCAGCGCCGAGATCCTGAAATGGGCGAGCAGCCGCGGCGTGAGCCTGTCCGAGGCGCTCGCCGATCTCGTCTATGTCGGCTGGAAGGTGGAGATGGAGCGTGGTTGAAGCCCAAAAATTTGTAGCGCCCGAACCGATCGTCGGGGAAATGCATGATCACTATCTCCGTCGCCTCGCCGTTGCCTTCACGGCGTGGGTGAACATCTGCCCCCGTCGGCATTATATCCTGGCGAAGGACCTTGTCGCTGCTGCTGCTGCTAACGGCGAGACGATCAGTATCAGCATAGGTCCAGGACCCGCCGACTTCACCGCGCTCCGCTCCCCCGCGCCTGACATCGCACCGCGGGGTGACGATGGCTAAAGCACCCGCCGCGAAGAAGGTCGCACCGAAGAAAGCAGCCAAGCCCGCTGCGACTGAGAGGAGGCGTGTGGCGCCGCCCGTCCGCGATCGGGAGACAGGTCTGACGCCGAAGCAGGCGATATTTGTCATTGAGTATCTCGTCGATCTCAATGCGACACAGGCGGCGATCCGGGCGAAATATAGCGCGAGGACGGCAGAGGACATCGGGCGCCAACTACTCCGGAAAACTCCGGTTGCCGCGGCAATTCAAAAAGCGATGGATGAGCGAGCGAAGCGCACGGAAATCACGCAGGATAAGGTGCTTCAGCATTGGTGGAGCATCGCGACGGCCGACCCGAACGAGCTGGTCCAGTTTCGACGCACCTGCTGCCGCTACTGCCACGGAAAAGGCTTCAACTATCAGTGGGTCGACGAACAGGAGTTCGCGCAGGTCGTCGCATCCATTGAAATAATGAATGCGAAGAAAAAGAGGGGTCGCCCTGCTCTTCTGCCGACCGACGAAGGTGGCTTCGGCTTTGTTCGCGTCAAGCCGCCGCATGCCGACTGCCCCAAATGCTGGGGCGAAGGGACACCCGATGTCTTTGCGCATGACACGCGGCATCTGGAGGGCCCGGCCCGGCTTCTATACGCGGGCACTAAGCTCACCCAGGCGGGTTTCGAGATCAAGATGCAAGACCAGGGTAAAGCGTTGGAAAACGTCGCGCGACACCTCGGGATGTTCAAGGAACGCATCGAGATCGACGACAAGGGTATTGAGAAGCTCGACGAAGTCGGCCGCGCGTCGCGTCTCGCCGCTATTTTCGCGAAGATCGAAGCGCGGCTGGCCGAGGAACGAGATGACCCCGCTAACTGACCCGGCCTATCTCGATGCCCTTTGGGAAGTTGCAACGCCGGAGGAGCGCGACGAGATTCGTCGGCTGCTCGACAACGATCTATCGCATCATATCTGGCGGGCGCAGGTCGGTCGGCAATCGGAGGCGGCCGACAGCCTTGCCTTCGTGACGGGCTATGGAGGATCCGCGGGCGGCGGCAAGTCCGATCTGATCTGCGGCTTGTCGCTTACCGATCACCAGCGCTCGGCAATCTTTCGCCGCGAGAAAACCCAGACCGAGGGCATCATCCAACGATTGACCGAAGTGCTCGGTTCGACCGATGGCTACAATAGCCAGAAGTCGTCGTGGCGCACGACCGTCGCAAATGTCCCTCGCCTGATCGAATTCGCGGGTCTCGATGGTCCGAGCGATCATCAGAAATGGCAGGGCCGCCCGCACGATGGGAAATTTTACGACGAGGTGACGGAGCAGCGCGAGCACCAGGTCCGCTTCACAATGGGATGGACGCGGAGCAGCGATCCGAATCAGCGCTGTCGCGTGCTGATGACGTTCAACCCGCCCACTACGGCGGAAGGGCGATGGGTTATCAGCTATTTCGGGCCGTGGCTCGATGACAAGCATCCGAACCCGGCAAAGCCGGGCGAACTGCGCTGGTTTACCACGATCAAGGGTGCGGACGTCGAGTGCGCGGATGACCGCCCCTTTGTTATCTTCCGCGGCGAGCCGCTTTACGATTTCGATCCGAGCGAGTTTTCGCCTGAGAAGATAATCCGTCCGCGCTCGCGCACCTTCATCCCTTCGCGCGTCACCGACAATTACTTCTATGTGCGTTCCGGCTATATTGAAACTCTGCAGAGCCTGCCCGAGCCCTTGCGCAGCCAGATGCTCGAGGGCGACTTCCTGGCCGGTGTAGAGGACGATCCGTGGCAAGTCATTCCCACCGCCTGGATCGATGATGCGATGGCGCGATGGCAGCCACGCGAGGCGAAGGGTGTGATGGACAGCCTCGGTGCGGACATCGCTGCAGGCGGGAAGGACAATATGGTGGTTTACGCCCGGCACGGGACGTGGTTCGACCTGCCGATCACAATTCCGGGCCGTGAAATTCCCCAGGAGCGCGCCGGTCCGATAGCGGCGGGGCACATTATCACGAACAGGCGGGATCGGGCTGTCGCGCATGTTGACGTGATAGGCTGGGGCCTCGCGTGCTGCAATTTCCTCACGGCTAACGAAATTCAGCATGTAGCTGTCAATTTCGCGAACGGGTCGAACGAGAGGACCGCCGACGGGAGCCTCGGCTTTCACAATATGCGTGCGCAAGTGATCTGGCGCATGCGCGAAACACTCGATCCTACGAACCCTAATCCTGCGGCTATCCCGAACCTGCCTCGCCTGCGCGCGGATCTCGCGTCGTATCGTTGGCAGCTGCGGCCGACCGGGATCTTCATCATGCCCAAAGAAGAACAGAAGCTGAAGCTTGGACATTCGCCCGACGATGGCGACGCGATTTGCCTCGCCAATATGGCGACGATGAAACAGGCCGTTTTTGAAGAGATGGTTGCTCAAGCCAACGATTACGATCGGTATGGAGAACTGCCATGAGAGAACAGCCATTCGAGATATGGGCTCGCGAAACCTATGGCGACCGCGACTTCGTTCGGCGCAATTACGCTGAGATCCGCCGCATCTATGACAGCGACATGGAAGTAAAGCCGACGCGGCCTAAGCCTCCACCGCCGCGCGACCGTTACGACGAAATATAGGCCCGATTCAAAGCCGCGGGGCCCGACCGTAACGCTCATCCCGACCAAGGAGAGCGTTGCGCATGTGCACCCCGAAAGCCCCCGATATGCCGACGATGCCGGAACGGCAGGCCATGAAGCTTCCGGACGAGGGGCTCGACCTTACAAAGGATAGCTCCAAGCGCCGCCGCGCGATCATGGCGGGCATCATCACGTCGCCGCAGGGCGCGCTCGGCAATCCCAGCACCGCCAACCCGACGCTCGGCTGACATGGCGTCGATCCGCCAGGACTGCGAAACCCGCCTGAGCGGGATGAAGACGATCCGGTCCGATTATGAGGACGAGGTCCGCCAGATCGCGCGCTTTGCCCAGCCCGCGCGTTCGCGGTTCCTTTCGACCGAGCGGAACAAGGGCGGGAAGCGGCGCCAGTGGAACAATCGCTTGCTTGACCCGCACGGTATCATCGCGCAGCGCACGCTGACGCACGGCATGGCGTCTGGTCTGTCGTCGCAGTCGACACCGTGGTTCACGCTCGCTGTCGCCGCCGAATTCATGGAGGCCGAGGGCGTCCGCGAATGGCTGAGCGATGTCGAAGCGCGCATGTATGCGTTTCTCGCGTCGACCAATTTCTATGGCGCGGCGAAGACCGGATATGGCGAAACCGGGCTGTTCGGGACCGAAGCGACCGTCATGGTCGAGCACCGCATTCACGGCGGTGTCTGCCACAGCCTGACCTTCGGCGAGTACTGGATTGCGCTCAGCGACGCGATGCGGCCCGACACGCTCTATCGCCTGTGCCCGATGACGGTGCGGCAGGCGGTCATGTCGTTCGGCGACAAGGTGCAGCCGTGGATTCGGACTGCCTATGACCGTAGCGATTACGAGAAGGACGTCGAAATCTATCAGGCGATCGAGCCGGATCCGGCCGGGCGCTTCAATTATCGCAGCGTCTATTGGGATGCGAGCGATGATAAGGACGCAACGCTCCGCATCAGCGGCTATACCGAACAACCCTTCTGGGCGCCGCGGTGGGATGTCGCCGGCGGTGACGTCTATGGCACCTCGCCGGGTATGGAAGCGCTGCCGGCGCTCCGCGAGCTCCAGTTGCAGACCAAGCGCCGCAACGAGGCGATCGACCTCATGGTGCACCCCGAGAAGATCGTTCCGCCGCACATCCGCCTGACCGGGCAGCCGCGCAGCATCGTCACGGGCAACGGCGTTCTTAAAGAGAATATCGTCGTTCCGTACCAGATGCCTTACCAGGCGCCCGAGGCCATCCGCGCCGAGATCGAGAAGTGCAAGGAACAGGTCGACACGCTCTTTTACGCCGACCTGTTCAACGCCATCACCAACATGCGCGGCATCCAGCCGCGCAACATGGAAGAGATCGCGAAGCGCAACGAGGAAAAGCTGACCCAGCTGGGGCCGGTGATCGAGCGCGTCAGCACCGAAAAGCTCATGGTCGTTATCGACCGCGTCTTCAGCCTGATGGAGCGCGGCCGGATGCTGCCGCCCGCGCCGCCCGCGCTTCGCGATGCCGAGATCAAGGTCGAATTCGTGTCGATCCTGACGCAGATGCAGCGCCTGGTCGGCATCGGGCAAATCGAGCGGAGCGTCAGCTTTGTCGGCAATCTCGCCGGTGCCTTTCCGGATGCGGCCGACAAGCTCGATATCGATGAAGCCATCGACGAATATGCGCAGCGCGCGGGCACCCCGTCGAAGATCATCCGCAGCACGGCCGATGCACAGAAGCTTCGGCAGGCACGCCAGGCCGCTATCCAGCAGGAAAAGATGCTGGAGGCGGCGCCCGCTGTTCGCGACAGCGCCGAAGGCGCGCGCCTGCTCAGCGAGACGGATGTCGGCGGTGAACCCCTCCTCGATACGCTGTTGGGCGCGTGATGGACGACAAGGACCGCGCCCTTCTGCTCGCCAACCCGCTGTTTCGCGAATTCCTCTTTGAAGCGATTCAACTGGCTGGCATTTTGGCGCCAGCCAATGGGCATGACAGTCGTGATCTCGCATTCGCCGAGGGACGTCGAAGCCTGGGGCTGGAACTGCTGCAGCTGGTCGACCTCGGCCAACCCAAGGCTCTGCGCTCGCCCGAGGCGCTTGCGACCCTCAACGCAGTCATCCTGACAGCCCTGAACCCCCCTTCGAAATCCGAGGAGAAGAAACGTGCGGACCGCTATGACGATATTCCCGACTAAATCGACCGCGCTGCGCGGCGCCCTGCTGGCCTCGGCCGCCTTCATGTCGCCCGTCGAGCGCGCCATGGGCCGCTTCATGCGCGCGCCGGACGATCATGGCGACGGCGGCGGTGACGGCGGCTCCGGTGGCGGCGAAGGCGCTGGGGACCAGGGCACCGATGACGCTGGCGGCGGTGACGCTGGTACCGACGATGCCGGTGCTGGTGATGGTGGCGACGCGGATGCCGGTGACGATGACGGATCCGGTGGCACCGCGCTCGGCGACGGCGGCGATGACGACGACGCTGGGGACGGCGACGGATCCGGCGAGGTGGAGGGTGACGGTGACGGCGCCGAGGGCGCGCCCGAGGCCTATGACCTGTCGGTCGAAGGCGTCGAGCTCGATCCCGAAATGGTGGCCGAGGCCGAGCCGATCCTGCGCGAGCTCAACCTGTCAAACGACGCTGCAAAGAAGTTTGTGCCGATCGCGGCGAAGATGATGGACCGCGCCGTCGAGGCGACGGTCAACGACATCGTCGCGAAAGGCAATGCCCAGCGCAAGGAGTGGCTCGATAGCGCGAAGGCGGCCGAGGACATCGGCGGCGCCAAGTGGGATGCCACGATGCACATGGCCGCCAAGGGGCTCGACGCGCTCGGGTTCGTGAAGGCCGACAAGGACAAAAATGTCGAGGCTCACCCGTTCCGGCTCGCGCTGGAAGCAACGGGTTTCGGCAATCACCCCGACATGATCCGCATGGCCGCCAAGCTGGGCGAACTCGTGTCGGAAGATGGCGATTTCGTGCGGGCGAATGCTTCGTCGCCTGCCGCGAAGGATGATGTGGCGAAGCGTCTCTATCCCAACGACTGAAACAGGGGGAAATTCCCATGGCTATTATCGGCAACACCTATCTCGGCCTCATCGACGTGATGAAGCAGGAAGGCAACGAGCTCGGCGACATCGTCGAGGCGCTGCACACGCTCAATCCGATCATGAAGGATTCGAACGTCATCACCTGCAACATGGGGACGAAGCATCGATCGAACATCCGCACCGGCCTGCCCAGCGTCAGCTGGGGCGCGCTGTATGAGGGTATTCAGCAGTCGAAGTCGACCACGACGCAGGTCGACGACGTCACCGGCTTCGTCGAAGGTCTCTCGACCGTCGACAGCCGCCTGCTCAAGATCGCGGGCGAGAATGCCGCGAAGGTTCGCATGTCCGAATCGACGGCGTTCCTCGAAGCGATGGCGCAGGAGTTCGAAAAGACCTTCTGGTACTCGAACATCGGCAGCGCCCCGCGCAAGTTCCACGGCTTCTTCGCGCGCTATAACACGCTCGCGAACCCGAACGTGGTCACCGGCGGCGGTTCCGGCTCCGACAACACCTCGATCGCGATGATCACCTGGGGCGATCAGGCAACCTCGATCATCACGCCCAAGGGCATGTCGGCGGGCGTCGATCGCGAGGACAAGGGCGAGCACCGCGTCCTCGATGCGGCGGGCAACCCCTACTACGCCAAGGACGAGCTGTTCACCCAGCATGGCGGCCTCACCGTCAAGGACTGGCGCTACAGCGGCCGCGTCTGCAACATCGACGTGTCCGAGGTCATCGCCGGCAACACGCCCGTCAACCCGCTGCTCCGCAAGCTGTTCTACAAGCTGCAGGGCCGCCGCAACTACGGCATGGAGAACCAGGGCGGCATCATCGGCGCCACCCGCACGGTCATCTACATGAACCGCACCCTGCTCGAAGCGCTCGACGCCGAGGGAACGAACGCGGGTTCGTCGGACAACTTCGTCCGCCTGAAGCCGCGCGAGATCCAGGGCGAAGAGGTGATGACGTGGCGCGGCATTCCGATCCGCGACACCGATCACATCCTCAACACCGAGGCTGCGGTCGCTTAACATACCGGGGCGGCGTTTTCCGGCGCCGTCCCCGGTCTTCAAGGGGAAGACAGATGAGCATTATGGACATCACCAACCTGTTCGGCGAGGATCAGGCCATCACGGCCGATGCCGCTTCGACGAACAGCATCGATCTGGGTGCCACCGGCACGCCCTTCGGTGCATCCGCCGCGCTCGTCCGCGACATCGGCAAGGGCTGCCATGTGCCGCTCTCGATCAATGTCGTCGAGACGTTCAACAACCTCACCAGCCTGAAGGTCTCGCTCCAGGTCGACGCCGATCCGGCTTTCGGATCGCCGAAAACGGTCGCGGAGGCGACCTACTTGCTCGCCGACCTGACCATCGGCGAGCAGCTGCCTTTCCCGGATTACATCCCGGAAGGCACCAACGAGCGCAACATGCGGCTCTTTTACGACGTGACGGGCACCGCCCCCACGACCGGGAAGATCACCGCGGGCGTCGTCGCTGCCCGCCATAGCAACTTCGTGGGAGGCCAGTGACATGTCCGACGAATTCAAGACCTATCGCGCCAATGCGGAAGGCTTCGACGGCGACAAGATCCGCGTCGAGGGCGAGGAGTTCACGACGAACATCGCGCAGGGCAGCTGGATGGATCTGCTCGATAAGGACGGCAATGTCGTCGAGCGTCCGAAGCACACGCCTGCACCCGGCGCGGCGAAAGCCAAGGGCGGCAAGGACGCTGCGGCGGTTTCGGGCACCATCGACGCGCTGAAAGCGGAACTCGAGGGCAAGCTGGCGCTTGTCGACGAACGCCTGGCCGAGCTCGCCGAGAAGCTTGAGCAGACAAGCAAGCCCGCCGCCGAACAGCCGGATCCGGGCCCGCTCGACAAGAGCATCCCTGAACTGACGACCTATCTCGAATCGATCAGCGATGTCGGCGCGATCGACGCGCTGATCACTGCCGAGAAGGGCGGGAAATCGCGCAGCGGGGCGCTCGAAGCGCTCGAAGCGCGCAAGGCCGCCCTGCAGGGCAGTTGACGATACGCCTCCGGGCGGAAGGGGGAAGGGCCGGCCGAGTAATCGTCCGGCCCTTTTTCGTGCCCGATTCAAGCCCTCTGCGCGCCGCCCTACCCCCATCGCATGACGACAGTCGCGCTCTACAACCAGGCCATGGTCGAACTGGCGGCGCCAGCGATCGCCTCGCTCAACGAGCCATCAACCGAGGCGCGCGCATGCAATGCCGTTGCGTTCGTCATCATGGAGGAGCTGCTCGACTGGACCGACTGGCACTGGACCGAAACTTACCAGGTGCTTGCCGGCGTCCCCAACGACCGGCCCGCCGAATGGCTGTTCGCCTATGCCTTGCCCGCCGACTGCGCGGCGCCGCTTGCGGTGCGTGGTGTCGACGCGGCTGCGTCCAATCTGCCACTCGGCGGCCCCGGCACCTTCCCGGTCCAGGCGGCGATGCCGCTCGCATTCACCATCTCTAACGGCAAGGTTTACACGAACGTTGAAACGGCGACGCTTGTCTATAACCGAAGCGCAAATTTCCTCCTGCCAGCGCTTGTTGCCCGTGCCTATGTCCTCGAGCTCGCCGCGCGGACCTGCTACACGATCAAGAAGGACCGGAAGCTCAAGAATGAGCTTCGGCAGGAAGCGGCCTTCGCGAAGGCCGAGGCGATCAGCGACGAACAGAACAAGCGTCCACGCCAGCAACCCCGCCATATCAGCGATGCCGAATATGCCCGCGCCGGCATCATGGAAGAATTCTGATGTTCCGCGCGGGGCAGCCGAATTTCAGCCGCGGCGTCCTGTCGGAGCATCTGCACGGCCGGTTCGACGTCGATGCCTATAATGCCGGTCTGAAAGAGGGCACGAACGTCATCGTGCTCAAATACGGCGGCCTGACGAAGCGGCCGGGAACGCGGCTCGTCGCCGAGGTGATCGACGGATCCGAGCCGACGCGCATCATCCCGTTTCAGTTCAGCCTGACCCAGACCTATGCGCTTGAAATGGGGCAGGGCTATATGTCGCCCTGCGCGCTCGGTGGGCGCCTGCTCGAGGAAGAGCTGGCGATCGTCAATATCACCAATGCAGCCAACGCCGAGATCGAAGCAGCCTATCATGAATATCTGCCGGGCGAGAGTGTCTACCTGACCGGCATAGAGGGTGAGATCGGTGATCTTCTGAACGGGCGCTTCTGGCCAGTCGAATCGGTTGTCGACGCGAATAAGTTCACGATCGGCGCCGACACGACAGGCCTTGCTGCCTTTACCGCAGCCGTGGGCGGAATTACGCGCGTCGCTGCGCCCGATCCGCCGCCGCCGCCGCCCGCTGTCCCACCGGTGGTGCCTCCGCCTCCTCCTCCGAACTACGGTGGTGGCGGTGGCGGTGGCTTTGGCGGCGTGGACATTCGCTGATGGGGGTCGCACGCGCCTATATTGTTGGGAGTCCCTATAACGGGGTCGAGCTGGCCGACATCGATTTCGAACAAACCGCGGACACGATGTTTCTCGCGCACATCGATCATCCGCCGCAGGAGCTTCTGCGCGCCGGTCACACCGAATGGCTGTTCAATCCGGTCAGCTTCGGCCCGACGATTGCCGCACCGGCTGGCGTGAGCGCCGCCGCAACGACGCCGAACACCGACGCCGACAATAGCGGGGCTGCCTATTTTCCTCAGCCCGACAGCTACGTCGTCACGGCCGTAAACGACGACACCGGGCAGGAAAGTCGCGCCAGCGCCGAGGATTCTGCGACGAACGATCTTGGCCTCAAGCGCAATTACAACACGATCACGTGGAGCGCGGTGGCGGGCGCCACCCGGTATAATGTCTATAAGGCGCATAACAGCCAATTCTTCGGATATATCGGCACGACCGAAGACCTGAGCTTCATCGACGACAATATCGGTCCCGCGCTCGACCAGGCGCCGCCGCAGGGTTTCGATCCCTTCAGCGGCGAAGGGGATTATCCTTCAACCGTCACGCTTTTCGAACAGCGCCTGTTGTTTGCGCGCACGAAAAACGCGCCAAACGGCGTGTGGGGCAGCCGAAGCGGTGGCAGCCAGTTCCGCAATTTCGACCGGTCACGGCCGCTGCGCGCGGATGACAGTCTGTCCTTCAGCATTGTCGCGGGGCGGGTGAACAGTGTGGAACAGCTCGCATCGACGACAAGCCTGCTGGCGCTGACCTCTGATGCGATCTTCAATGTCGACGGCGACGGATCGGGCGGCGTGCTCACCGCGACCAGTCAGGCACCGAGGCGGCAGATCGGCCGCGGATCATCGCGACTGCCGCCGCTGGTTGTGGACAATGTCGTCTTCTATGCGCCGAGCGTCGGCCGCAGCATCCGCACGATCAATTTCAGCTTCGAAATAGACGGGTTGAAGAGCGACGACGTGTCGATCTTCTCGCCCGATTTCTTCCCGAAAGACATGAATATCGTTTCGTGGTGCTATTCGCAGGAGCCGCGGTCGTTGATCTGGGCCGTGCGGTCGGACGGCAAGCTGTTGTGCTTCACCTGGGAACAGGAACAGAATGTCTGGGGCTGGACGATTTGCGAAACCGACGGCGAGGTGCAGTCAGTCTGCTCCATCACCGAAAACGGCGAAGATCGCGTCTATCTTATCGTGAAGCGGCGGATCGGGGAGACCGATCGCTTTTTCATCGAACGCATGGCCTCGCACGACTGGGCAGAGCTCAAGGAATGCTGCTTTCTAGATTGCGCGGTCACGGGCGTGTTCGAAGAGCCGCGCAGCAGCTTCAGCGGGCTGTGGCATCTGGAGGGCCGCACCGACGTCGCTGCGCTGGTTGACGGCGTGCCGGTGACGGGGCTGACCGTGACCAACGGATCGGTCACCCTTCCCGCCTCGGTGCCCAGCGGCAAACATGTGACCTTCGGCCTGCCTTACGAGGTGGCGATCGAAACGTTGCCGGTGCGCGCCAACGTGCCGGGGCAGGGCTGGAATGTCGGCCGCAAGCAACAGGCGGGTGAAATCGTGCTCACGCTTCACAAGAGCTCGGGGGTCTACGCCGGGTCGAGCGAGTCTGACACCGCCTACGTCAAGCAGCGCGTTGCCGAGGCCTACGGCAGTCCCGACAACCTGATGACGGGCGACTATCTGATCAACTCGGGCAACGTCGAATCCGGGAAGGTGTGCGTCCATGTAAAACAGACCGCCCCGCTCCCGCTGACCCTGCTCGGCGCCTTTGTCGATCCGGTCATCAATGATTAGCCGGATCCGGCTCGAACTTGCCCGCACGAAGCATGTCGGATCAGTCGCGCGCAGGATGCGCAGCATCGACGCCCGCGAGTGCGCCGCCTTCGGCCATACGCCAAAAGCGGCCTTGCGCGAAGCAATCCTGAACAGCGCGCAGGCGTGGACCGCTTTCGTCGACGATCGCCCCGAAGCCATTTTCGGTGTCGTGGTCAACAGCGCGCTCACCGGAGCGGGCGCTCCGTGGTTTCTTGGCACTGATGTCGTGTGGGGGCACGCGCGCGCGCTGCTGACCATGGGGCCCGCGATCATCTCCCGGCTGCACGATTCAAGCGAATGCCTGGCAGGATATGTCAGTTGCGAGAATGCTCCGGCGATCCGGATGCTTCGGCGTTGGGGTTTCGATATCGACGACGATCGCCTCCGGATCGGCGGCGTTCCGTTCTACCGTTTCGAGAAGGTGCGCTATGTGTGAGCCAGCAACTCTAGCGATCGCCGCAGCCGCGGTGACGGCCGCCGGACAGGGATATGCCGCGCTGCAAAGCGCCGCTGCGTCGCGCTACGAGGCGCGCGTTGCCGACCAGAATGCCAGGCTCGAAAATGAGGCGGCTTTCCGCGAGACCGAAAACACGAAGACTGCAGCGCTTGCCCACTACCGCCGCGTCGCGCAGCTGAAGGGCGAGCAGCGGGTAGCTCAGGCTGCCAACGGCGTGTCGCTGGACTTCGGCAGCGCCGCCGATGTGGCGGCCGATACCGACATGCTGGCGCGCGAAGACGTCCAGCGCATCTACGACACCGGTGCCGAGAACGTGCGTGGTTTCGATATCAGCGCGTCGAATTACCGCTCGAGCGCCAAGGCGTCGCGCTTCGCGGCGAAGGGCGCGATCGTCAAAGGGGCCTTCGACATGGCATCGACTGCGCTCGGCGGCGCGCAGCAGTATAGCAAGATGAAGGCGGCCTGATGCCGCGCGTCCAGGTCTATCAGCCCGATCAGGTCGCTCCCGCGGAAACGACGCGCGCGCGCCATCGCCCCGCCGATATGGCGGCTGGCGGGCTTGCCATCGCTGCCGGTGTCACCAACCTGGGGCGCAGCGCCGCCGAGTTCGCCGAGGCGCAGGAAGAGATTAACCTCCGCTTCGACGATACCGAAAGCCGAAAGGCTGCCCAGCGGTACCAGACCGGCGCCGCAAAGATCCTGTCGGATTTCCAGCTTGAGGCCGGGTCGAACGCCTATTCGAAGCGCAGCGCCACCGAAGAGGCGCTGGCGAAGCTGCGGGAAGACACACTCGGCGCCACGACGAACGACCGGATGCGCCGCATGGCCGACGATCGCATTGCCGGGCTCTACGGAGCGGACACGGTCAAGATCGGCGAACACGCCACGCGCCAGTTGCGCACCGAACAGGAAGGTACGCTGAAATCACAGGTTGTCCTCTCCGGCGAGGATGCTGCCGCGAATTGGGACCGACCGGACCTGATGGGTGCACATCTCGATACGATGAAGGCCGCCGTCGACGACTTGGGGGCGCTCAACGGATGGTCTGCCGACCAGGTGCGTCTGGAAAAGTGGAACGCGGTGAGCGCCGTTCACAAGGATGTGATCAACCGCATGCTAGCCGACGACGATATCGACACGGCGCAAATCTATCTCGATGCCAACGCCGACGAGATGAACGCGAACGATGAGCTCGCGATCCGCGGCGCGATGAAGGAGCCGCTCCTCACCCGGCAGGCGCAGGGTGATTTCGATCGCGCAATCGGCACGATGCCCGTACCCGAAGGTGCGAGCACCGCGGACGCGGCTCCGGCCGGTACCAGCTTCGAGGCGATGGTCGCAGTGACCGCGCAGAGCGAATCAGGCAATCGCGAGCGAGACGCGGCCGGCCGCCTGATTACGTCGAAAGCAGGCGCGCAGGGCAAGATGCAGGTCATGCCCGGAACCAATCTGGATCCGGGTTTCGGTGTACGGCCGGCGAAGGATGCGAGCGACGCCGAGCGCACCCGCGTCGGCCGCGACTATCTCGCGGCCATGCTGAAACGTTATGGCGGCGATCCTGCAAAGGCGTGGGCGGCCTATAATGCCGGTCCCGGCCGGGTCGACGATGCCATCGCTGAAGGTGGCGACTGGCTGGCACGCCTGCCCGGCGAAACGCAGGCCTATGTCAAAAAGAATGTCGCGGCCATCGGTGGCGGCGGGGCCCAGCAAAGCGCGCGGACATGGGACAAGGCGGCGGTATATGCCCAGATCGATGCGCTTGCGGACAAGGAAGGCTGGTCGCCGGAACGTCGCGAACGATCGAAGCTGTGGGCCGACAAGGAAATTGCCCGCGACGAGCAGCTTAAGGCGCGTGAAGAGGATGCTGCCGAGCGCGAAGCGTCGGAATGGGTGCTGAAAAATCCCGGGTTCACCGACATTTCGCAGATGCCGGCGCGCATTCGAGACCGCCTCGGGCCGCAGGCGCTGCTCCGGTATCAGGATGCGGGCAAGCGCAATGCGAAACCGGTCGAGGTGCAGGCCAACGGCGCGGCGGCGCTCGGCCTCAACCTGATGGCGATCTATGCCCCCGATGAATTCAAGAGCGCGAACCTTGGACAATATGCCGGACAGGTCACGCGCGCCGAACTAGAGGGGCTTGCCGTGCGCCAGGCGAAGATGCGGACGGAGAAGCCGAAGGACCAGAAACTCCGCAGCGGCATCACCGGTGCAATCAGCTGGGGCGAGAAGTACGGCGGCCTTGGCGATCTCAGCGAGCAGCAGCGCGTCGCGATCTATGGCATCATGGAGAGCGATGCGCGACGGCTCAGCGAGAACGGCAAGCGCGAGCTTACCGAGGACGATTATCAGAAGCTCTTCAAGCGCGCGACGCGCGAGGTGCCGACGACGACCTGGTACGGCGGCTCGGGTTCGCGGCCGATCTATGACATGGGCGCGTCGAACATTCCCGATGTCACGCGCGAGAAGATCGTCGCGGCCTATAAGCGCACCTATGGGAAGGAACCGACCGACGATCAGGTCGCGGATTACTGGCGCCGCTACTACGCCAAATAAAGACGCGGCCAGTGTGCATGTCCGAAGACAGAGGCCGGCCGCGTGCGATCGGATCGATTATAGCAATGTGGAATTCACTTAGCCACAGCTTCCTTGAAGCGGCGCTGAGCCTCCTCATAGTCGCGGTTGACCTTGTCCATTTCGAGCCGCTTTAGTCGTTCGTTGCTATTGTCGAACACGGGGCCCGGCGCCGTCGAGGGGGTGGCGGTGTCCCTCTTTAATTCTACGGTTGCTTCAGCAAGGACGTCCTGAACCGCGTTCAGCTTCTTCGTTTGCTCTTCCAGGTCCGCGACCTTTGTTTCAAGCTCGGCGATCCTCGCCTCCTGATAATCGTAAGACTTATCTTCGTCGGGCTTTTCACCGCAGGCAGCAAGGAGGAGAGGCAGGAAAATAGCGCGATTCAAGAGCATTTGCGTCATCCCTAGCGTTCCGGGGCAACAGACGAGGTGCCACTTGCCCCCGACCCTTCCCGGCCTGGACTATTACGACCGCCTCTATTCCCGGCGCAAGCCCGCGAATGAGCCGGTCGCGCGAATCGACCCCATCGAAGCGGACATGCGCCGCGAGCGCGACCAGAAGACGCGCCTCGACCTGCTCCTTTCCGGATCGCCCGAGACGATCGGCCGCGCGACCGCGCTCAGCCGCGAGATTGGCGTTCCGCCGCTCGATGTCGAGGATCGGCTTGCCGAAGCGGAAAAGGGCCGCGACGTGCGGCGCTTCATGTCGGTTGCTGAACGCTATCCTGCTGTCGGCAAGTGGGCCGTCGCGCAGCCTCGCGGCGCCGCGGCGGCCTCGGACGACTGGGACAGCCTGTCGCTTCTCGGCAAGGCGTGGCGGTCGACGCGGGAAACAGTGACCGGCATTGGGCCCTCGTTGATGGCGGGCCTCTATTCGGTCGGCGAAAGCGCAGAGAGCGCCATCGGCGCCGTGTCCGACGTGCTTGACGCCGTCGACCCGAAACCCGCCATCGCAGGTTTCTTCTCCGACATGGTCGGCACCTATTTCGGCGTAAATCCGCGCTGGGATAAAGAGATGGAGAAGACGCGAAAGATCCGGCGCGAAGCGGCGGCGTCAAGGCGCGCGGCGCTCGAGCAGGCTTCGCAGGAATGGCGGCCGCAAACTACCAGCTGGATCGCGCGCGACCTCCTCCGCGGAACCGAATCGACACCACTGACCCTGTCGGCGATCCTGCTCCGCGATCCGAAGGCGGCGTCTGGCTTCATGGGCGCGATGGTCGGGTCGAGCGAATATCAAACCGCGCGCGGAGCGGGCAAGGATATCGGTACCAGCCTCGCCTACGGCGCGCGGCAGGGCGTCGTCGAAGCCATCACGGAACGCATCCCCGCCTCGAAGCTGCTCGGCGATATCGCCAACCGCACCCCGTTCGGGAAGCTGCTTCTGAACCAGCTGGTGACCGAAATTCCGGGCGAGCAGGTGGCAACGCTGCTCCAGGACTTCGACAGCTGGGTGACGCTGAACCCCGACAAGACGCTCGGCGAATTCATCAACGAGCGCCCCGCGGCCGCGTCGCAGACGCTGCTCGCGACGATCGGCGGGGTCGGAACCACGACACTGACGGTGAAGACGGCGGAGAAGTTTGTCGACGGCGCCGCATTGCTCGCCGCGCGATCGGGGGAGGCGCGGCGAGCGCAGAGCGAAGGCGAAATCCTCGAAAAGGCTGGCGATGCCGCCATAAAGTCAAAGCTACGTGCCCGCGATCCCGACGCTTTCTCGGCGCTGATGCGGGAGATGGCGGAAGAGAGCGGCGCGACCGACGTCTATATCCCTGCCGAGGCGCTGCAGGAATATATGCAGTCGAGCGAATTCGACCCCGATGATTGGGGGTATGAGGCCGAGGCACTGGAGGCGATGGCATCGGGGGGCGATCTCGTGCTGCCCGTCGAGCGCGTGCTTACCGACTTTCCCGGTACTCCGGCGTGGGACGCGCTGCGCGATCATATGCGCCTGTCACCGGGCGGCATGTCGCGCTTCGAAGCCGAGGCGTTCAACATGGAGGTCAGCGACCTCCGGCAACAGCTCGAGGAACAGACCGCGGCAATCGAGGAATTCGATCGCGAGATGATGGAAGGCCGCGAGGCGCTGATCGCCGACGTCGTCGAGAAGCTCCAGTCGGCAGGATATACGCCGTCGGTGGCGCGAACGCAGGCCGAGCTTGTTGCGGCGCGGTATGAGACGCGCGCGATCCGCAAAGGGCAGATGCTGACCGGCAAGGAATTCGCCAACGTCGATGTCGTGCAAATCCTTCCGGAACAGCTGGCACTGCGCCAGAAAGACGATGGGCTGGATCGCGTCATCAATGCCATGCGCAGCGGGACCAAGGGCGCGAAGCAGGGACCGTCGCTGCTGGAGTTCATTTCGCGTCGTGGGGGTATCGACGATGCCGGCGGAGACATCGCCAGCATGGGCGGCGACACCTGGCATCGCGCCGCACCATTCCGGAAACGCCTGACCCGCGCGATCGACACCGACCAGGCCAGTATGCTTGGCGCTGCGCCGCGTGACACTGCGCCGGAAGACGTGCTGCGCGCGGCGATCGACGCGGGATATTTTCCCGAGCTCGCCGGCCGGGAAGCGGGCAGCTATGAAGATGCGCTCGACAACAATATCCTGCTCGATGCAATCGGCGCCGAGCTTCGCGGCGAAGCGCGATACGCCTCGGAAACCGATACGACGCTGGCGGATGCTGCGCTCGAACTTGCTACGCTGATTGCCAACGAGGGGCTCGATCCGGCGACCGCGACGCGGAAGCAGATCCGGGACGCCGTGTCGGCCTATTCCGCGCGAAATGCGGCGGAGGGCCGCGATTACCGCCAAGCCGGGCTGCGCGATGATATTCGCGAAGCGTGGGAGGGGCAGCGCACGCGCGGCTTCATCGATCTCGGGCCGGTGCCGACCGCCCTGGTCGATTACGGCCTCCCGGCTGGGACGCTGACGATCGGCCGCGGCAAGATCCGCAATATCGCCGGCAAGCACGATATCGACATGAACATCCTCACGCGGCTCGGCGCGCTGCTGGAACGGCCGTGGGCAATCTATCCGTCGACGCTTGCCGGATCCGGCCGGATCGTTGTCGCGCTTCCGGTGCGCGACAACAACGGCGATCCCGTTGTCGCGGCGATCGGCGCCGATGGCAATGTATCGATCGTCAATAGTGTCTACGGCAAGAAGCCGCGGGGCAACGTTAGCGGTGATGAGCAGATTCTGCAGGCTGTTGCCGCCGCCAAGGCCAAAGGCCAAAAGGTGCTGGAAGGTGACCCTCCGGCACGTGATCCCGCATCAATAGAGGGCATTAGGCCGGAGAGGCCGAAACGACCTATACTCGGGGTCAAGCCAAAAGACAAACCGGCCGGCCTCGAGCAGAGCGGCGATCCCAACGTTCCGCGCGGCCGTATCGTGTTTCCGAGCGAGGAATTCACGGGCGCCGCGGTGATCGAGCTTTTCAAGTCACGGAACCTGTCGACCTTCCTGCACGAGACGGGGCACCTATGGCTGGAAGAGCTGCGATCCGATGCCCTGTCCGACGACGCGACCAACCGGCTGCGATCGGACTGGGAAACCGTGACCGAATGGTTCGCCGCCAACGGCCACCCTGTCGAGAATGGCGTCATCCCGGTCGAGGCGCACGAGATGTGGGCCCGCGGCGTCGAGCAGTATCTGATGGAAGGTCGCGCGCCCGTACCGGCGCTGCGCGGCATCTTCGAACAGTTTCGCGCCTGGCTGGTCGGCATCTATCGCAGCGTCAAGGCGCTTCGGTCGCCGCTCACCCCCGAGATCCGTCGCGTCATCGACCGGCTGATCGCCACTGACGACGATATCGCGCTTGCCGGACAAGAGCAGTCGGTGACGCCGTTGCTCGACGGGACCGACATGACCGCTGCGGAATTCGAGGCGTATAAGCGCCTGACCGCCGATGCGCGGATCGAAGCGCGGGCTCAGCTGCTCGACCGGACCGTGCGCGACGTCCGCGCGCGCAATACCAAAAAATACCGCGATATCGCGGCCGGGCTTCGCGAAGAGATCGAGGCGAGCGTCGCGGAGCGCCCGGCGTTCCGCGCGATCGACGCGATGAAGGCGCAACCAATCGACCGGCGCTGGGTGGTCAATGTGATGGGCGACGAAACCGCGGTGATGATGCCGCGCGGCGTGCCGCCGCTTATGCGCAATGGCGGCGTCCATCCCGACACAATCGCGGAACAGGCGGGTTTCGCGACCGGTCACGAGATGATCGAAGCGCTGATTGCGATGGAAACCGCTCACCGGATGGTGCGCGAGGAAGGCGACCAGCGCACAATGCGCGACCGCGTCATCGAAGAGGAGCTCGATGCCATGATGCGCGAGCGATACGGCGAGCCGCTGACCGACGGTAGCATCGAACGCGAAGCGATCGCCGCGATCCACAACGACATGCAGGGCGAGGTCATCGCCGCCGAGGTGCGCGTTCTCGGGCGCAAGGCCGGACAGCCGCCGACGCCCTACCGCGCCGCGCGCGATTGGGCGCGCCAGAAAATCAGGGCGGGGCTTGTCAGCACCGAAGCGATGCCGGGCGCTCTGCAGCGCTATGCCCGCGCCAGCCGCCGCGCAGCACGTCTTGCCGAGGCTGCCTATCTCGAACAGGACATTGAGGGCGCCTTTCGCGCGAAACAGCAGCAGATGCTGAATAATGCGCTCTATGCCGAGGCGAAGAAGGCGCACGAGGAAGTCGACGCCGCCCGCAACCGACTGCAGAATATCGCCTCGAAGCGCGTGATGAAGTCGGTCGACCAGGAATATCTGGAGCAAGCGCACGCGCTCCTCGAGGCGGTCGACATGAAGCGCCGGTCGCAGAAAGGTATCAACCGTCAAGGAAAATGGGAGGAATGGTCATCCCAGCGCCAGGCGGAGGGGTATGACATCGTTGTGCCGGCGTCGTTCGAGGCGACGATCTCGAAGAACAACTGGACCCGTCTCACCGTCGAGCAGCTGCTCGGGCTCGACGAAGCGGTGCGCCAGATTATTCATCTCGGCCGGTTGAAGCGCGAGCTTCAGGTCGGGCAGGAAAAGCGCGAGTTCGAGGTCACCGTGACCGAGGCGGTGCAGGCGGTGGCAAAGCTGCCGCAGCGCGCGCCGAGCGACCTTATGGAGCCGTCGCGCTGGGATGCGGTCAAGTCGAAGGTCGCCGCTGCCGATGCCGCGCTGCTCAAGATGGAGACGGTTTTCGACTGGCTCGACAGCGGAGACAGCAACGGCATCTTCAATCGCGTCGTCTTTCGCCCACTCGTCGACGCCCAGGAGAATGAACGGATCCGCATGGCCGACATTCTCGGCCAGTTGAATGATGCGCTCGCCGCGGTACCGAGAGAAACGCTGCGGCGATGGTCCGACAAGGTTGTTGCGCCTGAGCTCCTCAATATCGAGACGGGCAATCCCTTTGTGATGACCCGCGAGATGGTCATCGCGATCGCGCTCAACACCGGCAACCGCGGCAATTTCGACAAGCTGCTCGGCGGCTATCGCTGGTCCGAAGCGGGGGTGACCGCGATGCTCGACCGCGTGATGACGCAAGAGGAGTGGGCCTATGTCCAGTCGGTCTGGGATATCATCAACAGTCTCTGGCCCGACATCGAGGCGATGGAGAAGCGGGTCAACGATATTGCGCCCGAAAAGATCGAACCCATCCCCGTGCAGACGAAATGGGGCGTGCTGAAGGGCGGATATTACCCGGTGGTCTATGATCCGCGCCGCAATTACGAATCGGAAAGCTATGCGGCCAAGTCCGACAGCCTGTTCGAGGGCATCTATACGCGCGCGACGACGCCGAAGGGGTTCACCAAGGAGCGCACCAATGTCGAGCGGCCGATCCATCTGAGCCTAGGCGTCATTCACCGGCACGTCGGCGAGGTCATCCATGACCTTACGCACCGCGAAGCGATCATGCAGGCCGACAAGTTCCTGCAAGCGCGGCCGGTGATGAAAGCGGTCGATGACAGTCTGGGCCCCGAGATACGCAAGCTGTTCCGGCCGTGGCTCCAGCGCATCGCGAACGAGTGGGCATACGACCGCGCGGGGCAGGCGGGCATGGAGGCCTTTATCAAAAAGGCGCGCCTCAACGCGACGATTGTCGGCATGGGGTACCGGGTGACGACGATCATGCTCCAGGCGGCAGGATATTCGAACAGCTTCGAACGGATCGGCTTCAAATGGGTGGCCGCCCGCCTGAAGGACGTTGCCAACCCCGAGGCGTGGAATTTCGTCCTCGAAAAGTCGAAGGAAGTCCGTGCCCGCATGGACACGCTCGACCGCGATATCCGCGATAACGTCCGCAAGGCGGCCGGCCAGCGGAGCATCAGCAACGTCAAAAAGTTCGCGTTTCACGGCATCGGGTACATGGACCGGATCGTCGTCATTCCTTCGTGGCTGGGCGCCTATGACAAGGCGATTGCAGCGGGCATGAGCGAAGAGGATGCGATTTATGCCGCCGACAAGGCTGTGCGCCAGTCGCAAGGCGCGGGCGCTGCAAAGGATCTCGCGGCAATCCAGTCCGGGCGCGGGACTTTCGGCGAGGCGGGCAAGCTGCTCACCATGTTCTATTCGTATATGTCGGCCTTCTATCAGCGGCAGCGCAGCTTTGCGCGTGACGTCCGAACTGCCAGACTGAGCGACGCGCCGGGCCTGATCGCACGCGCCTGGTGGCTGTTCGTTGTTCCGCCGCTTCTTTCCGAGCTCCTCGCCGGCCGCGCGCCCGATGATGATGACGATGAGAGTTGGGCGGAGTGGGCGGCGTCGTCGATGATCTTTCAAATATTCGGGCCCATCCCGGTGTTGCGCGACGTGGGCCCGCCTCTCTGGGCGAAAGTGTCGAACCGACCGAGCTTCGGGTACCGGTTCACTCCTGCGCAGGGCGGCGTCGAGTCGGTGATCAACGTCGGTAGCGACCTCGGCAAGATCGCGCGCGGCGAGGAAACGAAACGCGCCACTCGCAATGCCATCGAAACGACGGGCTATTTTACGGGCCTGACCACGGGCCAGATGGCCGTTGCCGCGCAATTTCTGGTCGATGTTGGATACGGCGACGCGGATCCGGAAGGCATCGGTGAATGGTGGCGCGGTCTCACGACCGGCAAGACAGAATAGATACTGGCACGCCTGCCCGATTCAAGACCATCGAGTGATCCCCTACCCCGCCATGACGCGCAACATGGGTTCCCAGCATGGCGATCGAAACGACAGACAGCTTCAGCGGTCCTTATTTCACCAACGGCGCTACGACCGTCTTTCCTTTTACCTTCAAGGCGCTCAGCACAACCGACATCGAGGTAACTCTCGACGGTGTAACGGTTGATCCGGGCAGCTATTCGATCACGATCAATCCCGGGCCGGGCGGGTCCGTGAATTTCGTCACGCCCCCGGCGGCCGGGCAAGAGCTCTTCGTCAATCTCGAGCCGGTCTTTACCCAACAGATTACTTTCGAGAACGGAGCGGCATGGCTTGCTGAGCCGGTAAACGAGGTCGCCGACCGGTCAGCGCAGCGCGACATCTGGCTTCGCGACAAAGTACTTCGTGGCCTGATTTTCCCCCGCGGCGAAGAGGGCGTCGAGATACCCGTCGCGGCCGCTCGCGCGTCTCGGTTTTTCGGGTTCGATGCCGCGGGCAATTTGATTTTCAGTTTCGGGACGGGCGCCGACGTAGGCTTGCGCGAGGACCTGGCCGATGAGGAGATCGGTGGGTCGCTGCTGGCCTATGCCGCGGGGCTGACGGTCAAGCAGATGCTGGACATTCAGCAGGTGAGCGTGCGCCGATATGGCGCAGTCGGCAACCTGGACCTCGACACCGATGCTGGCACCGACGACACCGACGCGATCCAGGCGGCGATCGACGCGGTTGCAGCCGAGGGCGGCGGCTTTGTCTATTTCGAGCGCGGCAAGGCTTACAAGGTCACGGCGGACATCATCATCAAGGAGAATGTCCGCGTCGATCTGAACGGCGCGACTGTCGCCGGCTATTTCGACGGCGGAGATTCCAGCACTTTTCGCGTGCGCAGCTGGGCCGCGCTGTTCGGCGGAACGGTGCTGGTACGGTCCAGCGGCGATGCAGGCATCCAGGCGACCGCACATTGCTGCGTTTCTGCGGGCTGCCGATATGGCGATCCCAATACGGTTGCGGCGCTGAATGCCGACCATGATCCGCAGCATTTCGAGATTTTCAACCTGACGCTCGAAACCGACAAGTGGATCGACGACGGCGAGGGACATATGCTGGGAGCGCCCGGCATCCAGATCATCGGCGGCGCGCATTACCGCGTCGAGAATATCCGCGTGCCGTCGAGCGCGGTTATGTACGGCGCGGTGCATGTCGATTGGGGCTATGTCGGCACCCTTTCGACCGCGGACACGGCGACGGCGCAAAATGCGAACAAGGCCGCGTATGAAGGCGGCACGGCCTATATCGTTCTGTCGCGCCACGGCACCATCCGCAACGTCCGTGCCGGAGCGCTGACGGCTCCGTCGACCGACACTGACCGCGGCAGCTTTTGCATTCGCCTATCGGGCGTTCACGACATGATCGTTGAAGATTGCGCAGCCGAAAGCGTTACCTATCAGGCATTCGTCCACGAGGTTGGCGACCTGGGCGCCGAGTTCGTGCCCGCAGCCGACCGGCATAAGCTGGCCAAGAACGTTCGTTTTCGCAATTGCAGTGTCGTTTCGACATCAGGGCAACTGTTCGAGCTTAAATCCTATGCCGACAATGTCGCGCGCGCCGTCGTCGACGGATATGTTGCGATGGCCGACCCGCTGGTCGAATGCGACGTCATCTTCGACGGCGGCAGCGCTGTCGGCCCCGGCGAGGGCGCGACGACGCCAGGGGTGCGCGTGATCCAGACGCGCGGCGGCGAAGTGCGCAACGTCGAGCTTTCGGGTTTCAAAGACGGCATCCTGGTCGATGAAAGGGTGTTCGGCACGCGATTGGTGCGCTGTCACACGCATGGCAACGAGGACGAGGGCATTCGCGTCCATCACGCGACCTTTCCGCCCGAGGATGTCGTCGTCGAGGACGTATGGGCGTATGAGAACGGACAGGACGCTGGCTATGCAGATCCGGCGGTCGGCGTTCACTTGGACACGTCGAAACGTTGCAAGATCGTTCGCGGGCGTTTCGGCAAGACCGGGGTGGCGAACGACCCGACACAGGCTTTCGGCTATCGCATCGCCAGCGGCGCCGAAGCGGCGACGGTCGAGATGCCCGAAGTTCTGTCCTTCAAGGCAGGCGGCGGCGATGCGTGGATCCAGCGCAGCGACCTGATCCTGATCGGCCGCAAGGAAAGGCGCGGGCCGGGCGCGCCGTTCTACGCGAGCGGCGTTGCCACCGCGGCGGTGACCGGCACCACCGACGAAACGTCATTCGGACCGACGATCACTATTCCCGGCGGAATGCTCGGCAAGAACGGCATGATCGACATCGAGGTGCTGGCGAGTTCGAATGGTGCCGGCGGCAGCAAGATCGTCAACGTCTATCTGGGCGCGACGCGGATGCACGCGGTCGTCATTGCGGCGGGGGACGGCGCCTCGCGCGCATCGGTGCGCATCTTCAACCGCAACGACGAAGCCGCGCAGGTGTCGATGCTGGCAGGTTCGGGCGGCTGGGCGTCGAACGGATCGGGCATCGCGACGGCGGCGATCGACACGACAGCCGACGCCGACATCAGTTTCAAGGCCGACCTTGAGGTGGGCACCGACAGCGTGCGGATCGAGGCGCTGATCGTCCGCATCGAGCCGAAGCCGTGAGCGCGCAGGCGCTCATCGAGGCGGCGGGCATCATGGCGGTGCTGGTGGTCGCGCTGTTTGGGAGCTTGTGCATCGTCGCGAACGAAATGTTCCGGCGCCGCGGCGAGCCGGACGATGAAGGTGGTGAATGATGGCCAGCGCACCAATGAACGGGGGAAATGAAGTCATGAAGGTCGACCCGTTCGGGGTGCTGTTTGCCTATGGCGCGGTCGGCGTGGCGTCGATCGAGCGCGGGTATGATTTGGAATTTATCGCGGCGTTACTGACCGGCGGGTTCCTCGCGCTTTGCTTTTCGCTGTGGAAATCGCGCCAGCGCAAGGCCGACGGGATCGACACGTCGCTGTGGGCGATGATCGCGCTGGTTGGCACGATGGCGCTGGCGTTCTTTCTGGCGCCGTCGCTGGACGGCAAGAGCATCCCGATCGTCGGCATCACGCTGACCAAGCCGCTGGCGGCGTTCCTGATCGCGACGGGCGGTACGCCGTTCATCGAATGGCTGTTGACCGGCGAGGCGTTCGCCTGGGTCCGCAAATGGGGCGACAAGCTGACCGGCAAGGGGGGTGTGGCATGACGCTGGCCTTCCATCACGATGCGTTCATGGTCGCGCTACGCAAGCGTCGCGGGAAAGTGCCTGCAGACCTGTATGCCGACATCATCGCGGCGATCGAGGGATCGCAGCGCGGTGGGATGGCGCCGACGACGCCGCCGTTCGCGGCGAGCGGCGAGCCAATCTGGCTGAAATTCGCGCGCGACGACATCGGGCTGAAAGAAACGCCGGGGCCGACGCACAACAGCCGGATCGTCGCGATGTTCGCGGCGGCCAAGGCGCCGTGGTACAAGGATGACGAAACGCCGTGGTGCGGCGCGGCGATGGCGTATTGGTTTATCAAGGCCGGTCTGCCGATCCCCGAAAAAGGCACCGCGGTCACTGCGAAAGCTTGGGCAAAATGGGGCGTCGCGTGCGGCGCCGTCGTCGGCGCGGTTGCGGTGTTCGGGCGCAAGGGCGGCGGCCATGTCGGCACCCTCGTCGGCCAGAGCGCGACCCATTATTACATCCTGGGCGCAAACCAGCAGAATATGGTCTGCATCATGCCGATCGAGAAATCGCGCCTGGTCGAAGGCGGCCTGCGCTGGCCGTTCGGCGTCCCCATTTCCACGATCGTCGCGCCGAAAATGAGCGGCGGCATCGTGTCGACGAACGAACAGTGACGCGGTTCGGCGCCTTTCTGTGCTGGCTCGGGACGCCATTTCGCGCGATCGGCAATATGTTGCGCGCGCTGGTCAACCTGACGCGGGCGCAGCTGCGCGCAATATTCTCCCTGGGCATGTTGCTCGGCATCGTCGCGCTGTCGGTGCAGAACATGGTGCTGCTCTATTGGGTGTTCGCTTTCCTGAAGGGCGCGGCGCCCGGATCCTTGTTCGGCCAGATGGCGCTGTCGCAGCAATTCTGGAACAACGCGATCGCGGCGGGTTTTGCGACCATCGTCGGGCTGATCGTGTTCGGCGCCGACTGGCTCAATGCCAAAATCCGCGGCGCCGAAATTTCCATCGGCAAGGGTGACGCGCCTGAAAACGCAAGCGAACTGAGCGGGGCTGCGATTGAGCCGTCGGCGGCATCAGCATCCCCGCCTGCTCCCGACCAGGAGATCGTGTAATGCTGATTCTGATCCTTGGCCCCTGGCTTCTTCGTCGTCTCACCGGTCGGCTTGGCGAGCGGTGGGCAAAGGCAGCGGCTCAAGGGGTAACAATTCTAGTCATCCTTGCGGCGTTTTGGTTCGCGATCGGCGCAATCCGCGAAGATGCGCGGAATGATCTTCTCGCCGAACAGGCCGCCGCAAGGGCAAAAGCTGACGCCGCGCAGCGCGAACGCGAACGGCGTGCTGCGCAAGATCGCCGCGACGAACTCCGCGCCGGCGCGACGAAAGACGCGGCACAACAGAAGGAAATCTCCGATGCCACGAAAAGCCTTCCCGATGCTCGCCCTTCCGATCGTGCTCGCAGCCGCCTCTGTGTCGAGTTGCAGCAACAGGCCCGACGCAAATCCGAACCTGCGCCTGACTGCTGACGCATTCGAGCGCGACGACCGGCCGGAGATGACGCGCGAAGCGCTGGAAAGCGAAGTCGCGAAAGAGCTCGTCGACGATGCGCGCGATCAATGGGGCAAGGATGTCGCGCGGCGCCTCGATGCGGCTTGTCGGATGCTCCAAAAGGTCGCGGTTGCCGATCTGCGCTGCCGGCCGGTCACGCCGGAGTGGGAATAGGCCGCTGTTCCATCACGAGCAGCGGACCCATGACCAGCGTTTCGCCTTCCCACCAACCCAGCCCGTTGCGCACAGCACTATTTGCCGCGGCGCGATAGGTCTTGAACCAGCGGCTCTGGCGAAGGCCGCACCGCCAGCGATGCTCCATCGGCACCGGCTTTCTCCAGGCATAGCGCCCGCGTCTCACGGCTTTACCTTCGTACGAGGGTAAATTTTGAGCGCTGCGTGGGCTAGCGACTGCTCGACCGCAACAGTCGGTTCTATGCCGACCGCGCGCATTACACCGCGCAGTTGGGCTTGAAGGTGCGTCGAGCGACAATAGCTCGCTATCGTTTCAGTCTTCATCACGCTCTCGTCGTTACGCATCTGGCGCCAGAAATCGACAAACGGCGCCTGCTCGCCCGCGCTGAACATGTGGAGCACTTTAAGCGCCAAGCGCACGCCGTGGCTGGGACGCGGCGGGGCGGCACTGGCGAGCTCGACCTGTTCGGCCAGCGTCTTCAGGCTGAGTTCGATTAGGCCTTCGCGGTCGATTCGCATAGCCCTTTAGAACATTATGCGAACATGACGACAAGCTTGCATCGTGCCCTCGGTGTCCATAAAGTTCCCCCACCGTGCGGAAAGGCGCGGAAACCTGTGACGCCGAAACCGTGCCCAATGGGGGAACGGTCGTTGATTTTATTGGAGATTGTGCTTTCACGGCGAAAACACGGGTTCGAGTCCCGTAGGGGTCACCATCGGCGGAGCGGGCGGTCGGCCCGCCTTTGTCCAGAATGTCCGACCCACGCGGCCCCTTCGTCTAGCGGTCAGGACGCGGCCCTCTCACGGCTGAAACACGGGTTCGATTCCCGTAGGGGTCACCAGATTGGCTTGGTGGCGAACGGCGCCCCCTGGGTCGCAGTCACCGCGGCCGTGACGACCATCATCCGGTCATAAAGAATGTCAAAGTTCAGTGAAGGTCAGCCCGACGGCGATCGTCCGCCATGGCGGGGCATGAGGGGGCTTTGCAGGAAAGAGATATTTCGTGAACCGCAAAAAATTACGTTGGGATTACAGTAGTATATAGCTTAGCCCAAATGGCCCTCGCCCCGCGCGTCGGCTCGCGCTGCAAATTCAATCGGCCAGACGATAGACCGTTGCCTCCTTCAGCTTGCCGATCGGCTTTGCGGACAAATCGAGCGGCCGGTAGCGCGCGTCGGCGATCAGCGCCGCAAGGCGGGGAAATCCGCTGGTCGCGAAGTCGAATCCCCTGACGTCGGATTCCGAAGCCGCGGCCTGCACCAGCGCGAGGGCGGACATCCGGCAGACCCAGCGCTTCGGCTGCTGATCGGCACAATCCGGAAGGTCGAAATCGGCGCTGGGCGGATCGGGATAAAATCCATCGACAATGATCGTTTGCCGGGGCGCGACCTCGAACGAGGCGAAATGCTCCTTCAGATCAATGGCGATGTTCAGGCCCGGAACCGGCACATTGACCAGCGTGTCATAATAGCCGGCGGGCTGCACGAGTTCGCGTTCTCCAAACACCCACCGATATTCCACGCAACCGCCGCCATAGGTCGCGGCGCATTCCTGATAGGGTTCGACGTCGCGCCACTGTTCGGGCTGCCATTGCTGTTCGACCCTCATCTCGTTGAAGGCGACCACCTCGAGCGATATCGTGCCCAGCCGTCCATCGGCCGCCGCGCGACCGGCGGCCGTGGCGCGGTCAGGCAATGTCGTTCGCGGCATGGGGTGGCGGACGGCGGACAGGCGATACCGTCCGGGCTCCGCGATGAAGATATGGTAGGTGACGGCGCCGACCGAAAAGCGATGGATCGAACCGCTCGCATCCGAACCCTGGGGCGGCCTGCCTTCGCTCACGACCAGTCGCGCGCCCTGGCTTTGGTCGCTCCGCCATTCCACCAGCGCCTTCCTGTCGATCATCGCCGCGCCGTCGATGTCCGAACCCTGGTCGGCAAGGTGCATGTCCTCGACTATATCGTTCGGATATTTGTGCCGGAAGTTCAGCGCGGCCATGATGACGATCGCCTTGCCGCTCTGGTGCGCCAGCGCGAGCCTGTTGTCGATGTCTTCGCGCTCGTCCCGCGCCGCCGCAGAACTGGCCGGCACGCCGGACCGGCCGGACGGCGCCTGGGCGTGTGCCTGGACCCCGATGGCGCCCGGCAATTGCAAGGCAATGACGCCTGCGATCATCGCAAGATGGCGGGATTTCATGGTCATTCTTCCCTCGATTCGGTTTGCGCGAGACGATGCGCGCCGCCCGCGCGGCCGGAAGACGGCCGAGCGCGCTCGGCAAATGGCGACCAGGTTCAACCTTGGCGCACCGGTTCCGCAAGCGCGGGGGAAAAGGAGAGGAACCCCAATATGCCGCTGACGATCAGCATCGTTGCGAGCGACGCATTGACGCTTCCGAACTTGAGTTCGGTACCGTCGCTGTTGACCATCGAGCCGCCATATAGATCCATCGTCAAATAGGCGGCGAGAAAGGCGAGGGGCGCAACCAGTCCAAGGCGCGCGGCCATCCGCAGATCCGGACGGGTCCAGGCCAGATAGGCCGCCGCGGCCGAAAAGGCCGAATTGGTCGCAAGTTGCCATACATCGTGCAGTTTCGCATGTCCGGGCCAGTCCGGATTGAAGACATGGGTTGGACCATATTCGAGATAGGGCACGAGAACGCCCAGAACGGAAACCGACAAGGTAAGCAGGACCCGCCGGAAGAGCAGACTGGCTGACATGCAAAGCCTCCGCGACCGAATGTGATTGACACTGTCAATTTACAATCGCAATTGACGGCGTCAATAAGAAAAGATGCCAGGCCCGCGAACGCGAACGACATCATCGCCGCTGAAGTCCAGATTGATCGAGCAGGCCTTCCTGCTGCTCGACCGGGAGGGGCCCGACGGGGTCACGATCCGCGCCGTGGCGCGTGCCGCGGGCGTATCGCACGCGGCGCCCGCCAATCATTTCGCGGACCGACGCCAGTTGCTCACCGAAATGGCCTCGCGCATCTTCCGGCAATATCTGGACATGGTCACGACGCGCGGATCCGTCAGCGGCGCAAGTCGTGCAAGGGCCTACCTCACGGCCTTGACCGACTATGGCCTGTCCTTTCCCGGGCGCTATCAGCTGCTGTGGCGGAAGGATCTGGTCGATTGGCAGAACCCGGCATTCCTCGACCAGCTCAACCGGGCCTATGACGATTTCCTGCAAGCGCTTGCCGCCGGTTCGCCGCGCGTCGCCGCCCGCGATCGGGATATCGAGACGCTGGGCACCGCTGCCTGGGCGATGGCGCATGGCTATGCCGTACTGCGCTCCACCGGAATCTTCGAGCCCCGGTCGGACGCCTTCACCGGAAAACCCCGAATGGAGGCGATGCTCGACCTCCTGCTCGGCCCCGATGAGGACCACCGGCTTCCACCCGAATGACCGCGGCAATGGCGCCTCCCCCCGCCATCACGGAGCGTCACGGCGACGCCGCATCATCGCCGCATTGCGGGACTGCCGCGTCGACCCGATGCCGTGCGCCCACCATACCGCCCCGTGGAAGGGCGAACCGGAAGCAGATGTCGCCGCATTTCGCGATTCGATCGGCCACGCTCAGGATCGGCGCTGCGCGCGGAAGATCGCGGAAGTCGGGATTGAAGAAGCCGGCTTCGATGCGAGGGTCCATGCAGCAACCCTGTCAGACGCCGATCACGTCGGGCCGGGGCCTGGCGAAGACCCGATAAGCCGCCTCGATCAGCTCCGCGAACGGATCTTCGGGCGCCATGCCGACGGGCGACGGTGCCATCATGCCCCTGTTGCAGCCACGCCTTTGCGATGGCGGAGAAAAGCCGCGAAGACGGCCCAAAGATCACGCAATTTCGGCGCAGTCTGCGCCGTATGCCGCACCACGGGCGACCATGGCCCCTTCAGGCAAATGCCCCGACACTCTCGATGAACTTGATCACCGAAATCGGTTTGGAGACATAGGCTTCGGCGCCCGCCGCGCGGATCTGTTCCTCGTCGCCCTTCCCCGCATAGGCGGTGACCGCCATGATCGGCACCGCGCGCAGAATCGGATCGGCCTTCATCTGCGCGATGAGTTCGAGCCCCGATACATGCGGCAGCTGGATGTCCATGATGATGAGGTCGGGCGACACCTCGCGCGCCTTTGCCAGCGCGTCGCGGCCGTCGCGCACCGGATGCGCGCGATAGCCATGGGCATTGAGGAGGTCGCAGAACAGGCGCAGGTTGAGTTCATTATCTTCGACGACCAGGATGGTCTTGCCCATGTGCGTTCCGTTCCCCACCTTGCGTACGCGGCCCGTTTAGGCGAATCGGCAGCATGACACAATTGCATCGCGGCGAAGGGGGCTGACGTGCTTGAGGATGACGCGGCGCTGGCGCTCCACGCGCTCGGCTGGATTCTGAACGACGAGCCGCGCGCCGAGCGATTGCTCGCGCTCACCGGCCTCGCGCCGGACGACCTGCGCGCCTCGCTCGGCGAGCGCGCGACGCTCGCGGCGATCCTGTCGTTCCTCGCCGCGCATGAGAATGACCTTGTCGCCTGCGCCGACGCGTTGCAGGTGCCCCCTGCCAGCCTGGCCGCCGCCGCCCACAGACTCGAAGGAACCCTTGCATGACCCGCCCGCTCGTCATCACCGATTGCGACGAGGTGCTGATGCACATGGTCGTGCCCTTCGCCGAATGGGTCGACGCCGAACATGGCGTGATCTTTCGCATCGAGGATGCGAGCTTTGCGAACGCGCTGAAACGCAAGGAATGCGGCACGCCGCTGGAGGCCGCCGAGGTGTGGCCGCTGCTCGACGGCTTTTTTCGGAAGGAAATGATGCGGCAATATCCGATCCCCGGCGCGATGGCCGCGATGGCGGCGATCGGCGCCGAGGCCGACATTGTCGTGCTCACCAACGTCGGCCCCGAGCATCAGCAGGCGCGGATCGAGCAGCTCGCTCTCCATGATTTCCACGCGCCGGTGATCGGCAGCCGCGGCGGCAAGGGCGAACCCGTGCGCCGCCTGATCGAGCAATATCGCCCGTCGGTTGCCGTGTTCATCGACGATCTGGCGGGGCATCACCGCTCGGTCGCCGAGGAAGCGCCCGAGGTGTGGCGACTCCATTTCGTCGGCGAACCCGCGATCGCGGGCAAAATTGCCGCTTCGCCGCACGCCCATGCGCGAATCGACGACTGGAAAGCGGCGCAGCATTGGATCATGGCGCGTCTCGCCGAAAACATCCCCGCCCCGGCGCCGCAGCCGGTTTGAAAGAAGGACTCCCCCATGGATATTGCCGCGAAGATCGCCGAACTCGGCCTCGAGCTTCCCAAACCCGCCGCGCCGGTCGCCGCCTATGTGCCCGCGGTCGAGCATGGCGGGATGCTCTATGTCAGCGGCCAGCTGCCGTTCCGCGACGGGCAGGTGGTGACCGGCCGCCTCGGCGAGAACATGGACGTCGCGGGCGGGCAGGACGCGGCTGAGCGCGTCGCGCTGATGCTCGTCGCACAGATCGGACAGGCGCTGGGCGGCGACTGGTCGCGCGTCGAACGAGTCGTCAAGCTGGGCGTCTTCGTCAACAGCGCGCCGGGCTTCACCGATCAGGCGAAGGTCGCCAATGGCGCGTCCGAGCTGTTCGAAAAACTGTTCGGCGAGACCGGCCGTCATGCGCGCGCCGCAGTCGGCGTCGCGGTGCTGCCGCTCGGCGCCGCGGTCGAGGCCGACGCGATCGTCGCGGTGAAACCGGCCTAGGCAATGGCCGAGGCCGATCCACCGGCACGGACGATCGCGCTCGGCACCGGCGTCGCCGCGATCGACGCGGCGGCGTGGGACGGCTTGCACGATGGCGGCAATCCGTTCGTCGGCCATGCCTTTCTGTCGCTGCTCGAGGAATCGGGCAGCGTCGGGCCGGGAACGGGGTGGCAGGCTGCGCCGCTGCGCGTCGAGGATGCGGGCGGCACGCTGGTCGCCGCGGCGCCCGCTTACCTCAAATCGCATAGCCAGGGTGAATATGTGTTCGACCATGGCTGGGCCGACGCCTGGACGCGCGCGGGCGGCGATTATTATCCGAAGCTCCAGATCGCCGTGCCCTTCACTCCGGTGCCGGGGCCACGGCTGCTCGCAGGAAACGGCGACGACGCGCTCCTGCTGCTGCGCGCCGCCGAAGCCATCGTGCGGCAGAACGGCCTGTCGTCGGCGCACGCCACTTTCGTTGCGCCCGAGCAGATGCCGCTGTTCGAGGAAGCGGGCTGGCTCGTTCGCCGCGACATCCAGTTTCATTTTGCGAACCGGGGCTACGCCAGCTTCGACGATTTCCTCGGCACGCTCAATTCGCAGAAGCGCAAGCAACTGCGCAAGGAGCGGCTGCGCGCCGTCGAAGGGCTACGCGTCGAGGAGCTGACCGGCGCTGCGATCCGGCCTGAACATTGGGATGCGATGTGGCTCTTCTATCAGGACACCGGCGCGCGCAAATGGGGGCATCCCTATCTGACGCGCGCCGCCTTCGACCTGATGGGCGAAAGGATGGCGGATCGGATCATCCTGCTGATCGCCTATGACGGCGATGCGCGGCCGGTCGCGGGCGCGCTCCACTTCCTTGGCGCCGATACGCTCTATGGCCGCTATTGGGGATGCCTGACCGAGATCCCTTATCTGCATTTCGAGCTATGCTATTATCGCGCGATCGACATCGCGATCGAACGCGGCCTCGCGCGCGTTGAGGCGGGGGCGCAGGGGGGGCACAAGCTCGCGCGCGGATACGGCCCCGTCGCGACCTGGTCGGCGCATTATATCGCCGATCCGGGCTTTCGCCGCGCGGTCGCCGAGTTTCTGGAGCGGGAACGCCGCGCCGAGGAGGCCGAGATGGCGTGGCTCGAAGGGCATATGCCGTTCCGGCGGGCGGATTGAATCCGGTCTCACGCAAAGGCAGGAAGAGGGATAGGCAAGGTCACCGACGGCAACCGCCCTCTTTGAGTCTTTATGAGGGATTTTGTCTTCTTCGCGCCTTTGCGCCTTTGCGCCTTTGCGCCTTTGCGCCTTTGCGCCTTTGCGCCTTTGCGTGCGATTCAAGAAGGGCCCGCGTGGCCAAAAATCTCAGGCCGCGAAGCGTCGCGCGGCCGGGCGGCGCGCCGTTTCGTCGAGCCAGGCGCGCGCCTGGCGCTGCGCTTCGGCGATTTCGCCCGGCGACATTTCGCTCGACACGTCGGCGCGGCACTGCTGGCCTTCGACATTGCCGGCGAGCGCGGCGAGGTTGAACCATTTATGCGCCTGGATCAGGTCGACATCGACCCCGCCGGTGCCGGTCGAAAAAGCGATGCCGAGATCGAAATAGGCATTGGCGTCGCCGCGCGCCGCGTCGAGCAGGCGACTTTCGATCAGATATTGGGCCGACTTCAGACTGTTCGCCATGTTAACCCCCTTTGCCTCCACCCCACATGGAAAGCTCGGGGTCAAACTTGCGGTTTATGGTCAACAAAAGGTTAACGGCGCGGTGATTTTTCGGGGATAAGCTGTCAACTGTCGGAAAAGACCTGTTTTTCATTCGCCCCTACGGTCAGCCCGGAGGGGCATCTCGACTTCGCTCGGGGAGGCGGTGCAGGTTTATCGCACGATGCTTTAGTCCCTGTTTCAGTAAGATTGAAGCGCGAGACGGAGCCCCACGGCCCGGCCTCATCCCCCCAGTCGCACCGTCCCGCCGCGGATCCAGCCCCAGCGGCACGGCCCCTGATATTCGCGGGCACCCGGCACCGACTTGCCGACGCCGCACATGTCGGGGTCGGTGCCGGGCGCGGCAAAGACGATGCCGAACCAGGCGTCATTCTCGGCCGCTTCGCACAGCGACACGCGCGCGCCGCCCGCGAGCCGCGCCTTGACCGCGCGCGTCTCGTTCGGCGCCCAATAGACGTCGGTGCCGCCGTCCTTCACCCGGCTGATGCTCGAACAGGCGGGCAGGCTCGGCCCCTCGGTGCCGATCATCACCGCGCGCGTCGCCAGCGGTTCGCCCGCGACTTCGGGGGCGTTGTCGGCGGGCGGCGCGGGCTGGCTGCACGCGGCGAGCGCAGCGGCAAGGAAGGCGGCGAGCGGGACGGCGGAAGCATGTTTCATGGCCCCGAAACTAGCCGCCGCGGCGCGGGGGTGCAACGCCCGTCGCGACATGGCGGAGAGCGGCATTTTCGCTTGGGTTTTATGCGCGCCGACCCTATATAATCGCCATGACAGACACCCCCGAGAACAGCGCGCCCGAAGGCGCCGCAAAACAGCCCAACGCCAATGCTTATGGCGCCGATTCGATCAAGGTATTGAAGGGGCTCGACGCCGTGCGCAAACGGCCGGGCATGTATATCGGCGACACCGACGACGGGTCGGGGCTGCATCACATGGTGTTCGAGGTCAGCGACAATGCGATCGACGAGGCGCTGGCGGGGCACTGCGACCTGGTGCTTATCACATTGAACAGCGACGGATCGGTCAGCGTCGAGGACAATGGCCGCGGCATCCCCACCGACATTCATGCCGAAGAGGGCGTGTCGGCGGCCGAGGTCATCATGACCCAGCTCCATGCCGGCGGGAAGTTTGAAAACACCAGCGACGACAATGCCTATAAGGTGTCGGGCGGCCTCCACGGCGTCGGCGTCAGCGTTGTCAACGCGCTCAGCGAATGGCTCGAGCTCACCATCTGGCGCGACGGGCAGGAACATTGGATGCGTTTCGAGCATGGCGACGCCATCGCGCCGCTCAAGGTCAATGGCCCGGCCCCCCAGAATCCTGATGGAACTAGCAAGAAGGGCACGCGCGTCACCTTCATGGCGTCGACCGAGACGTTCAAGAATGTCACCGAGTTCGATTTTGAAAAGCTCGAACATCGCTACCGCGAGCTGGCCTTCCTCAATTCGGGGGTGCGCATCAAGCTGGTCGACGCGCGCCACGCCGAACATGTCAGCCATGATCTGTTCTACGAGGGCGGCATCGCGGCGTTCGTCAAATATCTCGACCGCAACAAGAATGCGCTGCTTCCCGATCCGATCGCGATCAGCAGCGAGCGCGACGGAATCGGCATCGACGTCGCGCTGGAGTGGAACGACAGCTATTATGAAAATGTCCTCTGCTTCACGAACAATATCCCGCAGCGCGACGGCGGCACCCACCTCGCCGCCTTCCGCGCCGCGCTGACCCGGACGCTCAACGGCTATGGCGAAAAGTCGGGGCTGCTGAAGAAAGAGAAAGTCTCGCTCACCGGCGAGGATATGCGCGAAGGGCTGACCGCGATCGTCTCGGTCAAGCTGCCCGACCCCAAGTTCAGTTCGCAGACCAAGGACAAGCTCGTCTCCTCCGAAGTCCGTCAGCCGCTCGAAAGCCTGATGGCCGACCGGATGACCGAATGGCTCGAGGAAAATCCCGCTTACGCCAAGGCGGTGATCCAGAAGGTGATCGACGCCGCCGCGGCGCGCGAGGCCGCGAAAAAGGCGCGCGAGCTGACGCGGCGCAAGGGGGCGATGGACATCGCCTCGCTTCCCGGCAAGCTCGCCGACTGTCAGGAGCGCGACCCCGCCAAATGCGAACTCTTCCTCGTCGAGGGTGATTCGGCAGGCGGATCGGCGAAACAGGGCCGCGACCGCCATGTGCAGGCGATCCTGCCGCTGAAGGGCAAGATATTGAACGTCGAGCGCGCGCGCTTCGACCGCATCATCTCGTCGAAGGAAGTCGGCACGCTGATCCAGGCGCTCGGCACCGGTATCCGCGACGAATTCAACCTAGAAAAGCTGCGCTATCACAAGATCGTGATCATGACCGACGCCGACGTCGACGGCGCGCATATCCGCACGCTTCTGCTCACCTTCTTCTATCGCCAGATGCCCGAAATCATCGAGAACGGGCATCTCTATATCGCCCAGCCGCCGCTCTACAAAGTCGCGAAAGGACGGAGCGAGGTCTATCTCAAGGACGATACCGCGCTCGAAAATTATCTGGTCGACGCGGGCATCGACGCGCTGCTGCTCGAAACCGCGGGCGGCGCGCGTTCGGGCGCCGACCTGCGCTCGCTGATCGACCATGGACGGCGACTGCGCGCGCTGATGCGTTACGTGCCGCGCAATCTTGATCATGGGCTGGTCGAGGCGCTCGCGCTCACCGGCGCGCTCGATCCCGATCTCGACGCCGCGGGCCGCGACCGCGCGGCCGCGACCGCCGCGGCGTGGCTGGGCGCCGCCGAACGCGCGCTCACCGGCGGCGACGAGGCGGCGTGGACCGTCGAAGCCGCGCCCGGCGGGGGCTATATGCTCGAGCGCCGCTGGCGCGGGGTCAGCGATCATCATGCGATCGACGCCGCCTTCCTCGCCAGCCAGGAAGCGCGCCGGATGCACAAGCTCGCCGCCGAGCAGGCCGAAACCTATGCCCGCCCCGCGCGACTGGTGAAGGCGGGCGGCGCGGCCGCCGAGGTCGAGGCCGACGCCGCCGGGGGCGAGGAGGGCGACACCCCGGTCGCCGCCACCAGCGCCAAGGCCAGCCCGGTGACGCGCCCGTCCGAGCTGCTCGAGGCGATTTTCGCGCACAGCCGCAAGGGGCTTGCGATCAGCCGCTACAAGGGGCTGGGCGAGATGAACGCCGAACAGCTCTGGGAAACGACGCTCGACCCCGCCAACCGTTCGCTGCTGCGCGTCGAGGCCGAACAGGCCGATGTCGCGCACGAAATCTTCGAACGATTGATGGGCGACGAGGTCGAACCGCGGCGCGATTTCATCCAGACCAACGCGCTGTCGGTGGCGAATCTCGACGTCTGAACGCACATCCGGCCGCAATTTCGGTTCCGTTTGACGCGCGGCGGCTTGCCTTGGCGCGCCGCCGCTGCTTTGGGCGCCTCCTCTGACAAGGGGATGTGTCGTGCGAGGCTTTTCAGCCATGCTGCTTCCACTTCTGCTCACGGCCTCGGCCGCCGCGCAGGAAGTCCCGATCGTCGAAGAGACGATCGCCGAGATCGTGCCGGAAACCGAAATCGACGGCGGCGTCGCGAGCTATTATGGCAATGAGCTTGCCGGCAACCGCACCGCGAGCGGCGAACGCTTCGACCCCGGCCAGCTCACCGCCGCGCACCGCACCCTGCCCTTCGGCTCGATGGTGCGCGTCACCAATATCGCCACCGGCGACAGCGTCGTCGTGCGGATCAACGACCGCGGACCCTTTGCCCACGGCCGGGTGATCGACGTCAGCCACGCCGCCGCGCGCGAGATCGGCATGCACCGCAGCGGCACCGCACGCGTGAAACTGGCGCTGCTCGCCGACGATTGAGAGCGGACGTCGGCTGACGGCCGGTAGTTGCCATAGGCATTTCGGGCTCTCTCCCCTGAAGGGGAGAGGGCTTTATGTCCGCGCCTCACCCCAACGCCGCCCGCCCTATTGATACTCGACCGTCACCGGAATCCGTCCACGATAGTCGCCGTCGTCGCGCGCCGCGACCTGTAGCCGCCCGCCGAAGCGAAACCGCAGGCGACCGTCAGGGCCGAGGCGCGGCGCCGCCGACAGGTCGGTGACCAGGCCGGTCACGCGCGCGGTGCGGCCGTGGCCGCTTTCAAGGTCGATGCTGGCGGGCAGGATCACGCGCACTTCGGCGCCGGGTTCGCCGCGAACCGTGACGGTGCCCGACAGGGCAAAGCCGCCGAGGTCGACGACGTCGCCGCGCAACTGCCGCGCGCCCGATGCCGGGTCGATCGCGACCTCGCCGCCCATCGCGCCGACCGCGATCCGGCCCATGTCGAGCCGCGTTTCGACATCGACACGAAGCGGCGTTTCGACCTTGCGCGCCGAAACCGCCGCCGCATCCTGCGCGCAAAGCAGGCATTGCGCGGCGGCGGACGACGCAGCGGACAGCAGGACCGCGAACAGGAAAAGACGCAGTTTCATGCGCTTTCCATGCGCCGAACAGGGTTAATTCGGCGTAAAGCAGTTGATCGAGGCCCCTTGTTGCGGCGCCCCGCCGACCCGATATGATGGCGAACAAGGGCGACCCGTCCGCTGGAGAAACCCCGATGACCAATCCGAAAACCGAAAAGCCGCTCGACCCCATGGCCTATCATGTGCTGCGCGAGGGCGGCACCGAACGCGCCTTTACCGGCAAATATACCGACCATAAGAGCGACGGCGTCTATCGCTGCGCGGGTTGCGGCGCGCCGCTGTTCGACAGCCGCGCCAAATATGACAGCGGGTCGGGCTGGCCGAGCTATACCGCGCCCGCCGGTGAGGCAGCGGTGACCGAGCATCGCGACGCAAGCCACGGCATGATCCGCACCGAAGTGCGCTGCGCGACGTGCGAAGGCCATCTTGGCCATGTGTTCCCCGACGGCCCCGGACCGACGGGCCTGCGCTATTGCATCAACAGCGCCGCGCTTGACTTCGCGGACCGCTCGCCGGATGAGGCGTCAACCGGCGAAGGCTGAATCCTTCGCCAGATAACGCATCAGGGGCGACGCGAGGGAAGGAATACGGGCTTTGCGCCGCGAACGACAGCAAGCTTCGCCGAAAAAATCGTCATCGTCGGGCAAGGGCAGCGGTTCGCCGTCGCGTCTGCGCCTTTGGCTGCGCCGCGCCTTTCGCTGGGGGTTGGGCCTCGCGGTCGTCGGCCTCGTCGCGCTGGGCGTCGCGGTCGGCATCGCCGTGCAGCGGATGCCGAGTTTCGAGGAGCTGAAGAAATCGCCCGCGGGGCAGACGATCCGCGTCCGCGCCGCCGACGGCACCGTCTTTCTCTCGCTCGGCCCCAATTACGGCCGCTGGCTGTCGCTCAGCGAAACGCCGCAGGTGATGCAGGATGCGATGGTCGCGGTCGAGGATCGCCGCTTTCGCTATCACCCCGGCCTCGATCCGGTCGGCATGGCGCGCGCCGCGGTCTTTGCGATCGAGAATTACGGAACCGGGCGCCGGATGCAGGGCGCCTCGACGATCACGCAGCAGCTGGCGCGCAACATCTTTCTGTCGAACAGCTATACCTGGGCGCGCAAGGCGCGCGAGATGATCCTCGCGCTCGCGCTCGAATGGAAATTCTCGAAGGACCAGATCCTCGAACTCTATCTCAACAAAGTCTATTTCGGCGGCGGCAGCTATGGCATCGACGCCGCGTCGAACAGCTTTTTCGGGCATAGCGCGACCGAAATGTCGCTGTCGGAGGCCGCGGTCGTCGCGGGGCTCGTCAAGGCGCCGTCGCGCTATTCGCCGACCGCCGATGCGCAGGCCGCGCTCGGCCGCGCGGGCGTCGTGCTCGACGTCATGGTCGATGCCGGGGTGATCAGCCAGGCGCAGGCCGATGCCGCCGAACCCGCCAACGTCCGGCTCGCCAGGGAAACCGGGCAGAACAGCGCGCGCTATTTCACCGACTGGGCCTTGCCGCAACTCGACATGCTGATCGACGAGGGCAGCGAAGCATTGGACGTCTATACGACGATCGACCTCGATATGCAGCGTGCGGCCACGGCGTCGATCCAGGCGAACACGCCGCGCGGCGTGCAGGGCGCGCTGGTGTCGCTCGACCGCGACGGCGCGGTGCGCGCGATGGTCGGCGGCCGCGACTATGTGACATCCAACTATAATCGCGCGACGCAGGCACTGCGCCAGCCGGGATCGGCGTGGAAGCTGTTCGTCTATATGGCCGCGCTCGAAGCGGGCTATAAGGTCGACGACCCGGTGGTCGACGAGCCGGTGACGATCAACGGCTGGAGTCCCCGCAACTCGTCGGGCCGCTTTGCGGGCACGATGGATCTGCGCAGCGCCTTTGCCTATTCGGTCAACACCGTCGCCGCCAAGCTGGGCGACGAGATCGGCTTTTCGGCGGTCGCCAACATGGCGCGGCGCTTCGGCATCACCACGCCGGTCAACACCCACCCGTCGATGGTGCTGGGCAGCGCCGAGGTGCGCGTGATCGACATGACCGCCGCCTTTGCCGCCGTCGCGCGCGGCGGCGTGTCGGTGCGGCCCTATGGCATCACCAAGGTGACGACCGCCAGCGGCGAACTGCTCTATCAGCGCCCCGCCGAGCGCGGCAGCACGCTGGTCGATCACTGGGTCGCGGCGGGGATCACCGACCTGCTGCAAACCGCGGTCAACACCGGGACCGGCCGCGCGGCGCAGATCGGCCGCCCCGTCGCGGGCAAGACGGGGACGACGTCGAGCAACAAGGATGGCTGGTTCCTCGGCTTTTCCAGCGGTATCACGACGGGCGTGTGGATGGGGCGCGACGATGCGAAACCCGTCGGCGGGCTGCAGGGCGGCCGCGCGCCCGCCAAGGCCTTTGCCGACTATATGCGCGTCGCGGTCGCGCGGCGCCCGGTCGAGCAATTCGACACCGAAGTCGTGCTGCCCGAATGGCAGCTGGAGGATGAGGGCGAGGCCTATATGGGCGAGCCGGGAGAGGAAGGCTTGCTCGTCGATGAAAATGGGATGCCGATCGAGCTGCCCTATGACAGCCGCCCGCCCGACAGTTTCGACACGCCGCCGCCCGCGGTCGAGGGTCCGGTGCTCGACCAGCAGTGGATCGAGGAACAGACGGGACGCCGCCCGCCCGCCAACGGCAACGGCAGCCAGCCCAAGGTGATTTCGGTCCCGAAAGCGCCGCCGCCGGTTCGCGTCCCGCCGCCCCGCCCCGCTCCCGCCGAACCCGCCGACTGACCGCGCTCAGGCCGTGAAACGGTAGCGGTGCAGCGCGCGCCCTTCGCGGCGCAGCCAGGCGCGTGCCGCGGCGACGTCGCCGTCGTGCAGCGCATCGACGAGCGCGTGGAAGGCGGGGCTGTGATCCATGTGGCGCAGATGCGCGACCTCGTGCGCCACCGTCGCGCGGCGGACATGATCGGGCGCCATGATCAGCCGCCAGCTGTAACGCAGGTCGCCGCCCGTGGTGCAGCTGCCCCAGCGGCTGCGCGGATCGCCGACGCCGACGCGGCCGACGGTCAATCCGGCCGCGGCGGCGATTGCGCGGCTCTCGCTTTCCACGAGCGCCAGCGCCTCCGCCTTCAGCCAGCGTTCGATGCGGCGACCGACACTCTCGATCGGGCCGCCGACGGCGAGCGCGTCGCCGCCCAGCCGAATCGCGCGCGGCGCGCCCGGCGCCCAGTCGATGCGCCGGTCGATACCGCGAAAGGGGATGGTGGCGCCGGGGCCGACAAGCACGGGTCTGGCCGCCTTGCCGATCTGTTCGGCGAGCCACGCCTGTTGCCCGGCCGCCCATTGGATCGCCGCGCGTTCGCTCGCGCGGCGCGACACGGTGAGCCTCAGCTCGCCGCGCGCACCGTCGAAGACCAGGCGATAGCGGCGCGATTGCGCGTGGCGGACGACGCGCACCGGCCACGCCGCGTCTCCGACGCGGATATGCGGGCCATCCGCAGCGGGATCAAATGATGCGTTCGACAAGGTGATTCTCGAGCGGCCCGGCGACATCCTCGCTCACCGTCCAGCCGACGATCGATTCGCCCGCGCGGTGGACCGCGTCGCGGTCGCCGCAGACCAGATAATGCCAGTCGGGCAGCGGCGCGCCCTCGGCGCGCAGCCGATAGGCGCAGGTCTGCGGCAGCCATTCGATGTCGTCGACCGTGGCGCGGGTGAGCGTCAGGCAGTCGGGGACGTGGCGGCGGCGGTTTTTGTAATCGCCGCAGCGCGCCGTCGAAAGGTCGAGCAGGCGGCACGCGACGTTGGTCGGATAGATGCGGCCCGTGTCCTCATCCTCCAGCTTGTGCAGGCAGCATTTGCCGCAACCGTCGCACAAGGCTTCCCACTGGCCGGCGTCAAGGCTGGCGAGCGGCGCTTCCCAAAAAGGACGCGCCTCCGTCACCGTCATTTCACCCACTTCGCCAGTTCGGCCGCGACCTTGGCGGGCGCGCCCTCGTCGGGGTCGGTCGCGGGGTCGTCGAGCGGCAGCAGCGCGAGCGGCTTGCCGTCGGGGTCCATCAGGAAGGCAAGCTGGCTGTGCGCCATCAGATAGCGGTCTGCCGCCGATCCCGGCACCTTGTTATAGGTGACGACAAAGGCCTTGGCGGCCGCGGCGATCTGTTCCGCCGTGCCGGTCAGGCCGAGCAGGCGCGGGTGATAGCGCGCGACAAAGGGCTTCAGCGCGTCGGGCGTGTCGCGTTCGGGATCAACGGTGATGAACAGCGGCGCGACCCTGGCGCCGCGCGCGGCATCGGCCTGTTCGAACTGCGCCAGCCCGCGCATCAGCTTTTGCAGGTCGACCGGGCAGATGTCGGGGCAGAAGCTGTAGCCGAAATAGATGAGGCGGTACTGGCCGGCAAAATCGCTGTCGCGAACCGTCCGCCCATTCTGGTCGGTCAGCGTGAACGGCCCGCCGATCCGCGCGCCTTCGAGCGGCGGCGCGGCGGGCGCGGCGGCGGTCCCGCTGCCGTCGCACGCCGCCAGCGCGCTGCCCAAGGCGAGGATCAGGCTTGCACGGACGAAGCTTTGTCCCATATTTGCGATATTCATCATGCGGCCAGCCTTGGTCGGCTAGCCCGCGAAAATCAACCATTGTCGTCGCGTGCGCGGCGGACAAATTGCCCCAGGGGTCGCCTGCACCATGTTCCGCCATGCCGCGTTTCGCCTTGCCGCTTTCACCCTCGTCCCGCTCGCCGCGGTGGGGCTGCTCCATGGCCCGGCAAAGGCGCAGTTCCGCGGCGGCTATGCCTTTTTGCAGGCGGTCGAGAATCGCGACGGCGCCAAGGCGACCTCGGCGCTTCAGGACGATCCCACGCTCGTCAACACGCGCAACGTGGACACGGGCGAAACCGCGCTGATGATCGTCACCAAGCGGCGCGACACCAGCTGGCTGCGCTTCCTGCTCGCCAAGGACGCCGATCCGGCGATCGCCGACCGCAACGGCATGACGCCGCTGATGCATGCGGCACTGCTCAACTATACCGACGGCGCAGAGGAATTGCTGAAGCGCAAGGCGCCGGTCGACCAGACGAACCGGCGCGGCGAGACCGCATTGATCCTCGCGGTGCAGGCCAGGAATGGCGCAATGGTGCGCCTGCTCATGCGGCGCGGCGCCAACCCCGACAAGGCCGACCATATTGCCGGCATGTCGGCGCGCGATTATGCGAAGCGCGACGATCGGACGGGCCAGCTGCTTGCCCTGCTCGACACGCAGGCCGATGCCGATGCCCCCAAGCGCGAATATGGGCCGACCTTCGGGCCGAACTGAGGTACGATGTGATTATCTGATTGACGATCACATTATGATGTGAGACATGGCGGATATGTCTACCCATCTCATCGATCGTATCCGCGCCATCGTTGCCGACGGAACCATGTCGCGATCGGGCCTCGCGCGCGCCGCGGGGCTTCACGCGAACAGCCTGCGCGACCTCGATTCGCCCGGCTGGAACCCGACGGCCGAAACGCTGCGCAAGCTCGAAAACTGGCTCGCCAACGGCAGCGACCTGTCGCCGATGGCGACGCCGGAGGAGATCATCGCCGAGGCGCGGAATGGCCGCATGTTCATCCTCGTCGACGATGAGGACCGCGAGAATGAAGGCGACCTCGTCATTCCCGCGCAGATGGCGACCCCCGATGCGATCAATTTCATGGCGACGCATGGCCGCGGCCTCATCTGCCTGACGCTGACCAAGGCGCGCGTCGATGCGCTCGGGCTCGAACTGATGAGCCGCAACAATGGCACGCGGCACGAAACCGCCTTCACCACCTCGATCGAGGCGCGCGAAGGCGTGACGACGGGCATTTCGGCAAGTGATCGCGCGCGCACGGTGGCCGTGGCGATCGACGCCGGCAAGGGGCGCGACGATATCGTCACCCCGGGGCATGTGTTTCCGCTGATCGCGCGCGACGGCGGCGTGCTCGTCCGCGCGGGCCACACCGAGGCGTCGGTCGACATTGCGCGTTTGGCGGGGCTCAACCCCTCGGGCGTGATCTGCGAGATCATGAACGACGATGGCACGATGGCGCGGCTCGACGATCTCATCCCCTTCGCGCGGCGTCACGGGCTCAAGATCGGCACGATCGCCGACCTCATCGCCTATCGCAGCCGCACCGACCGGCTGGTCGAATGCGTGTCCGACGAGCCGCTCGAATCGGATTATGGCGGTGAATGGCGCCTCAAATCCTATCGCAACAAGATCGACGGCAGCGTCAATCTGGTGCTCCAGAAAGGGCCGGTCGATCCCGACGGCGTGACCCTGGTGCGGATGCACCCGGTGTCCCTGTTCGACGACATCATGGGGCGGCCGGGACCGAAGAAGCGCCGCCTGCAACGCTCGATGGACGCGATCGGCGAGGCGGGCGCCGGTGTCATCGTCATGCTGATGCGTCCGCTGCCCGGCTCGGCCGCCGCCGAAGCGCTGCCGCCACCGACCGGCGGCATGGACCTTAGAACCTATGGCATCGGCGCGCAGATCCTGGCCGACCTCGGCGTTCACGCGATGGAACTGCTCACCCCCACCCACAGCAATATCGTCGGGCTCGAAGGCTATGGCCTGTCGATCGTCGGCGAACGCCCCATTCCCGGAGAAGCCTGATGGCGCATGTCCTGATCGTCGAAGCCCGCTTCTATTCGCACCTCAACGACATGCTCCTCGACGGCGTGCGCGGCGCGCTCGAAGCCGAGGGACACAGCCACGAGACGGTGACGGTGCCCGGTGCGCTCGAAGTGCCCGCGGCGATCGCGCTGACCGACCAGAGCGGGCGCTTTGACGCCTATGTCGCGCTGGGCGTCGTGATCCGCGGCGAAACCTATCATTTCGAGGTCGTGTCGAACGAAAGCGCGCGCGGCATCATGGCGCTGACGCTCGACGGGCTCGCGATCGGCAACGGCATCCTCACCGTCGAAAATGAGCAACAGGCGCTTGCGCGCGCCGACAAGACGCGCAAGGATAAGGGCGGCGAGGCGGCGAAGGCCGCGCTCGCGATGCTCGCGCTCAAGGAACAATTCGGCATTGGCTGACCAGGCACCTCCCAGCCGTTATTCCGTCGTCGAACGCGGCGGGCGGCTGGTGGTGATCGACCGCGAAACCGGCGAGACCCCGCCGACCGCGGCCGAGCGCATGGCCGAGCACGACCGCCAGCTCGGCGTCGAGCCGATCCGGCCCGCGAAAGCGCGCGTCGCCCCCGACACCTCCGCCGCCGCGCGCGTCGAATCGGGCATGAGCGCGCGGCCCGCGCCGATGCAGGAACCGGCGGCGCGGCCCGAAAAGGTTACGGACGGCAGGGGCCGCCTGGCCGCTGCGATCGCCGAGCGCAACAAGCGACCGTGGAATAATCCGGCGCCCGACGATCGCCCGATTCCGCAAGCCGCACCCGCGCCCGCGCGGATCGTCAGCCGACCCGCGCCGCATGTCGGCGGCGCGCGCAAGACGATCGTCACCGGCAAATGGTGGGATGCCAAGGGGCCGCGCACGGTCGAACTGGGGCCCAGGGGTCAGGCCGAACTCACCGGCGGTTTCCTGTTCCTTTTCTTCGGCGTCATGATCGCGGCGATCGTGGCGCTGTTCATCGCGCCGGTGCTGCTTTTCGTCGGTGCCTTCCTGCTCTTCCGCTTTGGCGAGAAGGTGCTGGCGCCAATCGGGGCGGGGATCATCGACAAGGCGATTGCGGAGAAGGGCTGATCCCCGACCACAAAGCGGCGTGCCCCTGCCTTCGCGGGGACACGCAGATTATACGCCAATGCCGGATCAGGCCGCGACCAACGCCGGATAGTCGGTATAGCCTTCAGGCCCAGGCGAATACCAGGTCTGCGGATTGTCGGCGGCCCATTCGGCGCCGGTGCGGATGCGTTCGACCAGGTCGGGATTGGCGATGAAGGGCCGACCGAAAGCGATCGCGTCGGCGGCGCCGCTGGCGATTGCTTCTTCGGCGAGCGCGGCGGTGTAGTCGCTGTTGAGGATCAGCGGCCCCTTGAAGGCGGCCCGGATCGACGGTGACTGCTTGGGCACATCGGTTCGGCCGAACGTGCCGTCGGGGCCGGGTTCGCGCAGTTCGAGAAAGGCGATGCCGAGCTTGTCGAGCGCCGCCGCGGCGACCGGAAAAAGCTTGTCGGGCGCGCTGTCGTCGACCCCCTGCGTGTCGCCATTGGGCGACAGGCGCACGCCGACGCGCTCCCTGCCCCACACCGCGATCAGCGCTTCGGTCACTTCGCGGAGCAGGCGGATGCGGTTCTCGACCGGGCCGCCATAATCGTCGTCGCGCAGATTTGAATTGTCGCGCAGGAACTGGTCGATCAGATAGCCGTTCGCGCCGTGCAGCTGGACGCCGTCGAAACCGGCGCGCTTCGCATTTTCGGCAGCCTTGGCATAATCGGCGATGACGCGCGGGATTTCAGCGAGCTCGAGCGGCCGCGCGACTTCATATTCGAGTCGGCCGACGGGCGTGTGCGCCTTGCCGGGCGCCCGCGTCGCCGAGGCGGAGACGGGCGGCCTGCCGTCGTTGAACACCGAATGGACGACGCGCCCCATGTGCCATAGCTGCGCGACGATGCGGCCGCCCGCGTCATGCACCGCATCGGTCACCGGCTTCCAGCCTTCGACCTGCGCCTCGGTCCACAGGCCCGGCGCGTTCGGCCAGCCGAGCCCTTCCTGCGAAATGCCGGTGGCTTCGGAAATGATGAGCCCCGCCGAGGCGCGCTGGCGATAATATTCGCGCGCGAGTTCGTTCGGGACGAAGCCCGGCCCGGCGCGGCCGCGCGTCAATGGCGCCATGATGATGCGATTCGGCGCCTCGATGGCGCCCAGCGTGATCGGTTCAAACAGCGATGCGGTCATATAATCTCCACCTATTCAATCCTGCACGGGCGGCTTTCTCGGTCGCCGCGCTCGCGGTCAAAACTATGGACCGCGCGGCGTCAGCACAATGGTTAAGTAGCAAAAGAAAATCTAACGCATGGCGAAGAAGCGCGGTGTCGACACGGCCGTCCCGTACGGTTCCGGTTGCCGAGCCGTCCCGTACGGCCTATCTGACGCTCATGGCCTCGATCCTTCCCGCCGATCCCACGATCGATGAGATTCGCGCCGCGCTGGCGCCGCTGATCGCCGCGTCGGCCGCGTTCGATGGTTTCGGTCCCGCGGCGCTCGACGATGCCGCGCGCCGCGCCGCGGTCGATCCCGACGTCGCGCGTCTTGCCTTCCCCGGCGGCGGGCGCGACATGGTCGACGCCTGGTTCGCCGACATCGACGCGCGCATGGCCGCCAAATGGCCCGCCGAAAAACTCGCGGCGCTCAAGATTCGCGAACGGATCACCACGCTCGTCGAAACGCGCCTCGACCTGCTCGCCGGAACCCGCGAATCGCTGCGCCGCGCGCTCGCGCTGCTCGCCTTGCCCGGCAATGCGCCGCACGCCGCGAAGCTCGGCTGGCGCGCCGCCGATCATATGTGGCGGCTCGCCGGCGACAGCGCGACCGACTTCAACCACTACAGCAAGCGCGCGATCCTCGCCGCCGTCTATGGCGCGACGCTCGCGGTGTTCCTGAACGACGAGAGCGAGGGTCATGCCGACACGCGCGCTTTCCTCGCGCGCCGCATCGACCGCGTGATGCGCTTTGAAGGCTGGAAGCGCCGCCGTGCCGCGAGCCGGGCCGACCGGCCCAGCCTCGCGCGCTTCGTCGGACGGCTGCGCTATCCGGGGCGTTAGGGACCGGGCGATAAAGGGCTGGCGCCGCGCAGCCGTTATTGATAATCGCTCGCAAATGACTGCTTTGCTCGACAGGACGCCGCTCGGCGTGATGGTGCGGATCGCGCGCATCGACTGGACCGCCATGTCCGACGACGAAGGGCGCCGCCTGCGCGAGTTCGGCCTGATGGAAGGGTGCGAGGTCACCCCGCTCCACCGCGGCAGCATTTTTTCGCGCGACCCGCTCGCGCTCACCGTCGGGCGCATGAAGGTCATCATCCGCGCGCGGCAGGCCGCGGCCATCGAAGTCGAACCCGCATGACCGCCGCCATCCCCTCGATCGCGCTCGTCGGCAACCCCAACGCGGGGAAATCGAGCCTGTTCAACGCGCTGACCGGGGCGCGGCAGAAGATCGCCAATTATCCGGGCGTCACCGTCGAGCGGAAGGCGGGCCACGCAAGCTTCGCCGACGGCCGCCCGCTGTCGCTGATCGACCTGCCCGGCACCTATAGCCTCACCCCCGCGAGCCTCGACGAGGCGGTGACGCGCGACGTGATCCTTGGGCGGCAGGCGGGCGAGGCGCGCCCCGACGCGCTGATCATCGTGCTCGACGCCGCGAACCTCGACAATCATCTCTGCTTCGCGCTCGAACTGCTCGCGCTGAACCTGCCGACGGTCATCGCGCTCAACATGGTCGACCTCGCGACGCGCGACGGGCTGATGCTCGACGCCGAGCGGCTCTCGCGCGATCTCGGCGTGCCTGTCGTGCCGACCGTCGCGGTGCGGCGGCGCGGTCTGGCCGAATTGCTCGAGGCGGTCGATGGCGCGATCCGCGCGCATCAACCGCGTGATACGGTCGCCGGACCGCTGAACGACAGTTCGCTCCACCAGCGCGCGCGCGCGATCGCACGCGCCGCGATCGTCAGCGAAACGCCGGTGCGCCGCTGGACGCAGCGCGTCGACAATATCGTGCTGCACCCCCTGTTGGGCATGATCATCCTGCTCGCGCTGATGTTCGTGATGTTCCAGGCGGTCTATGCCTGGGCCGCGCCGCCCGCCGACGCGCTCGAAGGTCTTGTCGGGACGATGCAGACATGGATGGTCGATCATATCCCGCAGAACTTCCTGCGCGACCTCGTCGTCGAAGGGCTGCTCGCGGGGGTCGGCGCGGTCGTCGTTTTCCTGCCGCAGATCCTGATCCTCTTCCTCTTCATCCTGCTGCTCGAGGCGTCGGGCTATATGACGCGCGCCGCCTTTCTGATGGACGGGCTGATGGGCAAGGTCGGGCTGTCGGGGCGCGGTTTCATCCCGCTCCTTTCCAGCTTCGCCTGCGCCGTCCCCGGCATCATGGCGACGCGCGCGATCCCCGACGAGAAGGACCGGCTGACGACGATCCTGATCGCCCCCCTGATGACCTGTTCGGCGCGGCTTCCCGTCTATGCGCTGATCATCGCCGCTTTCATCCCGAATAGCGGGGTCGGCGGCACCGGCATCGGCTTGCAGGGGCTGGTGCTGTTCGGCCTCTATATCGCCGGGATCGTCGGTGCGCTCATCGTCGCCTTGGTGCTGCGCCGCACGGTGGCGCGGGGCACGGGCGCGGGCTTCATGATGGAAATGCCGCGCTATCAGATGCCGCGATTGCGCGACATCGCGCTCGGCCTGTGGCAGCGCGCGTGGATCTTTCTGCGCCGCGCGGGCACGATCATCGCCCTGACCACCATCGTCTTGTGGCTGCTCCTCACCTTCCCCAAGGCGCCCGAGGGGCAGAGCCAGGTCGAATATAGCGTCGCCGGCCGCATCGCGAGCGGGCTGGAGGTCGCGGTCGCGCCGATCGGCTTCAACCACGATATCGCGCTCGCATTGATCCCCGCGATGGCGGCGCGCGAGGTCGCGGTGTCGGCGATGGCGACCGCCAATGCGATCGACGCGGGCGACGACGAGGAAGCGATGGCGGCGACGCTCGGCGAACGATTGCAGGGCAAGTGGAGCCTCGCCACCGCGCTCGCCTTCCTCGCCTGGTTCGTATTTGCGCCGCAGTGCATTTCGACGATTGCGATCACGCGCCGCGAAACCAACGGGTGGAAGTGGCCGCTGTTCATGGTTGGATATTTGTTCGCGCTCGCCTATGCCGCTGCCGGAATCACATACTGGACAGCCGTTGCCTTTGGACTAGGCTGATCCTCCCAACTTATTAGCGGAGCGGAGCGGCGGATGGCTGGCAGCGTCAACAAGGTAATTCTCATCGGCAACCTCGGCGCCGACCCCGAAATCAAGTCGTTCCAGAATGGCGGCAAGATCGCCAATATCCGCATCGCGACGAGCGAGACGTGGAAGGACCGGATGACCGGCGAGCGCAAGGAGCGCACCGAATGGCATAATGTCGTCATCAACGGCGAAGGACTGGTCGGCGTCGTCGAACGCTATCTCAAAAAAGGCAGCAAGGTTTATGTCGAGGGCAGCCTGCGCACCCGCAAGTGGCAGGACCGCGACGGCAACGACCGCTATACGACCGAGGTGGTGATCGCCGGCATGGGCGGCAATCTGACGATGCTCGACGGCGCGCCGGGCGGCGGCTCGCGCGGCGGCGGCGACAGCTGGAACCAGGGCGGCGGGTCGTCGGGCGGCTGGGACCAGGGCGGCGGCGCCGGTGGCGGGTCGGGCGGCGGCTGGAACCAGGGCGGCGGCGGATCGTCGGGCGGCGGACGCGCGCCGTTCGACGACGATCTGGATGACGACGTCCCGTTCTGAGGCTTTGAGCGATGGTGAGCGACCTGTTGACCGCCGCCGATGTGGCGCGCGGCGTGTGCCGCCTGTTCGCGCAGCAGGGGCTGGTCGCGATTCCCGAGGTCACGCTGCCCAACGGACGGCGCACCGACCTGACCGCGATCGACGCCAGGGGGCAGATCACGATCGTCGAGATCAAGGTCAGCCGCGCCGACCTTATCGGCGACGGCAAATGGCCGGACTATTGCGACTGGTGCGACCGCTTTTACTGGGCGCTCGCGGCGGGACTCGACCCCGCGATTCTCGACACGCCCGATTACCGCCCCGAAAGCTCCGGCCTGATCGTCGCCGACCGTTATGGCGCCGCGGTCGTGCGCGAAGCGGCGAGCCGCAACCTTGCGCCGGCGCGCCGCAAGGCCGAACTGCTGCGGATCGGGCGCCTCGCGATGCGCCGCGCGATGATCGCCGCCGATCCCGAGCTGGCGGCGGGGTGGAGCGAAGGCTGAATCGCTGGCGTGGGTGCAGGAAAATTATCTCACGCAAAGGCGCGAAGGCGCGAAGAAAAATAATCTCACACAAAGACACAAAGATGGCGTGACGTTGTGCGGCCGTCGCCTGTTGCCGCGGCCGATCATCCCCGCGCCTGCATCCGCGCCAGATAGCGCGCGAGGATGTCGATCTCCAGATTGACCGGCCGCCCCGCGGCGACCTCGTCCAGCGTCGTCATCGCCTGCGTATGCGGGATGATGTTGAGCGTGAAATGCGCGCTGCCATCGGGCTGGTCCGTCACTTCGTTAACGGTCAGCGACACGCCGTCGAGCGTGATCGATCCCTTGGGCGCGATATGCGGCGCGAGCGCGGCGGGCGCCTCGACCGTCAGCTTCACGCTGTCGCCCACGCGTTCGGCGGCGACGATCCGGCCCACCGCGTCGACATGGCCGGTGACGATATGCCCGCCCAGCTCGTCGCCGACCTTGAGCGCGCGTTCCAGGTTCAACCGGCGGCCCGCGTCCCACATGCCCGGCGCGGTGCGCGCCAGCGTTTCGGCACTGGCGTCGATTGCGAACCAGTTGCCGTCACCGTCGCGCCCCTTGTCGACGACGGTCAGGCACGCGCCCGAACAGGCGATCGAGGCGCCCAGGTCGATCGTCGCCGTGTCATAGGCGGTTCCGATGACCAGCCGCGTATCGCCGCGATCCTCATGGGCCAGGATGGTGCCGATATCGGTGATAATGCCGGTGAACATGCGTCGCTTATCCTTCTCTGACGCGCTCGTAGACGTCGAGGCGGTCGCTGCCAAGCATCCGGCTGTCGGCAAGGCGCCAGCGGCCGTGCGCGGCGGCGAGATCAGAAAGCCCGATGTCGCCGAGCGCCGGTTTGCCGTCGCCGATCAGGATCGGCGCGCGGTAAAGGAGCAGCCGGTCGACGCGGTCGGCGGCGAGGAATGCCGATGCCGCGCCCGCGCCGCCTTCGACGAGCAGCGAATCGACGCCCTCGATGGCGTCGGGCGTAGCCACGGCCGTCCATCCCTCGGGCGCCGCGCCGCGGGTGAGCACATATTTTTCCGGGCTGCGATCCTCCAGCCCCGGCAGCCGCACGTCGAGCCGCGGCGCGTCGGTATCGAGCGTCGCGCGCCCGACGAGGATCGCCTCGTGGCTCGCGCGCTCCAGATGTCCGTGCGCGCGCGCGCGGTCGCCCGTGATCCAGCGGCTCGACCCGTCGGCGCGGGCGATGCAGCCGTCGAGCGAGGTCGCGAGCTTGAGCGTTACATAGGGACGCCCGGCGGTCAGCCGCGTCCACCAGGGCGCCATCGCGGCGCGCGCCTCGGCGGGCAGGACACCCACCTCCACCTCCAGCCCCGCGGCCCGCAACCGCGCAATTCCCTTGCCGTCGGTGCGCGGATCGGGGTCCTGCGCCGCGATGACGACGCGCGCGACACCCGCTTCGATCAGTAAATCGCTGCACGCGGGTCCGCGCGCGCTGGCATGGGCGCATGGTTCGAGCGTGACATAGGCGGTCGCGCCGCGCGCAGCACTGCCCGCCGCCGCGATGGCCATCGCTTCGCCGTGCGGGCGGCCGCCCGGTTGAGTCCAGCCGCGCGAGATCAACCGCCCCCCCGCCTCCGCGGGGGCAGGCTGGACGATCAGGCAGCCGACATTGGGGTTGGGCGCCGAGGCCGGTCGTCCGCGCCGCGACAGCGCGACGGCGGCCGCCATCCAGTCGGAATCGCCAGGCGCGCAGGGGGTCACGTCAGTCGGCGGCCTCGGGCTGCGGCCCGCGCGCCGCGCGCTCGGCCAGCGTCGAGCGCGGCGGCGGCGCAGGCCTTTGCCTGACCGCCTCGGCGGTTTCCTCGCCCAGCGTTTCGCGCGTTATCCTGTCGGCCTCGGTCGAATCATATTCGATGCCCAGGCTGTCGGCGAAGCGCTGATATTCGGCGCGCTTTTTCGCGTTGCGCAACGTTTCTTCCCTGGCGCGCGCGATCCAGTCGGCGCGGATCTCCTCGGCGCTGCGGTCGGCTTTCCAATTCTCGAAATAGATGATCTGCGCCTTGGGCTTGTCGACGGGGATCAGATATTGTTCGACCCCATTGAACACCACCCAGGTGAGCGCCAGCGCAACGCCCCAGATCGCCCAGCGGTGCGGGCGCGGCTCGCGGATATAGGCCCAGAAATCGGACAGCCCGCCGCCGACATCGACTTTGCCAAACATCTTCATGGCCGCAATTTAGGCGAAGTCGCGACGATTGGCGAGAGGGTCCACATTGGCGCGCCGCGATCCTCGCCGCGCCAGCGATTGCAAAAAATGCAAACACGGATGCTGATTTCGCAGTTGCAACATTCATTGTGCAGTGCAATATCACCCTTGCCTTTTAGGCATCCTCTCCCAAAACTTTCACGGGCCGCCCTTGGGCGGCCCTTTTTTTTGCGCTTTTCCGGCAGAAAAGCCGACTTTTTCAGTCGAGAAATCGAATCCGGTTCGAATCGCCTGTCGCGAATCAGTCCTGTACGGGCGTACGCGCTTCGAATCGCCGCACCTCGGCAATGAAGCTACCGGGCAGCGGTGTCGGCTGGCCGCTGTCGCTGTCGATATGCGCATAGCTGATCTCGATGTCGGTAAGCCGTTCGGAATCACGGAAAATCCCGCAATGCAGCGTGAAACTCGCGCGGCCGAACGCGCTGATTCGCGCCGCGATCGTGATCAGTTCGTCGAGTCGTGCAGGGGCATGATAGTCGATTTCACAGTGCGTTTCGCGAATGTCTGTGCCATATTGGTTAAAATACGGCCCCGGTTGCCCTTCTCCCAGCGCGCGGAAATACTCGGTGACGCCGATGTCGGCGTAAACGAGATAATTGGCGTTGAAGACGATATTCTGTCCGTCGATCTCGTTGAAGCGCACGCGCACGCGCTCCTGCACGCGGAAATCGGTGAGCGGCACCGTGCTGCGATGATCGGTCATCGGGGGGCTCAGGCGGCGAGCGCGGCGGGGGTGCGGTCGAGCGGCGCGCAGGCGACGGCGAGCCAGTCGCGCGTCGCCTCGTCCATCCCCGGCGCCAGCTTCTCGAACACCTTCGCATGATAGGCGTCGAGCCAGTCGGCCTCGGCGGACGAGAGCAGCGCCGTGTCGACCAGATCTCTCGCGATCGGCGCAAAGGTGATCGTCTCGAACCCCAGCATCTCCTCTTCGGCGCCGTCGATGTTCTGCGGCACGACGACGACCAGATTTTCGATGCGGATGCCGAAATGCCCCGCCTTGTAATAGCCGGGCTCGTTCGACAGGATCATGCCCGCGTGCAGCGGCTCCTCGGTCCCCGCCTGCCCGCCCGCCGGCTTGGCGATGCGCTGCGGTCCTTCGTGGACCGCCAGATAGGCGCCGACGCCGTGCCCCGTGCCATGCGCATAATCGACCCCGTCGGCCCACAGATATTGGCGCGCGAGGATGTCGAGCTGGCTGCCGCGCGTGCCCTTCGGAAAGCGCGCGGTGGCGAGCGCGATATGGCCTTTCAGCACCTGCGTGAAGCGGCGGCGCATTTCGGCGGTCGGCGTGCCGATCGCGATCGTGCGCGTGATGTCGGTCGTGCCGTCGGCATATTGGCCGCCCGAATCGACGAGGTAGAGCGTGCCCGTCTCGATTGCCCGGTTGGTGGTTTCGTCGACCTTGTAATGCGGTAGCGCGCCATTCGGCCCCGCGGCCGAGATGGTGTCGAACGACAGATCCCTGAGCCCGCCGTTCTCCTCGCGAAACGCACGCAGCTTCGCCGCCGCGCCCAGCTCGTCGAGTCCGCCCTGCGGTGCGACCTCCTCCATCCATTTGAGGAAGCGCGCCACGGCCCGGCCGTCGCGGACATGCGCGGCGCGCGTGCCGTCCAGCTCGACCTCATTCTTGATGGCCTTGGGCAGCACCGCCGGATCGCGGTGCCGTTCGATCTGCGCGCCCGCGCGTTCGAGCGCGGTGAAGATGGCGGCGACCGCGCGATCGGGATCGACGGCAACCCTCCTGCCGGCGAGCCCCGCCAGCGCGCCTTCAAAGGCGCCACGATCGTGAATCCGCACGCTGTTGCCCAGATGCGCGCGCACCGCGTCGCTGACCTTTTCGGGCGCGATGAACATGTCGGCGGTGGCGTCGGCGTGGAGCAACGCAAAGGCGAGGCCGACCGGCGTGTGGCTGACGTCCTCTCCGCGGATATTGAAGGTCCAGGCGATCGAATCGAGCGCGGTCATCACCGTCGTATCGAGGCCTCTGGCTTTCAGCCAGTCGGCGATCACGTCGCGTTTTTCGACCGCACTCTGCCCGGCGAGCGCCGTATCATAAACGCTGACCGGCGCATCGCTCGGCGCGGGCTGGTCGTCCCAGGCGGCGTCGATCGGGTTGGCATCGACCGCAACCAGGTGCGCGCCCTTCTCCGCCAGCGCCTTTTCCAGCCCGCGGACCCAGTCGATGCCGTGGAGCCAGGGGTCGTAACCCACCTTCTGTCCGGCGCCGACGTTCGCGCCGAGCCATTCGGCGACGCTTGACTGCGGCACGCTGACATAATCGAACAGCGAGCCGTCGACCTGGCCCCGCACCTGCACCGTATAGCGTCCGTCGACGAACACCGCCGCCTTTTCGGGCAGCACCGCCGCGGCGCCGGCCGACCCGCCAAAGCCCGTCAGCCACGCCATGCGCTGCGCATAGGCGCCGACATATTCGCTCATATGCTCGTCGCTGATCGGCACGATGAAGCCGTCGAGGCCGCGCGCTTTCAGTTCGGCGCGGACGCGGGCGAGGCGCTCGATGTGGACGGGGCTGGACATGGTTGCTTCCTTGTTCCTACATCGCAGCCGTTCCGGCCCATGCGGCCGATGCTGCGGGGGGGGTCTTCTGATGCGCGCTATTTGGATGTTTCTGGCTGCAATTACCACCCCGCTTGTCGCGTCCCCCATCGCCCCCGCCCAAGAGAAAGAGAATGAATTGACCGAACGCCCCGCGCTGCCCGCCGCTCCCGTTGCCGAGCAGCGGCCCCATATCATCACGCTCCACGGCAAGACGCTGTCCGATCCTTATTTCTGGCTCCGCGACCAAGGCTATCCGACGATCGACGACGCCGACATCCTCGCCTATGTGAAGGCTGAGAACGCCTATTTCGACGCGGCGATGAAGCCCCATGCCGATCTGGTCGAAACCTTGTTTCAGGAGATGAAGGGCCGCATCAAGGAGGCCGACAGCTCGGTCCCGCAAAAGGATGGCGACTGGCTCTATTGGGTCGAATATGAAGAGGGCGCCGAGTATAAGAAATGGTATCGCAAGCCCGCGGCGGGTGGCGAGACTCAACTGATCCTCGACGAGGTCGCGATGGCGGAGGGCAAGGATTATTTCCGCCTCGCCGAACTATCGGTCAGCCCGAACGGCAAGCTGATGGCCTATTCGTTCGACGACAATGGATCCGAACGCTTTGAAGCGCGCATCCGCAATCTGGAGACGGGCGAGCTGCTGCCCGACACGATTCCCGGCACCTTGTCGTCGCTCGTCTGGACGTCGGGCAGTGACGCGATCCTTTATGGTCTCGCGAATGAGAACTGGCGCACCGACAATGTCCGGCTGCACAGGCTCGGCACGCCGGTGAGCGAGGACAAATTGCTCTACAAGGAGGCCGACATCGGCTTCGGCGTCGGCATCGGCAAGACCGCCGCCGACAATTATATCGTCATCGCGACGGGCGATAACGAGACGAGCGAGGTCTACCTCCTCCCCGCCGACAATCCCGAAGCGCCGATGCAGCTCGTGTCGGCGCGCCAGAAGGGGCGTGAATATAGCGTCGACGAGCGCGAGGGCATTCTCTACATCCACACCAACGACGAACATCCCAATTTCCGCATCGCGACCGCGAGCATCGACAGGCCCGGCGAATGGCAAACGCTGATCCCCGGATCGGATCACAGCTACATCACCGGCCTGTCGATCTTCCGCGACTATTTCGTGCTGGAAGCGCGCGAGGACGGGCTCGATCAGGTCGATGTCCGCCGATATGACGCGCCGCTGACCCCCGGCCGGATCCGGTTTCCCGAGGCGACCTATGTGGCGGGACTCGGCGACAATCCCGAATATCACCAGGACAAGCTCCGCCTCGACTATGAATCGATGGTCACCCCCGACACCGTCTATGACTATGACGTCGCGAGCGGCACGCTCGAAACGCTGAAGGTGCAGGAAATCCCTTCGGGTTATGATTCGTCACAATATGTCACCGAATGGGTGAATCTGCCGAGCCGCGACGGCCAGACGATGATCCCCGCCTCGCTCGTCTACAAAAAGGGCACCAGGCTCGACGGCAGCGCGCCGCTGCACCTCTATGCCTATGGCTCCTACGGCTATCGCGTGCCGCCGGGCTTTTCGACGACGCGGCTCAGCCTCGTCGATCGCGGGATGATCTATGCCATCGCGCATGTCCGCGGTGGCGACGATCTGGGGCGCGCCTGGTATCTCGCGGGCAAGACGACCCAGCGCACCAACACGTTCAACGACTTCATCGACGTCGCAAAGGGGTTGATCGCCAGAAAATATACGAGCGCCGGCAGGATTTCGATCGAGGGCCGCTCGGCGGGCGGGCAGGTGATGGGGGTCGTCTATAATCAGGCGCCCGAATTGTGGGGCGCGGTGCTCGCGGGCGTGCCCTTTGTCGATGTCATCAACACGATGATCGACGAAACGCTGCCGCTGACCCCCGGCGAATGGCCCGAATGGGGCAATCCGATCACCGACAAGGCGGCTTTCGACTATATGCTGAGCTACAGTCCCTATGACAATGTCACCGCCAAGGCCTATCCGCCGATGCTGGTGTCGGCCGGCCTCAACGACCCGCGCGTGACCTATTGGGAACCCGCCAAATGGGTCGCCAGGCTCCGCGCGACGCGCACCAACGACTCGCTGCTGCTGCTCCGCACCAACATGGGCGCGGGCCATGCCGGAAAGTCGGGTCGCTGGGGCGCGCTGCGCGAGGATGCGGAGGAATATGCCTTCGTGCTGACGCAGCTGGGGGTGGAAAAGTAAAGCTGCGGCCTCGCGACAGGATTGCGACATTTCGGCACATTGATGCGACGTCCCCGGTCGATGTCTCCCGAACGCTGAAGGGAGGGGTCTGATGTCCCGAATATCGTCGATTGCGGTCCTGCTTGCCATTCTCGCCTTCGATGCCGACGCCGCGTCGGCCAGAGCCGAAGACAGCCCCGATGGGGGCAGGATTGCGCAGCGTCTGCTCGACACATTGCGCGAAACCAATGGCGTGCCCGGCATGGCGGCGGCGGTGTGGCGGGACGGGCGGATCATATGGGATGGTGCGAGTGGACAGCGCGACCTCGCCAGCGGCGCGCCGGTCACGCGCGACACCTTGTTCCGGCTGGCGAGCGTATCGAAGGTCTTCACGGTCGCCGCGGTGGCGCGACTCGCCGAACAGGGGCGGATCGACCTCGACGCGCCGGTGCAGCGTCAGTTGCCGTGGCTTGGGGCAAACTGGCCGGCGATCACCCCGCGCCAGCTCGCCGCGCATGTTTCCGGCTTGCCGCATTATCAGCCGGTCGATGCGACCCGCGGATCGCGCCGCTATGCCACCGGGCGCGACGCCGTCGCGATCTTCGCCGGACGCGACCTGCTCAGCCCGCCGGGAACCGCCTACAGCTATTCGTCGTGGGGCTATACGCTGCTCGGCGCAATGGTGGAGCAGGCGGCAGGGCGTTCTTTTCCCGACCATGTGGCGGCCGAGGTCGCGCCGGGGCTGGCGATCCGCGCCGACGCGACGGACAGCGGCGATGCTCATGCTGCGCGTGCCTATGGCTTCGACCAGGGCCGCGTCATCGAAGCGCCGCGTCACGACTACAGCTACACCTGGGGCGGCGGGGGGCTGGGCGGCACCGCAAGCGCGGTCGCCGCTTTCGGCGGGCGGATGATCGACGGTCGCGTGGTGCGCCCCGAAAGCTTCGACGCGATGCTGGTGCCGGTGCGGCTCGCTGACGGCAACCTCGCCGGCGAGGACGGCTACAGTGTCGGCTTCGGCTGGCGCATCGGCGTCGATTCGGACGGCGCGGCTTTCGTGCACCACAATGGCGTCACGCTTGGCGCGCGCAGCACGATCGGCCTGTGGCGCGGCGAACGCACCGCGGTCAGCCTGCTTTCCAACGCCTCCTGGGTGTCGCGCATGGAGCCCACCGCGCAGATGATCGCCGCGCCTTTCCGTGCTGTTCCCGCCGGGCTCGTTTCGGCCCCCTGTCCGCGCGGCGCGCGGCGTTACAGCGGCACGTTCGGCGATTCGGCGGTCGCGGGCGTCGTCCGCTTTCGGCTCGAACAGGGGCTGTGCATCGGGATCGCCGAGCAGCATCCGGCCATGCGCGCCTATTTCGGAACCGCGCCGCAGCGCACCGACGCCGCGCTCACGATCGTCGGGCTCGATGCCAGGGGAGGTTTGGCGCGCGCGGGACTCGTCAACCCCTTCGGCATAGCCGATCTTCGCGCGCAGGCCGACGGCAGTTTTGCCGCCGACGTCACCGCGACACGGCGGCTGGTTCTGCGCTTCGATCAGCCGGGCAGATAGGCACGCGCCCGAAGCTCTTGTTCGAGCGCCGCTGCGCCCGCGAAAACATGCCCCGCCATGCCAACCGATTCGGCGGCAGCGACATTGGCCGGCACATCGTCAATGAACAGCGCGCCCGCTGGGTCGATGCCGAATCGCTCGATCGCAAGGCGGTAGATTGCGGGATCGGGCTTCGTCAATTTCTCGGCGCCCGACACGACAATGCCCTGAAAGCGGTCGAACACCGGCTGGGTCGGGCGGAAGCCTTCCCAGAACTCATGGCCGAAATTGGTGATCGCGAACAACGGCACAGCCGCATCGTCAAGCCGTTCGACCAGTTCGAGGCTGCCCGGCACCGGCCCCGGGATCGTCTCGTTGAAGCGCGCGGCATAGGCGTCGATCAGCGCGGCATGATCGGGAAAGTCGGCCTTGAGCTCGGGCAGCATATCGGCGAGCGGACGGCCCGCGTCGTGCTGGTAATGCCACTGCGGCGTCACGACGTTGGTCAGGAACCATTCCAGTTCGGCCTCGTCGTCGATCAGCTTGGCGAACAGATGGCGCAGATCCCAGTCGAACAGGACGCGACCGACATCGAAGATCACAGATCGGCGAATCATGGCTGCTCCACACGCGCGAAAGCGCCGCCGGAAGCATCCGACGGCGTCACGCTGACTCGCAAATGCACGCGGGGCGACAAAAGCCCCGGCAGGACAATCAGCCCTGGCGCGCCTTGAAGCGGCGGTTGGTCTTGTTGATCACATAGGTCCGGCCACGGCGGCGGATCACGCGGTTGTCCCGGTGGCGGTCCTTCAGCGACTTCAGGCTGTTGCGAATCTTCATCGTTCTTGTCCGTAAATCTTGGCGTGTTGACGCGAAGCGGCGCAACTATGGGGATGAGCCGAAAAAGTCAACCGTCGCATGAAGTGCTAACGGCTCAAAAGTTCACGCGGAGACGCGGAGGCGCGGAGAAGAGGATATTAGCGTAGAGATCGCAGAGTGTGCAGAGACGAGAAAAAAGGGCGGTAAAGCCGCCAATCTCCTTTTTCCTCCGCGTCTCCGCGGCTCCGCGTGAACAAAAATCTCTGCGCTCTCTGCGCTCTCTGCGCGAATCAATGTCTAACCGGCCAGCGCCTTCTGTCGTCGCCTTTGCACCGATGAGCCATAGCCCATCGCCTCGCGATATTTGACGACGGTGCGCCGCGCAATGTCGAATCCTTCGGCCGCCAGCTTCTGCGCGATGGTCTCGTCGGACAGGATCGCGCGCGCATCCTCGCCTTCGATCATCGCCTTGATCCGGCTCTTGACCGCCTCGGCCGACACCGCGCCGTCGCCTTCGGTCGCCGCGATGCCCGACGAGAAGAAATATTTGAGTTCGAACAATCCGCGCGGGCAGGAGAGATATTTGTTGCTGGTGACGCGGCTGACGGTCGATTCGTGCATCCCGATCGCCTCGGCGACCTGGCGCAGGGTCAGCGGGCGCATATGCGCGACGCCGTGGAGGAAAAATCCCTCCTGCTGTTTGACGATCTCGCTCGCGACCTTGACCATCGTGCGCTGCCGCTGGTCGAGCGCGCGCACCAGCCAGTTGGCGCCCGCGAGCTGCTCGGACAGCCACGCCTTGTTTTTCGCCGCCGCGCCCGCGGCCAGCTCGTTATAATAACGGCGGTTGACGAGCAGGCGCGGCAAGGTGCCGCTGTTCACTTCGACCGCCCAGCCCGCCGCCGTCCGCCGGACATACAGGTCGGGGACGACCGCCTGCGCGGGCGCGCCGTCGAACTTGAGGCCCGGTTTGGGATCATAGCCGCGAAGCTCGCGGATCATGTCGGCCAGATCCTCGTCATCGACGCCGCAGATGCGCTTCAATTGCGCGAAGGCGCCCTTGGCGACAAGGTCGAGATGCGCGATCATCGTCGCCATCGCCGGATCATAGCGGTCGGCCTCGCGCGCCTGGATCGCGATACATTCGGCGAGGTCGCGCGCGCCGACGCCCGCGGGATCGAAACCGTGGATCACGTCCAGCACCGCCTCGACCAGCGCCAGCGGCACGCCGAGCTGCGCGGCAAGTTCGGCCAGGTCGGCGCGCAGATAGCCGGCCTCGTCGATCAGCGCGACGAGCTGACCCGCGACGATCGCCTCGATCCCGTCCAGCCGCTCGCCGACCTGCGCGAGCAGATGGTCGTGGAGCGTCCCCTGGGCCTCGGCGAAACTGTCGAAATCGACATCCTCGCCCGCCCCCGACAGGCCGACGCTGTCGCTCGCGCTGTCGTGGTGGAAACGCTCCTCGGCGAAATCGACGTCGAGCTCGTCGGCGGTGCCGCTATCGGACGTCATCGCCTGGTCGGTGTCGGCGGGCGTTTCGGCAACCGGCGGCGCGTCGTCGCCCGGTTCGTCGGCGCCATTGTCGCCGTCCGCCGCGCCCGTGTCGAGCAGCGGATTGCCCTCGAGCGCCTCGGCCAGATAGGCTTCAAGCTCGAGGTTCGACAGGGCGAGCAGTTTGATCGCCTGCTGGAGCTGCGGCGTCATCACCAGCGATTGCGACTGGCGGAGATCGAGGCGCGGACCCAACGCCATCAAAGCCGTTCTATCTTGTCACACACCCCCGTGCTCCCGCGAAGGCGGGAGCCCATCTCCGGTCGGCGCTATTTTGAACCCACCGGCGATGAACCCCCGCCTTCGCGGGGACACACGGATTTTCTTTACGGAAAAAGTCCCCGGCCGTCACAGCGAGAAGCCCTCGCCCAGATAGAGGCGCCGCACTTCGGGATCGGCGACGAGTTCGGCGGGCGATCCCGCCAGCAGCACCTTGCCGTCATAGATGATGCACGCGCGATCGACGAGGTCGAGCGTCTCGCGCACATTATGGTCGGTGATGAGCACGCCGATGCCGCGCGTCTTCAAATCGGCGACAAGGTCGCGAATATCGCTGATCGACAGGGGGTCGATGCCCGCAAAGGGTTCGTCGAGCAGGATGATCGAGGGGTTGGCGGCGAGCGCGCGGGCGATTTCGGCGCGGCGCCGTTCGCCGCCCGACAGCGCCATCGCCGCCGCATCGCGCAGCCGCGTGAGGCCGAACTCGTCGAGCAGCTCCTCGAGCCGCCGTTCGCGTGCGATCCTGTCGGGCTCGGCCAGCTCGAGCACCGCCTCGATATTCTGCGCCACCGTCATGCCGCGAAAAATCGACGTTTCCTGTGGCAGATAGCCAAGGCCGAGGATCGCGCGGCGATACATGGGCAGCGCGGTGATGTCGGCGCCGTCGAGCATGATGCGCCCCGCGTCGGGCTTTACCAGCCCCATGATCGAATAGAAGCAGGTGGTTTTGCCCGCGCCATTGGGGCCGAGCAGCCCGACGACTTCGCCCTTGCCGACCGACAGCGAGACGTCCGACAGCACGACGCGTCTGTCATAGCTTTTGGCGATCGAAATGACCGCCAGGCCATTGCCCGCCGCGGCGTCGTCGCGGACGTGCGCGCGATGCTCGGCGACGCCATGATCATTTTCGGTCAGCGTGCCCGCAATGGATTCGTCGTCGGTCATAAAGCGGTCGGTTCCCGTCTGGCTTCGCTGCCGCGTTACCCCAGCGGCGGCGCCATGGTCAATCTGGCAAGCTTATTGCATCTCTGAAGCCCCTCCCCTTCAGGGGAGGGCGTCATCCCGCTAATGCCCCACGCTTTCCCCGCGCACGACACCCGACAGCGCCAGCTGCTCGTCGATCGCCGCCAGCAGCCGCGCCAGCGCCTCCTCGTCGGTCGCCTCGGCGCGCGCGACGAGCACGTCCTGCGTGTTCGAGGCCCGGAGCAGCCACCAGCCGTCGCCCGTCATCACGCGCGCGCCATCGGTGCGGTCGACGCGCGCGCCCGCCGCGGTCAGGCGCTCCAGAACTTCCTCCACAATGGCGAATTTGCGGACCTCGTCGACCTGAAAGCGCATTTCGGGGGTGTTGACCATCGGCGCCATGGAACCGCGCAGGTCGGTGACGCTCTTGCCCAGCTTCGTCGCCGCCTCGATCAGCCGCACCGCCGCGTAGGGCGCGTCGTCATAGCCAAAATAGCGGTCGGCGAAAAAAATATGTCCGCTCATCTCGCCCGCGAGCGGGCTGCCCGTTTCCTTCATTTTCGCCTTGATGAGACTGTGGCCGGTTTTCCACATCAAGGGCGTGCCGCCAAGCTCGGCGACGCGGTCGAACAGCGCCTGGCTCGCCTTCACATCGGCGATCACCGTCGCGCCGGGCAGGTCCTTCAGCACCGCGGCGGCATAGATTTGCAGCAGTTGGTCGCCCCAGATCACCCGGCCCTGGCCGTCGATCGCGCCGATGCGGTCGCCGTCTCCATCGAAAGCGACGCCGAAATCGAGATTCTTCTCGGCGACGAGCCTTTTGAGATCGGCGAGGTTCTTCTCCTCGGTCGGATCGGGATGATGGTTCGGGAAATGCCCGTCAATGTCGGTGAAAAGCAGGTGGTGCTCGCCCGGAAGCCTGGCGGTGAGCTTTTCGATGACGGCGCCTGCCGCGCCGTTACCCGCATCCCAGCCGATGCGGAACGCGCCCCCGGCAAAGCCCTCGATCAGCCGGTCGACATAGGCGTCGACGACGTCGATGCTCTCCGCCGCGCCTTCGCCCGCCTCCCAGTCGCCCGCCGCGGCCATTTCGCCGATCCGCCGGATGTCGGCGCCGAAGAAGGGACGCCCCTGAAACACCATCTTGAAGCCATTATAGTCGGGGGGATTGTGGCTGCCGGTTATCTGTATGCCGCCATCGACCTGCTCGGTTGACGCGGCATAATAGAGCATCGGCGTCGGCCCCAGCCCGACGTTCAGCGCATCGACCCCGGCGGCATTGATCCCCGCGACCAGCGCCTCGGCGAGCATCGGCGATGAAAGCCGCCCGTCATAGCCGACCGCGATACGCCGACCGCCTGCACGGCGGATCAGCGTCGCGAAGCTCCGGCCGATGGCATAGGCATCCTTGTCGGACAGCGTGTCGCCGACGACGCCGCGAATATCATATTCGCGCAGCATCGTCGGATGGAAATCATGGCTCATCGTCGATCCTCTTTGCGGGAGAGAAGGTCAGGCGGCGGCGAAGAGATCGCCGTCGGGGTGCAGCCGCTCGCGCGCGGGCAGGTTGAGGCCGCCCATCGCCTCGCGAAGTTCCTGCCGTGCGACGACATGGCCGATCCCCATGCCGCCAAGATGCGCCTTGTCGAGCAGGGTGAGGCCGGCCGGGAAAAGCTCGCGATAGATGACGCGCTCGCCGAGCCCCGGGATGACGCGAAAGCCGACGCGGCGCGACAACTGGTTCAGCGCCTCGCCGACGCGGCGCATATTGTGCGCGTCGACATGCTGGAGGCGGTTGCGCAAAATGATCCAGTCGATCGTCCGCCCGTCGCTCTTCGCGCGCGCCTTGCGCGTGTCCCAGATGAGTTCGGAATAGAAGCTCGGCCGCGTCACCTGAAACGTTTCGGGATCGACCTGGCCGATCAGGTCGAAATCGATGAAGCTGTCGTTGATCGGCGTGATCAGCGTGTCGGCGCTGGTGGCGAGATGGCGTGCGAAGACATCGTCGCGCCCCGGCGTGTCGGCGATGAAATAATCGACCCCTTCCGACAATCGCGCGACCTGCGCGTCGAGTTCTTCGATCGTCGATCCCTCGAACACCTCGAACTGCGGGGTCGGCAGCACGATGTCGCGCCGCTTCGCGGTCTGTTCGCGATTCTCCAGATAGCGGTGAAAGGTGCGCTGGCGCGGGTCGAGGTCGATCCCCGCGACGCGCCAGCCCTGGCTCGCCAGCGCAACCGCGAAATGCACGGCGCAGGTCGATTTGCCCGTCCCGCCCTTTTCATTGGCAAAGATGATGCGGTGCGGTGCGGGCGTCGTCATGAGCGTTGCGATTTTCCTGTTGGCGGCGCATGGGGGCCGCATCGGTGGTGTCTCAGCGCCGCCAATATCGGAGGGCGCCCGGCCGTGCAAATCATCCGTGACATCGCAATGCTCCACCGTGCCGTTACGGCACTGAAACAGGGCGGCAGGAGCGTCGCGCTGGTGCCGACCATGGGCGCGCTGCACGACGGCCATCTTTCGCTCGTCCGCATGGCAAGGCGCGTCGCCGATCACGCCGTCGTGTCGATTTTCGTCAATCCGACGCAATTCGGGCCGAATGAGGATTTTGCCGCCTATCCGCGCGACGAGGCGCGCGACGCCGCGCTGCTCGTCGACGCCGGGACGAGCCTGCTCTGGGCGCCCGACGTCGGCACCATGTATCCGGGCGGGCACAGTACGCATATCGAGGTTGCCGAACTCGGCGCCGATTATTGCGGCGCCGCGCGTCCGGGCCATTTCGACGGCGTTGCGACCGTCGTTGCCAAATTGTTCAACCAGGTGCGCCCCGACATCGCGATCTTCGGCGAAAAGGACTGGCAGCAGCTCGCGATCATCCGCCGCATGGCGCGCGACCTCGATTTCGGCATCGATATATTGGGCGCGCCGATCGCGCGCGACACCGACGGCCTCGCGCTGTCGTCGCGCAACACCTATCTGTCGGACGGGCAGCGCGCGGCGGCGGCCGCCTTCCCGGCGGCGCTGAGCGCGGCGGCGAAGGCGATCGCGGGCGGCGCCGACGTTGGCGAAACGCTCGCCAAGGCCGAGGCCGCGATCGTCAGCGGCGGGTTCGACAGCGTCGACTATGTCGCGCTCGCCGATGCCGATAGCCTCGAACGGCTGATCAGCTTTCGCAAGCCCGCCCGCCTGCTGGCGGCCGCGCGGATCGGCAAGACGCGGCTGATCGACAATTGGCCGGTAGGCTAGACCCTGTTTGGTGCCAAAGCCGTAAACCCAGAAATCGACGCCAATTACCCCCGGCAATCCTCGATCACCCGGCCGATTTCGGACTGCACCGGCAAGGTCAGCGCACCGCCACCCGGCGTTTCGAGCGCGAAGCGGCCGCGGCTGAAGGCGATGCGGTCGAGGCGCGGGTCGCGGCTGGGCAGCGTCGCGCTGCCGCGCTCGAAGCGGAGCTGGTCGGTGCCCGCGCTGGTGCGCAGGCTGACCGCCCCGTCGAGCGCCGAGGTCAGGCGGATGCCGCCGCCGCTGCACGCCATCGTCAGCAGCGGGTTGGCGCTGCCCGTCGGCACAAAGGCCGCGGTGCGACTGGCGGCGTCATAACGCCACGCGCCGCGATCCACCGCGCGGTCTTCCCATCCCAGCGTCGGGGTCGGCAGCGGCGCGGGGGGCGGCGCGGGCGCGACGGGCCGCGGCGCGGGGGGCGGGGCTTCGGGTTGCGGGATGGCGGCGCAGCCAGCGAGCACCAGAACGCCCGCCGCTACCGTCGCGTGGCGTAATCTCGTCCTGCTCATCCCTAAAATCCCTTCCAGTCGATCACTTCACCCAGCGGCGCGCGCGGCACCGGCCACTGGTTCACCGCGGCCGCTTCGTCGGCATGGCCGATCGCGAGCCCGGTGAACAAAATCTGGTCGTCGCCCAGCCCGATCGACCGGCGCACGGTTGCCCCATACATGGCCCAGCATTCCTGCGGGCAACTGGCAAGGCCCTGCTCGACGAGCAGCAGCATCACCGATTGCAGCCACATGCCCATGTCGGCCCATTGCGGCGGCCCCATGATGCGCGAGCAATGCAGGAAAAGCATCACCGGTGCGCCGAAACCCCGGTAATTGTCCATGAACCGAGCGAGCCGCCCCCTCTTGTCCTCGCGCGGGATGCCGAGCGAGGCATAGAGCGCCTCGCCGACGCCGAAGCGGCGGTCGGTCCACGGCGCGGTCAGTTCGGGCGGATAGATGTCATATTCGGGTTCCTGCCCCGCGCGTCCCATCGCGATCCGCGCGGCCACCGCATCCTTGACCGCCTGCCAGGGTTCGCCGGTCAGCACCGTCGCCTGCCACGGCTGGAGGTTGCCGCCCGACGGCGCGCGCTGCGCCGCCGCAAAAACCTGTTCGAGCAGCGCGGGGTCGACCGGCCGGTCGGTGAAGGCGCGGACCGAGCGCCGCCGGTGCAGCGCCTGCGTCACGCTCATGTCCGTCGCTGGCATGTCAGTCGCTGGCATATTTATCCTCTCGCCTTTTTCCGAACAGCAGGCCGCGTTCGAGCCGTGCTTTGAGCTGGCGGTAATAGGAAAGCAGGAAGACGTCATCCTCTTCGGCGACCGGGCGGCCGATCTTGGCGCGGATCGTGTCGGCAACCTCGCGCATCGCGCGCGCGTCGCGGTGACGCAGCACGCGCTCGAGCTCCTGCAGCTCGAAAATGCCGTAGACCGAAAGCTCGGCGTCGGTGAAGACCATCGCCTCGCCCGCGGCATCGACCGCGATGTCGGCGTCGAGCTTCGCGCGCTCGGCCATCACCACCCATGTCCCGGCGATCAGGTCGCCCATTCGCATCCGGTCGCGGTTGAACAGCAGGAACAGGCTCAAGGTCAGCGACCAGAGCACGCCCGCGAGCATCGTCCAGCCCGACACCATATCCTCCGCCGCGCCGACGCCGAGCATCATCAGCGGCAGGAACAGTTCGAGCTCGCGGATCAAATTGCGCGCGACCACCGCGTCGGCGGTGAGGCGTCCGCCGTCGCGCGCGACGACGCGAATGCCCATCAGCCTTTTGCCCGGCGTCGCCGCGCGCGCGCCGAGCTCGAAGCCGATGAACCAGAAGGTGCGCAGCACAAAGGCGCCGAGCATCCACACGACGACGGCGACGTCCGACTGCGACGCGATGCCGACCCACAGCATGAACAGCGAGAAGAGAATGAGCGCCGCCAGGATCAGGAGCAGGTCGACGAGCAGCGCGCCGAAGCGCAGCCCCGCGCCCGCGATGCGCAGTTCGAGGTCGACGCCCTCGGGCGTCACGAACTGGCGGGTCTTTTTCGCCCTTGCGGCGCGCGCTTTGGCGTTGGCGGCCGCGGTCATGCCGCGTCCCCGCGCCGCGGAATATAATAATGGCCGAGCCAGAGCAGCAGCATGAGCGACCCGATCGCATAGCGCAGCATCGTGTCGGTGATGAGCTGGCGCCCGAAGCCTTCGAGCAGGCCCGCGGCGAGCAGCATCAGGATGACGCCGATCATCACCTTGCCCGCGGTGCGCCCTGCGGCGGCGGCGGCCTCCAGCCGCCCGCGCGCGCCGGGAAAGACGACCGCGGTTCCGATGCGCAGCCCCGCGGCGCCCGACAGCGCCGCCGCGAACAGCTCGGTCGTGCCATGGATGAACAGCCAGCCACCGAAATCGAATCCCAGCCCCTTGGCCGCAAAGACCGCCATCATCGCGCCGAGCCCGATGCCCTGGTAGAACTCCAGCATCATCGTCGGCACGCCGAAAGCGAAGCCGAGCGCAAAGGAAAGGATCGACACGCGGCTGTTGTGCGTGAACAAATAGGTGGCGAAGATGTGGAGGCCGCTTTCGCCCTCGCCCGCGTCCCTGCCATGGCCGAGCGTCGATTGCAGATATTCGGCGCTGGCGCGCGGGTCGCGGCCCGACGCCATGCCTTCGTCGACGAAATTATAATACCATTCGGGGTTGCTCGACACGAGCGAATAGCTGGTGAGCGCGCCGAGCAGGATGATAAGCGCGATGACGACCGTTTCCTTCCACACCGACCGCACGGCGGCGGGCCAGTCGGTGAGGAAGAAGCGGCGGAGGCGGTTCCAGCGGCTTTCGCGTACGCCATAGATGAGGAAATAGCCGCGGATCGACAGCGCCTCGAGATGCGCCAGCAGCGCCCTGTCGAGGCTGGTCGCGCGCGCGATCGACAGCGACGACAGGGTGGCGCGATAGAGGATCGGCAGTTGCAGCAATTCGTCGCTCGACAGCCCCTTCGCGCCCTTTTTTTCCAATTTGGTCAGCAGCCGGTCGAAGGCGATCCAGTCGGCTTCGCGCTCGGCGCGAAAGCGGCTGGTCGAGAAACTCGGCGCGTCGAGCGCGCGCGGCGCGGGAGGCGGCGGCGGGATCACAGGCTGCCCTGCCTTTTGATGCCCAGATAGGCCTCGACCGCGCGCGCCGCCATCGCATCGGCAGGAACCTCGATGACATCGGCACCGAGCCGCCGCAGCCGCGCGATCACCAGCTGGCGGTCGGTCAGCATCGCCGCGGCGACATTCGCGCGCGTGACGTCGGCGGCGCTGTCGGGGTGGCGGCGCTCCTCCGCCTCGACCTCCTCGTCGCGCATGGCGACGAAGAGCAGCCGATGTTTGCGCGCCAGCCGTCCCGCGGCGCGGATCATCAGGTCGGCGCTCGTCGCGTCGGCAAATTCGGTGAACAGGATGATCAGCGAGCGGCGGTTGAGCTGCGCGCTGAGCGTCGTCAGCGCGAGGGTGAAATTGCTCTCGACGGGCGCATAGTCGATCAGGCTCGCCGCGCGCTGCAACGCCGGAAAATCCTGCACATGCATATAGGCGGGGGTCAGCGCCTGCGGACTGGCGGCAAAGGAGAAGAGGCTGATCCGGTCGTTCAGTTTGAGCCCGACATAGGCGAGCAGCAGCGCCGCCGACACCGCGCGGTCGACGCGCGGCATCCCGCCGACCGGCTCCGCCATTGTCCGCCCCGCGTCGATCGCAAGCACGACGCGATTGTCGCGTTCGACGCGATATTCCTTGGCGAGCAGCCTGACGTGGCGCGCCGAGGCGTTCCAGTCGATCGCGCGGCGATCCATACCCGGCTGATATTCGGCGAGCGCCTCATACTCGCTGCCTTCGCCGCGCAGGCGCTGCTGGCGCAGCCCGAACCAGCTGTTCCGCTGGAACAGCCGGCTGCCCTCGTCGGTCACCGCGCGCAGGCTGGGCACGACGGCGATCGCGCCATCGACCTGGAACCGGCGCTGTTTCCACACCAGCCCGAGCGGCCCCGCCCAGCGCACCCACAGCGCCATTATCCCTGCCTGCCCCCGCCGCTTTGCGGCGAGCGACAGCGTGCGGACGAGCGCATCGCCCGCACGGCGCATCTCGCCCGCAAGCCGCCCGCCTTCGGCCAGCCGCTCGTCGAGCGACAGCGCGATCTCGGCACGCGGCGGCAGGGCGCGGCCGCGTGCGACGAGCGACAGGTCGAAGGGGTCGCCGACGCCGACCTGCGCCGGAAAGCGCGCGTCGAGTGTGAGGTGGCGCGGATTGGCGCCCGTTATGGTGTCCAGAATCAGGCAGGCGACAATGACCCCGATCCAGCCGGGCGCGACCAGCCACAGCTCGGGCCGCACCAGCCCGAGCGCGAGCGCCAGCGGCGCGCCCGCGAGCAGCAGATAGATGGCGCGGCGGGTGGGGTAGATCATCGCAAAAGATCCTCCCTGTGCCGCAGGCATGGGGGAGTCGCAGACGGCGCGCAGCGCCAGCGGGACCGCCGCCGCAGGCGGTGGTGGAGGGGCCGCGACGGTAGCGCCATGGCCCCTCCGTCAGCCCTGCGGGCTGCCACCTCCCCATCGCTGCGCGACAGGGAGGATTGAATGCAGCCCCCAATCACCGCGGCACATCCTCGCGTTCGAGCAGCGCGGCGACGACCTGTTCGACGCTGCGCCCCTCGATCTCGGCCGCCGCCGACAGGATGACGCGGTGGCGCAGCACCCCGGCGGCGAGGCGCTGGACATCGTCGGGGATCGCATAGTCGCGCCCGTCGAGCGCCGCCGCCGCGCACGCCGCGCGCGCGAGCAACGTCGCGGCGCGCGGGGACGCGCCGCATTCGAGGTCGGCGCTGGCGCGCGTCGCGCGGACGAGGCGGACGATATAATCGACAATCTCGTCGGCGAGCCGGACGGTTGCGATCGTGTCGATCGCCGCGCCGATCGCCGCGGCATCGGCGACCTGCGCGACACCGAAATCGCCGACCGCGGGACTTTTGAAGCGCCCGCCATGGTCGGCGACGATCCGCCGTTCCTCGTCGGCCGCGGGATAATCGACGACAAGCTTGAAGAGGAAGCGGTCGAGCTGCGCCTCGGGCAGCGGATAGACGCCCTGCTGCTCGATCGGGTTCTGCGTCGCGAGCACGGTGAAGCGCGGGCTCATCATATGCGGCTCGCCGTTGATGGTGACGCGGCGTTCCTGCATCGCTTCGAGCAGCGCCGCCTGCGTCTTGGGCGGGGTGCGGTTGATTTCGTCGGCGAGCAGCAATTCGGTGAAGATCGGCCCCTTGGTCAAGGTGAAACTGGACGTCTGGAAATTGAACAGGTTGGACCCCAATATGTCGCCGGGCATCAGATCGGGCGTGAACTGGATGCGCCCGAAATCGAGCCCCGTCGCGCGCGCGAAGGCCTGCGCGAGCAAGGTCTTGGCGGTGCCTGGCGGGCCTTCGAGCAGCACATGGCCGCCCGCGAGCAGCGCAATCGTCACCATGCGCGTGAGCGGTTCCTGCCCGAACACGGCCTTGGCGACCTCGCCCTCGATCGCGGCGCCGAGCGCCTGAACGCTCTGGATATCAGCTGTCACGGAGTAGATCCTTCCTGATGGCGTGCAGCGCCTGGGCGTCTGCAAGAAATTCATGGGTGCTGCGCGCGAGCGGCAGGCGCCGCGCGAGGGCGGAAAAAGGCTCGCCGCCGCGCTGGTGCCGGTCGATCCAGGCGTCGGTCGCTTCGTCATCCAGCCCTGCGGGCGCATGCAGCCGCCGGGCGATCGCGCTGCGCTGGCTCTTCACATAGGCGGCGGCGCCGTCGATTTCGCGGCGCGCCTGTTTGATAAGGTCGGCGCTGTTCGCGATCAGCGCCGCCTTCGACACCGGGATCGCGCGACCGGGCCTCAGCGCCGGGCCGAAACGCGCCCACGCCTGCCACAGCGCGAACAGCCCCGCGGCGATCAGGCAGAGCGTGATGCCGATGAAGGGCGGGACGAAAGCGAAGCGCAGCAGCGAGCGCTGCGCGCCAAAGCCATTCAGCGTCAGGTCGAACGCCAGGCCGTCGGCGCCCGCATCCTCGGCGATCGCATCGAGCAGCGTCGCGGCGGCGGCGGCCCTGGCGCCGTTCGCAAAGGCCAGATTATTGACGAGGTCGGGGTCGGCGAGGATGTAGAGATTGCGATCGCGCACCCGCGCGAGCAGCGCCGATCCGTCCGATGCGGCGATCAACGGCTCCAGACGCGCGCCGCGTATCGTGTGCAGCTGACCAGGTTCGACAAGGCGGATGTCGCGTCCGCCGATGCGTCCGCGCGCATCGTCATTGCCCCACCGTGCGCGGCCCGCCTTGACGGGGCCGAACATATCCTCGGGCAGCAGCCGCGTCGGCGGCAGGAGCGCGATGCCGCTGCCGACCCAGCCGGGCTTCGGCGCCCTGGCGCCCGCGCGGCCCGCGGCCCATTTGGGGAGGATGACGAGAATCGGCGCGTCGCCCTGCGCCGTCAGAAGGTCGCGTATATCCTGCGCCCGCGTGCGCATCGTCGGGGTCAGGATGACGAGCGAATCTGGCCCGTCATGGCGGCCCGGTTCCACCTTGCGCCGCAGTTCGACCGTGGCGCCCGCGCGCTCGGCGAGGTCGACGATCGCGGCATAGCCCGGCGCCGCCTTCGACAGCGCATGGCCGCCGCCGTCGTTGCCGCCGCCGATCTGCGGCCCCAGCGCGATCAGCGCCCAGAGCGCGATGAACGCGACGACGCCGATCGCGACGACCGCCGCGATCAGCCGCGCGTTGAAGCCCTGGTCGGCGGCGGCATCGGTCATGCGCGCGTCCAGTTTCTGGCGACGGTGAGGTCAGCATAGGCGGCGCGGCACTGGTCCCACGCGCCGGCGTCGATCGCGCGCCCGCCGAACAGGCTGATTTCGACCGCGCGCGCGATGCGGCTGAATGCGCCGCGCGCGACCGGCGGCAGGTCGCGCGCCTCGGCAAGGTCGCGCGAGGTGATCGCGGGTTTGACGAGGCCGGGGCGGCGCGTCTCGATATCCTCGACGCTGCGATGGAGGAGCAGGTGCACCGCCTCGGCAAAACGGCCCGCGGCGGCGAGCGCGTCGGCCTCGGCGAGCAGCGCCCGCGCCGCGCCCGCCTCGGCCGCGCCCGCCCTGTCCGCGTCATCGGCATCGCTTCGGCGAGCGCGGAAACGCAATGCGTCGACCCAGCGCGCAAAGGCGGGAACGAAATGATAGAGGAGGTACAGCGCGACGAGCGCCACCGCGACCCACATCAGCGGCTTCGCCGCGGGGGCGCTCCAGTCGAAAAAGCGGCCGATCGCCTCGTACAGCGACGTCAGCCATTCGGGCGGCGGCGCGGGCGGCGGAGGCGGCGGTGGAAAGGCCGTCTGGATCTCGCCCCCGGCAACAGTCTGGCTGAAGGCGGGGTCGACCAGTTCGGGATCGAGCAGCCAGCCCCCCTCTCCCGCGCCGCGCGACGCGTCGGCCACGGCCGACGTCTGGGCGATCCACATGGATATCATGTTGATAGGTCGATCTCGCCCCGCTCGGTCATCACCGAAGTTGGTAGCGCGAGCGTGCGTGGCAAGGCAAGAGATGCTTGCGCGCCGCGCGGCCCCGTTCTAGCGCCCGGCAAAATCGGTCGGGTGGTTACAACGGCAACCAGCGATCGAACGACAGGAGAGACAGGTGGACGCGGCGCAGGCGGTACATGAAAAATTCCTTGGCGCGCTGGCCGAAGGGCGATTGCCCGGCCGCGCCGATGCCCCCGACCCCGGCGCGATCGGCTTGTCGCGGGCAGAGGCGACCGACATCTTCCTGTCGCAGCTGACCAGCCGCCAGATGGACCGGCTGTCGCGCCACCTGCAAGCGCGCGGCGAAGGATTCTACACGATCGGCTCGTCGGGGCATGAGGGCAATGCCGCGGTCGCCGCGGCGCTGCGCGTCACCGACATGGCCTTCCTCCACTATCGCTCGAACGCCTTTCAGCTGCATCGCGCGCGCCAGCTTCCCGGCGGGACGCCGACGTGGGACATGCTGCTGAGCTTCGCGGCCTCGTGCGAAGACCCGATTTCGGGCGGACGGCACAAGGTCATCGGGTCGAAGCCGCTCAACATTCCCCCGCAGACCTCGACGATCGCCTCGCATCTGCCGAAAGCGGTCGGCGCCGCCTTTTCGATCGGCATTGCCCGCCGCCTTGGCATGAACGATCTGCCGCTGCCGGGCGACGCGGTCGTGCTCGCGAGCTTCGGCGATGCGTCGGCGAATCATTCGACCGCGCAGGGGGCGTTCAACACCGCGGGCTGGGCGGCGTTCCAGGGTTCTCCCATGCCGCTGATATTTCTGTGCGAGGACAATGGCATCGGCATTTCGACGCGCACCCCGACGGGCTGGATCGAGGCGCAGTTCGAGCGCCGCGCCGGACTCCATTATATCCGGTGCGACGGCACCGACCTCGCTTCGGCATATAAAGGGGCGCGGGAAGCCGCCGATTACGCCCGCCGCACCCGCAAGCCCGTGTTCCTCCATATGGCGACGGTGCGCCTCTATGGCCACGCCGGGTCGGACGTGCAGGGGGCCTATCTCCCCAAGGCGCTGATCGAAGCCGACGAGGCGCGCGATCCGCTGCTGAAAGGCGCCGCGCTGATGATCGAGCAGGGGTGGATGAGCGCGGCGGACATCGCCGACGCCTATGAAACGATTGGCGCGACGCTGGCGCGGCAGGCCGAAGACGCGATCCGGCGGCCCAAGATCACGAGCGCGGCGGGGGTGATGGCGAGCCTCGTCCCGCCCAGGCGCGAGGTGGCGCGCGCCAACGCGCCATCGGGCGACGATCGCAAGGCGATGTTCGGCAGCGACTGGGGCCAGATGGACAAGCCGATGCACATGGCGCGGCTGCTGAGCTGGGCGCTCGCCGACCTGATGCTCGCGCACAAGGAGATCGTCGTCGCGGGCGAGGATGTCGGGCCGAAGGGCGGCGTCTATAATGTCACCGCCAGGCTCCACCAGCGTTTCGGGTCGGCGCGCGTCGTCAACACATTGCTCGACGAACAGGCGATCCTGGGGCTCGCGATCGGCATGGCGCATAACGGCTTTCTGCCGATGCCCGAAATCCAGTTCCTCGCCTATGTCCATAATGCCGAGGACCAGATCCGCGGCGAAGCGGCGACCCTGAGCTTCTTTTCCAACGGGCAATATACCAACCCGATGGTGATCCGCGTCGCGGGGCTGGGCTACCAAAAGGGCTTTGGCGGCCATTTCCACAATGACAACAGCCTGGCCGTGTTCCGCGACATTCCGGGGGTGATCCTTGCGGTGCCGTCGAACGGGCGCGACGCGGTGCAGATGCTGCGCGAATGCGTCCGGCTGGCGCGCGAGGAACAGCGCGTCGTCGTGTTCGTCGAACCGATCGCGCTCTATATGACCCGCGACCTGCACGAAGAGGGCGATGGGCTGTGGACGAGCGTTTACGAAGCGCCGGGCGAGGGCGCGCCGATCCGCCTCGGCGATGTCGGCGTCCATGGCGACGGCACCGACCTCGCGATCGTCACCTATGGCAATGGATATTATCTGTCGCGGCAGGCCGAGAAACTGCTCGCCGAGGGCGGCGTCAAGGCGCGCGTGATCGACCTGCGCTGGCTGGGGCCGGTCGATGCCGACAGGCTGGTTGCCGCGGTCGGCGATGCGGGGCGCATCCTGATCGTCGACGAATGCCGCATCACCGGGTCGCAGAGCGAGGCGCTGATGGCGCTGTTCGTCGAGCGCACGCCGGAGAAGCGGCTGAAGCGCATCGCGGCGGACGACAGCTTCATCCCGCTGGGGCGGGCGGCGACGCTGACCCTGCCCAGCCGCGATTCGATTGTCGCCGCGGCTCGCGAACTCCTCGCCCGGCGCTGAGATTCAAAACCGTTCGCCCTGAGCTTGTCGAAGGGCCATCCCATATTTTGACGACGCAGAAGGAAGAACAGTGCTTCGACAGGCTCGGCACGAACGGATGAGGGGGTTGTGATGACCGCAGCGAAGAAAACCGCGATCGTCGTCGCGCCCGGCCGCGGCACCTATGGCAAGGGCGAACTCGGCAGCATCGCGCGGCTCCATGGTGCGCGCTTCGCCGAGCTGATCGCCGATTTCGATGCCCAGCGCCGGATGCGCGGCCAGCCGACGGTGAGCGAACTCGACGGCGCCGAGCGCTTCAGCGTCGCGACGCACATGCGCGGCGATGTCGCGGCGCCGCTGATCTATAGCGCGACCGCGCTCGATTACCTCAGCATCGACCGCGACAAATATGACGTCGTCGCCGTCGCGGGCAATTCGATGGGCTGGTACAGCGCGCTCGCGCTGGGCGGCGCGGTGTCGATCGAGGACGGGTTCCGCATCGCCAATGCCATGGGGCTCAACAGCCAGACGCACGGCCCTGGCGGGCAGATCCTGCTGCAAGTCGTCGACGAAGACTGGCGACCGGTGCCGGGGCTGCGCGACCGGCTGCTGGGCCTCGTCGCGGCGATCGACGCGCGGCCGGGGCACGACCTCGCGCTGTCGATCGACCTTGCCGGGATGCTGGTGCTCGCGGGCAACGAGCAGGGTCTTGCCGCGCTGCTCGCCGAAGCGCCGCCGACGCCGGGGCGCGATCCGCTGCGCCTGGCGGGGCACGGCCCCTTCCATACGCCGCTGATGGTCGGCAGTTCGGACAAGGCGAAGGCCGAGCTGCCTGCGTCGCTGTTCGGCGGTCCCGCAATCCCGATGATCGACGGGCGCGGCCATGTCTGGCGGCGCTTTTCATCCGATCCGACAGAGCTATGGGATTACACCTTCGGCCACCAGATCCTCGCGCCCTATGATTTCGCCCTTTCGGTGCAGGTCGCGGTCAGGGAGTTCGCCCCCGACGTCATCATCCTGCCCGGCCCCGGCGACACGCTCGGCGGCGCGATCGCGCAGGCGCTGATCGGCATCAGCTGGCAGGGAATCGCCAGCAAGGCCGAGTTCGTGGCGCGGCAGGCGGCGGACCCGATCCTTCTGTCGATGGGGCGCGCCGAGCAGCGCGCGCTGGTCACCGCCAAGGAATAGGGCCGACAGGGAGCTTTCCCTGCCGGCCCCGCCGTGCGCGCACAGCCAGGTGGGGTTGACCGGACGCGAATGAACGGACGCGCCAATGGGGACCAACACAAGGGCGCCATGCCGTTCCCGATCCTTATAGCGCAGACCGCGCAAGAACGGCCGCCGCGGCCGCGCGATCATGCGCCGAAATGGACCCGATTGCCCGGCGCCGCGCGCGCCGCTTCGGCGACGAAGCGCAGGTGCAGCAGCTCGGCGACATTGCCCGCGCCCGCGCGGCGCATGATGTTCGCGCGGTGGACCTCGACCGTGCGCGGGCTGAGGTCGAGCCGCCGCGCGATCGCCTTGTTGCCGAGCCCGGCGGCGATGCCGTCCAATATGTCGCGCTCGCGCGGAGTGAGCGCGGCGAGCCGCGCCGCGGCCGCGCGCTGACGATCGCGCGCCGCCTGCCACGCCGCGCGCTCGGCAAGCGCGGCGTCGATCGCGCGGCGGACAAGGTGCGGGTCGAGCGGCGCGGGCAGCAGGTCGCGCGCGCCTGCCAGCAGAATAGCGCGCGATTCGGCGACGCTGAGCCGTTCGGCGGCGACGAAGGCGGCGATGCCGTCGCGCGCGGCTACGTGCGAAAGCAGCGTCGCGCCATCGCTCACCCCCGGCTGTTCCCAGCGCAGCAGCAGCACCGCGCAGCTTTGATCGTCGCCCGCCGCGAGCCAGTCATCGCCGCTCGCAAAGCCGCGCACGACGCGCGCCGCGCCCGCCGCCAGCACGCGAAAACAGGCCGCGCGCTCGACCGGGTCGGGAAGGATCAGGTGGATATGGCCGCAGGTTCCGGTCACCCGGCGATGCTGCCTGCACGGCGGCGCGCGCGACAGCGCAACAATGTCGGCGATGGCGTCATAATGGAGCACGTCCGTCCCTCGCCGACGATCATGCCGACCGGCACGGCGCTCCGCCAACGCAAAGGGGCGGGCCGTGTGGCGGCCCGCCCCGATCCTTATCCAGCCAGCGTCAGTTGTTGCGGACGTGATTCCGCGGTTCGTGAGGGCGTCCGCCCGCGGCCTGCCGACCCGAGGCCGGTTGCGCGGCGGCGGGCTGTCCCGACGAGGCGGCGGGCTGCCCGGCCGATCCCGCTTCCTCCTGCGCCTTCGCCATATCCTTGAGCTGGCCCTTGGTCATGCCGCTGACGAGCACGTCGCCTGAACCGGCAAAGCTGGCGGCGGGAAGCGTCGCGACGCGATCACCGACCTCGACGGTCACCGCCTCGACCACGCCGCGGCCCGTCTGGCGCACGTCCTGGACATAACCGATCACCTTGCCGCGCGGGTCGGTGACGGGCATTCCCGGCGCGACGGCGAACATGCCGCTGCCGCTGGCCGCGCCGCTGCCGGCGGCGGCAAGCTGGCCAAGGCTGCCCTGAAAGCTGCCCGCGGCCGAACCGGCGGCGCTGGCGCTGCCCGAGACGTTCGACAGCGCACCGCCAGCCCGGTCGCGGACAGCCCCGGCCGCGCCCTGCGCGGTCCCGGTGGCGGTGGCGGCAGCGCCGCGCGCGGTGCCGAGCGCGCCGCCGACCGTGTCACCAACGGTGTCACGAGCAAAATCGGTGCCGACCGCCTGCGCGCCGACGCTGCCGCCGGCCGAGGCCTGGCCCGACCCCTGGGCGCTGCCGCCCAGCGTGCTGCCGAGCAGATTGCCGCTGGCGTCGGCCGAACCGCTGCCGCGCGCATCGGCGCTGCCGCGGCCTTCGACGCGGCCCGAACGGCGATCGACCTTTGCATCGCCGCGGCCCGAACCCGCCAGCTCGCCCGCGCTGCCGATCGTGCCGCCGATCGGCCCGGTCGGATTGCCGAGCGTCCCGCCCAGCGTTCCGCCAAGACCGCCGCCAAGGCCGCCGCTGCCGCCGAGCAGCTGCGCCGCGGCCGGCGCCGAAAAAGCCAGGGCCGACGCGGCAAGCGCGAGGGCCGGAATGAAAATGCGATTTGCCATTGTCCTTACTCCTGCATTGGGGCCCGGAGGGGATGGGCCTGAAGCAAGAACGATGGCGCCGCGGATATTCTTCCAAAAAAATCGCCCTGGGGGCGTTCAGCCGCCGCAATCGCCGCAAACCAGGCCGTGACCGTAGATTTTGTCGCGCCCTTTGCGGCCAAGGTCGCGCGCTTCCATCACCAGCGCCGCGATCGCCGGGCCGATCGCCGCGATCGACGCCGCGGGATAGCGGCGCGCAAGGCGACCGGCGACGAGCGGCGCGGCGAAGGACGTTCCGCGCAGCCGTTCGACGCTGGCCGGGCCCGTCGCCGCGCGCACGGCATCGCCGGGCGCGGCAAAGTCGACATGCAGCGCCCGCCCCGCTTCGGGAAGCGCGCGGCCGCGGGCGTCGACGCCGGTGACCGCGAGCACGCCGCGATAGGAGGCGGGATAGGCAGGCGGCGCGGCAGGACCGTCATTGCCGACCGCCGCGACGATCAGCATTCCCTTGCGCTGCGCCGCCGCCACCGCCGCCGCGAGCAGCCTGTTGTCGGGACCGACGAGGCTGATCGTCGTCACCGCGACGCGGCGCGCCGCGAGCCAGCCGAGGGCGCGGGCGATCGCGCTGGCGCTGCCGCCCGCGGGGTCGGCGCCATAGACGTCGGCGGCGAGCAGGCGCTGCCCCGACGCGGCGCCCCGCACCGCGCCCTCGCCGACGAGCAGCGAGGCAACCGCCGTCCCGTGACGGCTCGCGGCGGGAGCGCCGCGGGCAAATCCCCGTTGTTCGACGCGCCCCGCCACCGACGGATGCGCGGCGACGCCCCCGTCGATCAGGCCGAGCGGCGCGGCCCCGCCGTCCGCCCCCGCGGCCGTCGCGAGCGCAGCCCCCGGCAGCGCGCCGCCCGGCCCGCTCGCAAAATAGATGTGATCGACGTCGACCTCGACATCAGGCAATAATCGGGCGAGCTGTTTCTGCGCGCGTTTCAGGCTGCGGCCGTCGGGCACGCGGAAACGCACGATGTCGAGATCGAGCGCGTCGAGCCGTTCGCGGTCGATGAGTGCAAAGCCCGCCGCGCGTGCGCGCGCGATCATCGCGGCGTCGGCGCCGATGGCGACGAGCACGCCGCGCACCGCGGGTTCGCCGCGCGCGTCGCGCTCGATATGCGCGCGACGGGCGCCGACCAGCGCGGCGATCCGGTCGAGCCGCAGGCGGCGCAACTCATCCCCCGCCGTCGCCAGCGGCTCGGCGGCCAGGTCGGGCACGTCCGGCAGCAGGCGCCCCGTGTCGGGAAGCGCGACCGGCGGCAGCGCAACCTGCGCCGCGACGCGCGGGCCCGCCGCAACGGACAGGAGGCATAGCGCCAGCATGGCTGCGATCACATGTCTCATCTCGGCCTTTCCGGGCGCGCAGCGCCCGCCTTCGCGAAAAAAATAGCACGATAGGGAAGAAACGATAGAAGGACATCGTTTCGTCCACAGGCAATCGAAAAGGCGACGATGCGCTTTGAAGAGGAACTGATCGAGCTGCTGCCGCGGCTGCGCCGTTTCGCGCGCGGCCTGACGCAAAGCGCGCCCGACGCCGACGATCTGTGCCAGGCGGCGATCGAGCGCGCGCTGAAGTCGCGCGATCAATGGCAGGATGGAACAAGACTGGACAGCTGGATGTATCGCATTACCCGAAATCTGTGGATCGACGAGCGCCGCGCCGCAGGTCGGCGCGGCGTTCACGCTCCGATCGACGAGGCGGCAACGCAGGTCGCGGGCGACGGCGCCGCCGAGGTCGAGGCCGGCGCGCTGCGCGGCGACGTCGACGGTGCGATGGCGCGCCTGCCCGACGAGCAGCGCGAGGTCGTCATGCTCGTCCTCGTCGAAGGCTATGCCTATCGCGAGGCCGCCGAAATCCTCGACGTGCCGGTCGGCACCGTCACCTCGCGCCTCGCGCGCGGCCGCGACACGTTGATGCAGCTTTTGGGAGAAGCGGCATGAGGTTCGATCCCGCCACCATTACCGCCTATGTCGACGGCGAGCTCGACGACCTCACCGCGCGCCGCATCGAGCGCGAGGCGGAGGCCGACCCGGCGCTTGCCGCCGAAATCGCACGCCACCGCGCGCTGAAGGCGCGGCTCGTCGCCCATTATGCGCCGGTCGCCGCCGAGGCGGTCCCCGACCGGCTCCGCGCGCTGCTGAACGACGCGGCGAAGGCCCCTGTGGTCGATACCAGCCTCGCCGCGCGCCGCGAGAGCAGGCGATGGCGCCTTGCACCCGCGCAGATGGGCGCACTCGCGGCGTCGCTGCTGCTCGGCCTGACGATCGGCCTGCGGCCGTGGGCGCCCGCGGCGGAGGTGACCGAACGCGGCGGCGCACTCGTCGCATCGGGCGCGCTGGCGGCGGCGCTCGATACGCAGCTCGCGTCGACGCAGGGTGCCGACGCCGCGATCCGCATCGGCCTCAGCTTTCGCGATCGAGAGGGCCGTGTCTGCCGCAGTTTCGAAGGCGCCGCCCTGTCGGGCATCGGCTGCCGCGACGCGGGCGGCTGGACGCTCGAACGCACGTTGGGCGGGCGGACGACGGACGCCCCCTATCGCCAGGCAAACGCGGGCGCGCTGGCGGCCGACGCGGCGGCGATGATGGTCGGCGAACCGTTCGACGCCGCCGCCGAACGCGCCGCGCGCGCGCGCGGCTGGCGGCGCTGAGCTTTCACCGGTTCCGCCCGAACGGGTCTTCGTGGAGCGAACGCCCCGCGGTTTCGGGCATGAAGCGCAGCGCGGCGAGCCCGACGAGGCAGGCAAGCATCATATAATAAGCCGGCATCAGCGGGTCGCCGGTCAGGCTGATCAGGCCGCTGCCGATCATCGGCGCGGTGCCGCCGAAGATCGAGGTCGAGATATTATAGGCGACGGCAAAGCCCGCGAAGCGCACCGCGGTCGGGAACATCGCGGGAAAGGTCGCCGAGATCGTCGCGAGCTGCGGCACATAGAGAAGGCCGAGCGCCATGAAGGCGGCGACCGCGCCGGCGAAGCCCGTGCCGATCAGCATGTAGAGCGGCACGACGAACAGGAAGAGGCCAATCAGCGACCAGCGCCACATCGGCCGCCGCCCGATCCGGTCCGACAGCGCGCCGGCAAAGGGCAGGAAGCACATCATGAAGAGCATGCCGATGATCGGCACGAGCAGCGCCTCCTCGCTCGACAGGCCGATGCGCCGCTGGAGATAGGTCGGCATATAGCTGAGCAGCGAATAGTTGACGACATTGAGCGCCACCACCAGCCCGCCGACGACGAGCAAGGGGCGCCAGTAATCGCGCATCAGCGTCAGCAATCCCGGCGGTTCGCGCCGCTCGGCCGAGGCCATTTCCGCCCGGAACACCGGCGTATCCTCCATCTTCGAGCGCACATACATGCCGATGAGGCCGATCGGCCCGGCGATCAGGAAGGGAATGCGCCAGCCCCATTCGTGCATCGCGGCATCGCCGAGATAGAGCGAATAGCCGAGCATCAGCGCCGCGCCGAAGGAAAAGCCCGCGAGCGTCCCGAACTCGAGGAAGCTGCCGTAAAAGCCGCGCCGGTCGTCGGGGGCATATTCGGCCATGAAGGTCGCCGCGCCGCCATATTCGCCGCCGGTCGAAAACCCCTGCACCATGCGCAGGACGACGAGCAGCGTCGGCGCCCAGAAGCCGATGCTGTCATAGGATGGAATGAGTCCCACCGCGAAGGTCGCGCCCGCCATCAACAGGATCGTCATCGCGAGCACCGACTTGCGCCCGATGCGATCGCCGAGCGGACCCCAGAACAGCCCGCCGAGGGGCCGCACGAGGAAGGAGATGGCAAAGGTCGCGAGCGCGAACAGCACCGCTTCCTCGGTCTCGCCGGGAAAGAGCGCGGCCGAGATATAGGTCACGCCATAGGCATAGATGCCATAGTCGAACCATTCGACGGCATTGCCGAGCGCCGACGCACCGACCGCGCGGTGGAGCGGCGAGGGTTCGCGGAACGGCGGCGGGTGTCCGGGGGCGTGAGGGAGCAGCGTCTTGTCCATGGGTCACCTGTTTTCCGGGTGGGGTTCGGGGCCGGCGGGGTCGAGCAGCGCGGCAACGGGCGTCGTGCGCGGCAGGATCTGGAAATCCTGCTGCGCGGCGCCCGGCACGGGGTCGCTGGCGGCGAGGCGCCAGAGGCCGAAGGCGAGCATCATCGCGGCCGCCGATGCGATAAAGAGAAAAAGGCCGCCCGCCCCCGACGCGCTCATCGCCGCCGCCGCGCCGATCGGGCCGAGCGCGGCGCCGACCGAATAGAGGAGCACGAGCTGGCCGCTCGCGGTGACGCGCTCCGACGGCAGCAGCCGGTCGTTGGCAAAGGCGACGCACAGCGGATAGAGCGCGAAGCTGAGCCCGCCGAACAGCGCGCCGAGCGCGAAGATCAGCGCGCCCGTCGGCGCCATGGCGAGCGCGATGCTGACGCCCGCCGTCGCGGCGAAGCAGGCGATGATGACGCGCCGCCGGTCGAAACGGTCGGACAGACGGCCGAGCGGCCATTGCAGCGCGACGCCGCCGAGGATGACGGTCATCATGAAGGTTGCGGTGTCGCCGAGGCCGAGCCCGATCCGCCGCGCATAAATGGCGGCGAGGCCATAAAAGGCGCCAAGCAGCAGCCCCGTCATCCCCGCGCCCGCGACGCCGAGCGGCGACGCCTTGAACAGCCGCCGCAGCGGCAGCGACGCCGCATCCTCGAGCGTCGGCGCGGCGGCGCGGGTCAGGCAGACGGGGATGATCGCGAGCGAGATGAGGACCGAGGCAAGCTCGAAGGGGATTTGGGGCGCGCTATTGCCCGAACGCAACAGCAACTGCCCGATCGCCTGCCCCGAATAGAGCGCGACCATATAGAAAGCGAGCACCGTCCCGCGCGTTTCGGCCTCGGCGCGGTCATTGAGCCAGCTTTCGACGCAGATGAACACCCCCGCGATGCACAGGCCGTCGACAAGGCGCAGCGCGCCCCAGAGCAGGGGATGCTGGAACAGCGCATAGGTGAGCGTGCTCGCCGACAAGAGCGCGACGAAGGCGGCAAAGGCGCGGATATGGCCGACGCGGCGCACGACATCGCCCGCGCGCAGGGCGCCGAGCACCAGCCCGCCGAAATAGGCGGTGGCGATCAGGCCGATCACCATCGTCCCGCTGCCCGCGCGTTCGAGCCGGAGGCCGATCAGCGTCGACAGGAAGCCGCTGCCCGCCATCATCACGAAGATGGCGACGAGCAGGCTGCGAACGGGGGTGATGACAGCGAGCATCGGCGGCGTCGGGTGCGACCGTCAGGCGGCGCGTCGCTTTTCGTGACCCCTCGCGTCGCGCTCGACCAACGCGCGATGCAGCGCCCGCACCGCCGTGTCGAAGTCGCGCGGGTCGACGAGGAACTGGATATCGACGTTGCGGATCTGATGCTGCATCGCGATCATCGGGACGCCCGCCGCGTCGAGCGCGGCCAGCGCATCGGGGACGAGACCGGGACGCGCGATGTCGCTGCCGATCACCGACACCATCGCCACCGGCTGCGCCGAAATGGCCGCGTCGGGATATTGGTCCTGCAGGTCGGCGATCACCCTGTTCACCGCGGCGGCGCTTGCCGACAGATAATGGGTGATCGTGTTCGCATTCGACGATTTGCTGACGATCCAGATCTTGTGGCGCGTCAGCGTGTCGAGGATCGCGGCGTCATACCCCTTCACCCCGACCATATCCTGTTCGAAGAATTGCAGCGCCTGAACCTGACGCAGCCCGGTGACGATCTCGACGCGCGGGACGTCGGAGACATAGTCGCCGGTGACGAGCGTGCCTTCGTCCTCGCGGTCGAAGGTGTTGCGGACGCGCAGCGGAATGCCCGACTGGCGCAGCCCGCGCCCGGCGCCGGGATGAATGGCCTCCATCCCCAGATTCGCCAGCTGGTCGGCGACGTCGTAATTGGTGCGGCCGATCTTGCGCGCCTTGTCCTCGCCGACCAGCTTCGGATCGGCGCTCGAAAGGTGGAACTCCTTGTGGATGATCGCCTCGCGCGCGCCGGTCAGGACGGCGATGCGCGAAAAGGTCATTTCGGTGTAGCCGCGCGCATAGCGTCGCACCATGCCGCCCTCGCACCCGGCATAGCCGGTGACGATCGGCAGCGTCGTCGTCAGGTCGATCGCGGCAAAAGCCTCCCCGATCCGTTCGTCAAGGCTGCGAAGATCGTCCTGGTCCCACAGCGTCAGGTCGATGAAGCGCGCGTCGACGTCGCGGTCGCGCAGCAGCAGCGCGGTGCTGTGCGCGCTGTGCGCTTCGCCGATCCCGGCGAGCAGTTCGCGCACGGTGGCGAGCTGGTCCTTGAGCCCGAAGCGCCCGTGGCTGCGCAGCCGCGCAAGATCGTCGAGGCAGGCGGTAACGGCGTCTATCCGCGCGTCGACGAAGCGGTCGGCCTCGGCCCGGCTTTCGCCGCGCACGAACATCTCGGCATTGCGCGCGTGCATCGCGGTGCGCACCGCCGCCATGCCGCGGCGCCACGCATCGGCATCATCGTCGTCGACGAAATGGCCATAGACGCCGGGGGCGCCCGTCTTCTTGTTCTCGAGCAGGAGGTCGGTCATCCCGGCATAGGCCGAGACGACGAAGATACGGTTATAAAGGTCGGCGCCCGACCGCCCCGCGATCAGCACATTGTCGAACAGGGTCGCCGTCGCGGCCATCGAGGTGCCGCCGATCTTTTCGACGCTATGCCGCCCGTTCATGCCGGCACCGCTTCGATGAGCGGCCCGCGCGCCACCGTCAACGCCTCGGGTTCGTCGCGGTTGGCGAGGAACCAGGGGCGCGGCTTTTCGACCCCGAAGGGCTTTTCGAGCCGGTTGCTCACCGCATTATAGACGAGGAAGGCGTTGGCGCGCGGAAAGGGCGTGATATTGCCGTTCGACCCGTGCATCAGATTGCAGTCGAACAGGATCACCGTCCCCGGCTTGCCCGTCGGCGCGACGATGCCATGCTTGTGCGCCAGCTCGGCAAGGCTTTCCTCGTCGGGGACGCCATATTCCTGCTTCTTGAGCGAGCTCAGATAATGATCGTCGGGGGTTTCGCCGACGCAGGTGAGGTAGGTGCGGTGCGAGCCCGGAATCACCATCAGCGGCCCGTTGTGCGGCGTGTTTTCGGCGAGCAGCACCGACATCGACAGCGCGCGCATCCGCGGCATCCCGTCCTCGACATGCCAGGTCTCGAAATCGCTGTGCCAGTAGAACTCCTTGCCCTTGAAGCCGGGTTTATAGTTCAGCCGCGACTGGTGGATATACACCTCGTCGCCAAGCAGGAAGCGCGCGACATCGGCCAGCCGCGCGTCGGCGGCTAGGCGCGCCATCACCGGGCTTTGCGCGTGAATCTCGAAGATCGAGCGGATCTCGTTGCTTTGTTGCTCGGTGACGATCGTGTCGGCGTCGAGCGCCGCCGGATCGGCGAGCAGGTCGCGCGCGGCGCTTTGCAGGAAGGCGACTTCGTCGGCCGCAAAAATATCCTCGAGCACGATATAGCCGTCGCGGTCGAACGCCGCGGCCTGCCGTGCGCTGATCGGCGCGTCGTTGGTCCATTCGCCATGGACGACGGGGTCCAGCCGCGGCCGCATTTCGGCGTCCGCGCTCTGGCGCGAGGGGTAGAGGTCTTGCATCGGACGTCTCCCTTTCTGGTTCGGGTGAAGGTCAGTCGGCGGCGACGGGCTCGCGCGCCAGCTCCGGGTCGGCCGGATAGGCGCCGCTTTCGTCATGCACTTCGCGACCGGTGACCGGCGGGTTGAAGACGCAGGCGGTCAGAATGTCGGTTTCGGGCCGCACGATATGGCGGTCATGGTCGTCGAGCGCGTACATCACGCCGGGGCGCAGCGCGTGAACCTCGCCGGTCGCCAGATCCTCGATCGTGCCCGTGCCCTTCAGCACCAGCACCGCTTCCAGATGGTTCTGATAGTGCATCTTGAGCTCGCTGCCCGCGAAGAGGGTGGTGACGTGGAAGGAAAAGCCCATGCCATCGTCCTTGAGCAGCAGGCGGGCGCTGGCCCAGCCGTCGGAACGGACGTTGCGGTCGGTCTTGCGGATGTCGCCCAGGTTGCGAACGATCATGTCGGTTTCTCCTGTTCTTATTCGGCGGCGACGGCGTAATCGGCGGCCATCGCCTCGCGGATCTTGGTTTCGAGAATGTCGAGCCCGGCGCCGAGCACCGCGTCGTCGATGACGAGCGGGGCGAGCACCTTGATCACCTCGTCATGCGCGCCGCTGGTCTCGATAATCAGCCCCGCGTCGAAGCAGGCGGCGGTGACGCTCGCGGCGAGCTCGCCCGATCCGACATTGACGCCGCGCATCATGCCGCGGCCGCGCACCTCGAACCCATGGTCGGCGGCGATGCGTGCGAGGCGGGTTTCGAGCAGCGCGGCGCGGCGGCCTATGTCGCGCTGGAAATCGTCGGTCGCCCAGAAATGGCGCAGCGCGGCGGTCGCGGTGACAAAGGCATGGTTGTTGCCGCGGAAGGTGCCATTATGCTCGCCCGGCGACCATTGGTCGAGCTCGGGGCGGAGCAGGGTCAGCGCAAAGGGCAGGCCCATGCCCGACAGCGATTTCGCCAGCGTGACGATGTCGGGGGTGAAGCCCATATCCTCGAAGCTGAAGAAGCTGCCGGTGCGGCCGCAGCCCGCCTGAATGTCGTCGACGATCAGCAGCGCGCCATGCGCCTTCGCGATTCCCGCAATGCGGCGCAGCCATTCGGCCGACGCAGCGTTGAGCCCGCCTTCGCCCTGCACCGTTTCGACGAGGATCGCCGCCGGGGCGTCGAGCCCGCTCGACGGGTCGGCGAGCCGTTGTTCGAGCAGCTCGGCGGTGTCGACCTCGGGGCCGTAATAGCCGTCATAGGGCTCGTGAGCGACGTGGCTCAGCGGCACGCCCGCGCCGCCGCGCTTGGTCGCATTGCCGGTGCAGGCGAGCGCGCCCAGGGTCATGCCGTGAAAGCCGTTGGTAAAGGCGATCACCATCTCGCGGCCCGTCACCTTGCGCGCGAGCTTGATCGCCGCCTCGACGGCATTGGTGCCGGTCGGGCCGGTGAACATGACGCGATAATCAAGCCCGCGCGGTTTCAGGATCAGCGCCTCGAAAGCGCCCAGGAAATCCCGCTTTGCACCGGTGTGGAGGTCGAGCCCGTGGGCGATCCCGTCGGCGGCGATATAGTCGAGCAGCGCCTGTTTCAGGATCGGGTGGTTGTGGCCATAGTTCAGCGTCGAACAGCCCGACAGGAAGTCGAGATAGCGCCCGCCCTGATCGTCGTGCATCCACACGCCCTCGGCCTTGCCGAACTGGCGCGGCATCGACCGGGCGTAGCTGCGCACCGCCGATTCGCGGCGCTCATAAATGCTCCGATCCGGAAGCGTGCCGGACGGTTGCGGTGTCGTAATCATCATCTATCCCTGTTCTGCGTCGATTTTCATGCGGTCGAACGGCCCGATGCGGGCCAGATATTCGGTGGCGTGGGCGCCCGCGAAATGCGTCTCGCGCTCAAACAGCGGCGTGCGCTCCAGCTCGGCATCCCAGTCGCGGGCGAGGCCGCGGAAAAGCCCCCACGACGCCTGATTGTCGGCGGTGATCGTCGTGATCATGTGCGTCACGCCCTCCTGCGCGGGCCGCGCGAGCAGCGCGGCGATCATCCGGCTCGCGAGCCGCCGCCCCCGACCTTCGGCCGACACCGCGACCTGCCAGACGAAGAAGGCATGCCCGTCCGACGGCGGGCGATAACCCGACACCCAGCCGACGATGCGCCCCGCGCGCTCGGCGATGATGCACTGGTCGGCGAAATGTTCGCACTGGAGCAGGTTGCAATAGCGCGAGTTGCGGTCGAGCGGCGGACAGGCCGCGATCAGCGCGGTGACCGCCGGGCCGTCGGCCGCGACCGGACGGCGAAAGCGCAGGTCGGACGAAGCGGCCGCCGATGCGTCCGGGTCTTTCGGCGTGGGCAGGGGCTCCGCGTCTTTTGACCGGTCCAATATATTTCATCTCCTGAAACAAATGCTGACGCGTCACGCGCCGATCGAATGATGAATCGCGCGAAATATAGGATTGTTGCATCGCGACGCAACCCGTTGCCAGAAATATCTTTCGTTTATTGAAATAAATTGATGATCGCGCGGCACTTGAAAATCGGTTTGGCGCCGCTGCGCCGCCCAGCTAAGTGAAGGCGATGGAAAGCGAGATCGCCACTGCCACGCTGAAGGCGCTGCGCCGCGTGCTGCGCGCGGCCGAGGGCGGGACGCGGCGCATCGCCGCCGCCACCGGTCTCACCCCGTCGCAGCTGCTCGTGCTGCGCGAGATCGACGCGGGCGGCAATGTGACGCCGGGGCTTGTCGCACAGCGGCTGGAGTTCGGCCACGCGACGGTGACGGCGATCGTCGACCGCCTCGTTGCGCTCGACCTCGCCACCCGGTCGCGCAGCGCCGAGGACAAAAGGCGCGTGCTGCTCGCCGCGACCGACAAGGGCCGCCGCTGCCTCGCCGAAGCGCCCGACATGTTGCAGGAAATCTTCGCCGCGCGCTTCGCCGCGCTGCCGACGTGGGAACAGGCGATGATTCTTGCGGGCACCGAGCGGCTCGCCGACATCCTCGGCGCGCGCGAAATGGATGCCGCGCCGCTGCTCGACACGGGCGCGATCGACCGCATCTGATCCGGCGCGGCCCACAGGCCGCGCGTCGCGGACGCGAAAAAGGGCGGCGCCATGGCCGCCCTTCGGCTTCCCCGCCTGCGCGGGGATGACGCATTTTCAGACCGCGCGGCCCTGCCGCACGGGCGAATGCGTCACTTGATCTTGGCTTCCTTGAACTCGACATGCTTGCGCGCACGCGGGTCATATTTGCGCACCGTCATCTTCTCGGTCATCGTGCGCGGGTTCTTCTTGGTGACATAGAAAAAGCCCGTGTCGGCGGTGCTCACCAGCTTGATCTTGACGGTCGTCGGCTTGGCCATGGCCTTGTTCCTCGAAGTAATGGCACATCCGCCGGTGGCCCGGTGGATGCCGCGGGACTAGCGGCCCCGACGTTGGTGTGAAAAACATGAAAGGGCCGCGCGACGCCGCGCCGCCCTTCGATATCCGCGCGCCTTTGGCGGGATTCGGCGCTTCTGTCAAGCGAAAGGAAGGACGAGCGGCGCATCGGCCGCCCGTCCGGGAGGGGTCAGCCATTCCTTATCTGAAAGCGCACGGTCATCACTTTCCAGCTTTCCTCGGGCACGCCGTCGCGCGTCGCGGGCCTGAAGCGCCATTTGGAAAGCGCGCGCCGCTTCGTCTCTTCAAAGAAGCCGGGGCTGTCGCTGCTCACCAGTTCGACCGCCTTCACGCGGCCGTCGGTGCCGATGAGCACGCGCACCTTCACGACCCCCTCGACCCCGCGCCGCTGCTCGCGCGCCGGATAGTCGGGCTGGAACGCCCCGGCAAAGCGCGCGTCGAGTTCGGCAAGCACCAGTTTCGGCGCGGGCGGATCGGCGGTGATCGCGGGCGGGCCGGGATCGGCCGGCCGCGCGTCGGGGATCACCGGCCCGACGACGACGCGGTCGTTGTCCAGCGGCACGGTTTCGACGCGCGGCGCGACCGTTTCGGTCGCCGAGGCGGTTTTCGGCGTCGGCCTGGCAGCCTCTGCCGGTTCGGGCGGCGGCGGCTTGGGCAGTTCGATCAGCGTGCCGGTGATGGGTTCGGATTTGGGCGGCGGCACCACGATCATCGGCGACAGCGCGGCGACGGCGACGAGCGCGGCGGGCAGGGCGACCGCAAGAAGCGCCGCGACCGGATGGCGACGGCGATCGCTGCCATAGACGGCGCGGGCCGATGTCGCCGCGCGCGCCGCGGGCGCGGCGGTCGCTTCGGGCGTGGTCATCATCGCCGAAATCAGAGGTATCAGGGTCATGGCATCTCTCCTCGCCTTGCGACCCGGCCCCGGCGGCGGTCGACCGCCGCCATCAGCCCGGTCTGGAGATAATAATGTTATAACATCACTTAATTGTCAAGTTGATTGCTTGGGTCTGCCCCTTGTGCCCCTGCGAGGGCAGGGGCCCATCTCCTGCCGCCGATTTTCAGCGCGGCGCGCGTTAAATCCGCATCATCCCCGAATCCGTTCGTGTCGAGATGAGGACGATTCAAACCCACGCCAAGCAGCCCGTTACCCAAACCGAAAGCCCGGGTGATGGACCCCTGCCTCCGCAGGGCCGCAATGGTGGCCTTCCTTACGCCCCCCCGGCCGCCGCCAGTCGCGCGATCGCCTCCTCCTTCGCGATCAGCGGCAACAGCTCGGCCATGTCGGGACCATGGTCGCGCGCGGTGAGCGCGCGGCGCAGTGGCAGGAACAGCGCGCGGCCTTTCGCCCCCGTCGCTGCCTTCACCGCGGCGGTGAGCGCGCGCCACGGGTCGGCGCTCCAGTCGATGCCCGGCGCTGCCTTTGCCGCGGCGGCCAGCACCGGACGGTCGACCGCCTCGGCCGCGGGCGGGACGAACGGCCCGTCGAACACCGCCACCCAGTCGGCCGCCTCGGCAACGGTCGCCAGATTGGGCCGAATCGCGTTCCAGCGAGCCTCGTCGATCGCCGCGGGCAGGCGGTTTGCCACCGCGGCATAATCACTGTGGTGCAGGATCTTCTGGCCCAGCAGCGCCAGTTCGGCCTCGTCGAAACGCGCCGGCGCGCGGCCGAAGCGCGCGAAGTCGATGCCCGCGATCAGCGGTGCCATATCGGTCACCGGCTCGACCGGATCGCTGGTGCCGAGCCGCGCGAGCAGCGCGGCGAGCGCGATCGGCTCGATCCCCTGTTCGCGCAGCGCGTCCATGCCGAGCGAGCCCAGCCGCTTCGACAATTTGCCCTCGGTTCCGACGAGCAGCGCCTCGTGCGCGAAGGCGGGCGGCGCGGCGCCGAGCGCGGCAAACATTTGCACCTGCGCGGCGGTGTTCGACACATGATCCTCGCCGCGCACGACATGGCTGATGCCCATCGCAATGTCGTCGATCACGCTCGGCAACAGGTAAAGCCAGCTGCCGTCGGCGCGGCGCACGACGGGGTCGGACATCGTCTTCGGCTCGAAGTGCTGCGGCCCACGAATGAGGTCGGTCCATATGATCGGCGCATCATGGTCGAGCCGGAAGCGCCAGTGCGGCGCGACGCCTTCGGGCGCCGGCGTCCCCTCGGGCTTGCGCTCATAGACGGGGGGCAGCCCGCGCGAGAGCAGGATCTTGCGGCGAATCTCCAGCTCCTCGGGCGTTTCGTAACAGGCATAGACGCGGCCGGTCGCCTTCAGTTTCTCGAACTCGGCCTCGTAGAGCGCGAAGCGCATCGACTGCCGCGCCTCGCCGTCCACGTCGAGCCCCAGCCACGCAAGGTCGGCGCGAATGCCCGCGACATATTCCTCCTTCGACCGCTCGAGATCGGTGTCGTCGATGCGCAGCAGGAAGCGCCCGCCATGCTTGCGCGCCCACAACCAGTTGTGGAGCGCGGTGCGAACGTTGCCGACGTGGAGCCGGCCGGTCGGCGAAGGGGCGAAGCGGGTCGTGACGGTCATGGCGCGCGCCTATAGCCGCATTGCCGCCCCGCTGGCGATATTTATCGCGCCGCGCGTTCCCGCGCCGGCCAATAGGCCCAGGCGATCGCGAGCAGCGCAACGATCAGCAACACGCTATATTCCATGCCGTTGCGCCCGCCGCCGACGACGAACCAGCCGGCGGGCATATGGACGAGGATCATGCCCAATGTCAGGATGAAGGCGTGGCCGAGCGCGGCAAGGCTGGTCCAGCGGCGCGCGAGCATCAACGCGGGACCGACCAGCTCGTAAATCGTCACCGCCATCGCCCAGCCATAGCCATAAGGAAAGCCAAGGCTGTCGAGCCAGGTGCCGAAGGGGACGACCAGATCGGCCGCGAGCCGGTAGACGCCGTGAATCAGGATGAGCAGCGCCACCGTGATCCGCAATATGTCGAGCACCCGTTCGGCCCGGTCCGCCGGCGCCTTCGACCCCAATGCCAACATGATCCTTATCCTCCTCCTCTGTTCCGGCGCTATCCCGTCCGGAACCCGTGCGTGATCGGATAGCGCCGGTCGCGACCGAAGTTGCGCGTCGAGAGCTTGACCCCCGGCGGCGCCTGGCGGCGCTTGTACTCGGCAATGGCGAGCAGCCGTTCGATCCGCGCCACCGCGTCGCGGTCGAAGCCGTGGCGCGCCACGACATCGTCGACGCTCGCTTCCTCCTCGACGAGCATATGCAGCATCCGGTCGAGATCCTCATAGGGCGGCAGGCTGTCCTGATCCGTCTGGTCGGGGCGCAGTTCGGCGCTCGGCGGCTTGGTGATGATCGTATCGGGCATCACGGGCGCGCGCCGGTTGCGCGACAGCCGCGGCACATTGTCATTGCGCCACTTCGCGAGCGCAAAGACCGTCATCTTGTAAGCGTCCTTCAACGGATTATAGCCGCCCGCCATGTCGCCATAGATGGTCGCATAGCCGACGCTCATCTCGCTCTTGTTGCCCGTCGTCAGCAGCATCGGACCGAATTTGTTGCTGAGCGCCATCAGCGTCACGCCGCGGATACGCGACTGGACATTCTCCTCGGTGATATCGACGTCGCGGTCGGCGAAGCTGCCCGCGAGCATCGCGTCGAACGCCTCGACCGCCGGGGCGATCGGGATGGTGTCGAGACGGCAACCGATCATCTTCGCGCACCCTTCGGCATCGGCCAGGCTTTCGTGACTGGTGAAACGGCTCGGCAGCATCACGCACCAGACCTTGTCGGGGCCGAGCGCGTCGGCGGCGATCGCGGCGCAGAGCGCCGAATCGATCCCCCCCGACAGGCCGAGCACGACGCCGGGGAAGCGGTTGCGCTCGACATAGTCGCGCAACGACAGGATCATCGCGCTATAGATGTCGGCGGGGCGCGCTTCCCATTCGGCGATCGCGCCGACGTCGCAGCGCCAGCTTGCTGCGTCTTTTGTCCAGCGCGTGACCCGCTCCTCCGCCTCCCAGTCGGTCAGGCGATGCGCGGTGCTGCCGTCGCCGTTCAGCACGAAGGAGCAGCCATCGAACACCAGCTCATCCTGCCCGCCGATGCGGTTGAGGAAGATGAGCGGCAGGCCGGTTTCGGCGACGCGCGCGGCGAACACCTGCGAGAGGCGCCGCTCATCCTTGTCGATCTCATAGGGGCTGCCGTTGACCGAGATCAGCAGTTCGGCGCCCTGTGCCGCGAGATGGCGGCACACCGTCGGCAGCCAGCCATCCTCGCAGATCGGCAGGCCCAGCTTCACCCCGCGCCATTCGACAATGTCGGGCAGCGGGCCGGGCGCGAACACGCGCTTTTCGTCGAAGGTGCCGTAATTGGGCAGTTCATGCTTGCGCCGCGTCGCGATCACGCGGCCGCCATCGAGCAGCGCGACGATATTATAGAGCTTGCCGTCCGCGTCGCGCTCGACCGATCCCACCAGCATCGCCGGGCCGCCATCGGCGGTCTCGGCGGCCAGTTCGGCGAGCAGCGCGGCGGCGCGTGTCGCGAGCGCGGGCTTCAGCACCAGATCTTCGGGGGGATAGCCGATCAGTTGCAGCTCGGGATAAAGAATGAGGTCGGCTTGCCCGTGCCGCGCACGAACCGCGCGCATCGCATCGGCATTGGCCGCGAGGTCGCCGACCGCCTGGGTCATCTGCGACAGGACGATGGTGAGCGTGTCGGCGCGGTCGATCATGGCGGCGAGCCTTACCCCCGGCGCGCGCGATTGCAACGACCAAGCAGACAGGGATTGCGGCGACGCGAACGCAGACGGCGCCAGCGGGCGGCCGTCGCCCCTTTAACCCCTTCCCCTTCGCGCCCGCGCTGGCTAAGGGGGCGCGCAATCCCATCCGCCGCGAAAGGGCCCTGCACCCCATGAAACTCATCTCCGGCAACAGCAACCTGCCGCTGGCCCGCGCGATCGCCGACTATCTCGAACTGCCGCTGACCGACACCAGCGTGCGCCGCTTCGCCGACGAGGAAGTCTTCGTCGAAATCCACGAAAATGTCCGCGGACAGGATGTGTTCGTCGTCCAGCCGACCAATTTCCCCGCGAACGACAATCTGATGGAATTGCTCATCATCAACGACGCGCTGCGCCGCGCGTCGGCGAAGCGCATCACCGCGGTCGTTCCCTATTTCGGCTATGCGCGGCAGGACCGCAAGCCCGGCCCGCGCACGCCGATCTCGGCCAAGCTCGTCGCGAACCTCATCACCACCTCGGGCGCCGACCGCGTGCTCGCGATCGACCTGCACGCCGGGCAGATCCAGGGCTTTTTCGACATTCCGACCGACAATCTTTACGCCGCGCCGGTGATGAGCGCCGACATCCAGGCGCGCTTCGGCGACAAGAATCTGATGGTCGTGTCGCCCGACGTCGGCGGGGTCGTGCGCGCGCGCGCGCTGGCGAAGCGCCTCGACAATGCGCCGCTCGCCATCGTCGACAAGCGCCGCGAGCGCGCGGGCGAATCCGAAGTGATGAACATCATCGGCGATGTCGCGGGCCGCTTCTGCATCCTCATCGACGATATCGTGGACTCTGCCGGCACCCTCTGCAACGCCGCCTCCGCGCTGAAGGCCGCGGGCGCCGAAGGCGTCGTCGCTTATTGCACGCATGGCGTGCTGTCGGGCGGCGCGGTCGCGCGCGTCGATGCGAGCGAACTCACCGAACTCGTCATCACCGATTCGATCCAGCCGACCGACGCGGTGAACGACAGCGCCAAGGTCCGCACGCTCACCGTCGCGCCGCTGCTCGGCGAAGCGATCAAGCGCATCGCCGACGAAACGAGCGTCTCCTCGCTCTTCGACTAGGCCGGTTGTCATGACGCCGCCTTTGGTTGTTGTGTACCCCCGCCTTCGCGGGGATACGGGATTTATTCCTTGGCCTGGAGCCGCTAGATGAGCCTCGCCTCCGATCTTGCTCTCGCCAACCGCCTCGCCGACGCCGCCGGCGAAGCGATCCGTCCGCTTTTTCGGTCCCAGTGGACGCACGAAGCCAAGAGCGACGCTTCGCCGGTGACCGAGGCCGACCGCGCCGCCGAAGCCGCGATGCGCCGCCTGCTCGGTGCCGAGGCGCCGCGCGACGGCATCGTCGGCGAGGAATATGGCGCCGAGCGCCCCGAGGCCGCGCGCCAATGGGTGCTCGACCCGATCGACGGCACGGTCAGCTTCATGGCCGGACGCCCGATCTTCGGCACGCTGATCGCGCTTTTGCAGGACGGCTGGCCGCTGATCGGGATCATCGACCAGCCGGTCACCGGCGAGCGCTGGGTCGGCGCGACCGGCCATGGGACGCTGTTCAACGGCAAACCCGCGACGACGCGCAGCTGCCGCAGCCTGTCCGATGCGGTGCTCGCGACGACGGGGCCGCAGTATTTCAGCGACCATGACGGCGAGCATTTCATGGCGCTCGCCGCAAAGACGTCGCACAGGCGGATGCTCTTCGGCGGCGACTGCTATAATTACGGCCTGCTCAGCTGCGGCCATATCGATCTGGTGGTCGAGGCAGGGCTGAAGCTCCACGACTTCGCCGCGCTCGTGCCCGTCGTCGAGGGCGCGGGCGGGACGATGTGCGACTGGAACGGCGACCCGCTGCACCGCGAGAGCCAGGGCCATGTCATCGCATTGGGCGATCCGGCGCGGCTCGAGGATGTGATCGAGGGGCTCGCCTGTCACCACTAGATAGGAGAGGAACGGACATGGCGTATGAAGGCAGCTGCCATTGCGGCGCAGTGACCTACACGGTCGAAGGCGACATTCCCGATACGGCGATGAGCTGCAACTGCTCGCACTGCCGCCGCAAGGGCTTCCTCCTGACCTTCGTTCCGATCGACCGGTTCCGCCTGGAGAGCGGCGCCGAGCGGCTGAAGTCGTACAAGTTCAACAAGCATAATATCGACCATCAGTTCTGCGACACATGCGGGTGCCAGAGTTTTTCGGTAGGAACCGGGCCCGATGGATCGAAGATGGCGGCGGTAAACCTGCGCTGCGTCCCAGCCGCAGATCTCGATGCCCTGAATATCCAGAAGGTCGATGGCGCGAGCTTTTGATCGCCGAATCGCTTGCATTTCCGGGCGAATCCACCTAAGCGCCCCGCTTCCGATTGTGTCGGCTGGCTGAAAGGGCTGCCAGGTCGACACCAAAGCGGACTTCAAAGGAGACCAAAATGCCCAAGCTGAAGACCAAGAGCGGTGTGAAGAAGCGCTTCAAATTCACCGCGTCGGGCAAGGTGAAGCACGGCGTCGCCGGCAAGCGCCACCGCCTGATTTCGCACAATTCCAAATATATCCGCACCAACCGCGGCACCAGCGTGCTCAGCGATTCGGACGCGGCCCATGTGCGCCTCTGGGCGCCCTACGGCCTGAAATAAGGAGCGCCGGGATATGTCACGCATCAAACGCGGCACGACGACGCGCGCCAAGCACAAGCGCGTATTGGAGCAGGCGAAGGGCTATTATGGCCGTCGCAAGAACACCATCCGCATCGCCAAGCAGGCGGTCGAAAAGGCCGGCCAATATGCCTACCGCGACCGCAAGGTAAAGAAGCGCAGCTTCCGCGCGCTGTGGATACAGCGGATCAACGCCGCGGTTCGCGCCGAAGGCCTGACCTATTCGCAGTTCATGCACGGCGTGAAGCTCGCCGGCATCGAACTCGACCGCAAGGTCATGGCCGATCTCGCGATGAACGAAGGCGGTGTCTTCGCCGCGATCATCGCGCAGGCGAAGGCGGTCCTGAGCGAAGGCGAAGGGGCCAAGGCCGCCTGACGTTTTTGCGCCAGGGCGAACGAAACAAGGGCGGTCCCGGCGGGGCCGCCCTTTTCATTTCCCGCCCACCGGCCGCCGATCATGGGCGACCGCACGCGTCACGCGCACAAAGATGCCCCGGCTGTGGGGGCCGGGGCATCCGATCAGGCTATTTAAGGGACCAACCGAATATAGCCTGAAGTCTTTTGTCCGAACTTAGCGGAGCAGGTTCATCACGCCCTGCGTGCTCTGGTTCGCCTGGGCGAGCATCGCGGTCGACGCCTGGGCCAGGATTCCGGCAGCGGCGAGATTCGTCGATTCGACCGAGAAATCGGCATCTTCGATCCGCGACTTCGATTCCGCCAGATTCGTGACGGTCGACGTCAAATTGTCGACAGCCGAAGTCAGACGATTCTGCTGCGCGCCAAGGTTGGCACGCTGCGTCGCCACCGTCTGGATCGCGGTGTCGAGCGTCGCGAGCGCACCCGACGCACCCGCCGAAGTCGAAATGTCGAGCGTGCTGACACCCAGGGCAGCGGCCTGCATGTCGGCGATCGTGATGTTCACAACATCGCCCGAATCGATCCCCGTCTGGATATCGAAGCCGGTTGCCGCACTGCCGTTGAGCAGGACATTGCCGTTGAATTCGGTGCGCGTTGCGATGTCGCCGATCTGCGAAATGAGCGCGGTAACTTCGGTCTGGAGCGCCGAGCGGTCGGTGGCGCCGTTGGTGCCGTTGGCCGACTGGACGGCCAGTTCGCGCATCCGGACGAGGATGTCCGAAATGCTGCCAGCGGCGCTGTCGGCGGTCTGCGCCAGCGAAATGCCGTCATTGGCATTGCGGATCGCCTGAGTCAGACCGCGCGCGGTGGCGTCCATGCGGGTCGCGATGGCGAGGCCGGCGGCGTCGTCCTTCGCGGCGTTGATGCGCTTGCCGCTCGACAGGCGTTCCATCGCCTGCGACTGCATTTGGCTCGCGACACGCGAATTATTCTGGGCGCGCAGCGCGCTCACATTGGTGTTGATGACAGTCATCTTAGTTCCTTTCCGGCCTCGACGGCCATTCCCGTGATGTGAGGGCTCGAGGAGCGGTCACGGAATGCAGTAACGGCGGCGCGCGGTCCGGCTTAAGCATGTCATGTCAAAAAAACGCCGAAAGCCGCCGAGCGCGGATCGAGATTCCGATCAAATGTATGAAAAATAACATATTTTAACTTTGGCACGGGCTTTGCATTCTTCTTTGTGCGTGCGGCGCAATGCCGCGCATCAGGACGGATGAAGAAGCAATGAGCACGATTGACCCGAGCCGGCTGCTGCAAATGCGCAGCTCGATCCTCAATCAGAATCAGGCGCTGCAGCGCGCCGCCGGACGCGGCGGCGCCGACGGTGTCGACAACGCGGGAGGCGCCCCCGATTTCGGCGCCGCGATCAACCAGGCGCTGCAACAGGTGAATGCCCAGCAGGCGAAGGCGAGCGAGCTCAGCGAAGCCTATGAGCGCGGCGACACGCACGACATCGTCAGCGTGATGATCGAACGGCAGAAAGCCTCGCTCGGCTTTGAAACGACGTTGCAGGTCCGCAACAAGCTGCTCTCCGCCTATCGCGACATCATGAACATGCCGGTGTAACCGATGACCGACGCACAGACCCTGACCCCGATCGATCCCGGCGGCGCGAACCGCCTGCCCGCCCCCGTCCTCGGCGGCCGCTTCGCGCCGCTCGCGCAGTTCGTCCGCCAGCCCGCGGTGCAACGCGCGCTGCCGGCAATCGCCATGACCTCGGCGATCGGCATCGCCGCGCTCGCTTATTTCACGATGCAGGCGGCGCCGCAGGCGCAGCTGTTCGCCGGTCTCGACGACGCCGACAAGGCGGCGGTCGCCGAAGCCCTGCAGGCGCAGGGTATCGGGCACAGCATCGACGCAGCGACCGGCGCGCTCACCGTCGATGCCGACAAGCTGCATCAGGCGCGCATCGCGCTCGCCGGACAGGGTTTGCCGAAAGCGGCGCCGAGCGGCGACAGCCTGATCGCGTCGCTCCCCATGGGGTCGAGCCGCGCGATCGAAGGCGAAGCGCTACGATCGGCGCGCGAAGCCGATCTGTCGCGGACGATCGAGACGATCGACGCGGTCAAGAGCGCGCGCGTCCATATCGCCGCCGCCGAGCCCAGCCTGTTCGTGCGCGACGACAAGCCCGCGACCGCATCGGTGATGCTGACGCTGCAGAACGGCCGATCGCTTTCGGACGGCCAGGTGCAGGCGATCCGCTTCCTCGTCGCGTCGTCGGTCCCCGGCATGAACGCCGATCAGGTGTCGGTGATCGACCAGCGCGGCGCGCTGCTTTCCGACACCGCGACCGGCAGCGACATGAAGGCGTTCCAGTTGCAATTGCAGGTCGAGGACCGGTTCCGCCGCGCGCTCGACACGCTGCTCGGCCCGATGCTCGGCGCGGGCAATTATACGGTCGAAGTCCATGCCGATGTCGACATGTCCGAAAGCCAGGCGACGCGCGAAAGCTTCCCCGAAAACGACCGCGCGCTGACCAGCGAACAGATCACCCGCTCGGTCAGCGGCACCGTCGGCGCACCGGCCGTCGGTATCCCCGGCGCGCTCGCCAACCAGCCGCCGCAGGCGACGACGATCACCGCCGAGGGTCCGCAGCCCCTGCCTGCCAACGCGCCGGCGCCCGGCACCGAAAGCAATGAAAATGCGGCGCGCGCCTATGAAGTCGGGCGCGAGATTTCGGTGACGCATTCGCCGCAGGGCAGGCTGCGCCGCGTGTCGGTCGCCGTCGCGCTCAATCAGGGCAAGAAAGCGCTGACGCAGGCCGACCTCGCCAAGATCGACGCGCTGGTCAAAGGCGCGATCGGCTTTGATGCCGCGCGCGGCGACCTGGTCGCGATCAACCAGCGCCCGTTCGTCGCGGTCGAAGATACCGCGGCCCCCTTCTACGACCAGGGCTGGTTCCTGCCGCTCGTCAAACAGGTCGGTGCGATCCTCGCCGCGCTGCTCGCTTTCCTGTTCATCGGCCGCCCGATGATCCGCGCCGCGAAACAACGCGCCGCCGCGCGCGCCGAACAGAATCAGGCGATCGAGGAAACACTTCTCGCCGCGACCGACCGCCCGGCGCTCGCCGGCGGCGCGAACGGCCGCGAAATCACGCTCGAAATGATCGAGGCGGCGCCGAGCTATGAAGCGCGCGCCAACCTCGTCCGCGCCTTTGTCCGCCAGGATTCGGCGCGCGCCGCGCTCGTCGTGCGCCAGCTGATGCAGGAGGGCGCCCGTGGCTGACGCCGCCGAACTCGACACCGCGCCGACCGAGACCGCGATCGACGGGTCGGCGGCCGCTGCGATCCTGCTGATGCTGCTCGACGAAAGCGAAGCCGCGACGATCCTGAAGCATCTCGGCCCCGAAGAAGTGCGCCAGCTCGCCAAGGCGATGTTCGACACCGCCAACGCCAGCGAACAGCAGATCGGGCAGGCGCTCGACCGGTTCGTGACGCGCAGCCGCGACGTCAGCGCGCTCGCGATCGGCGCCGACACGCGCATCCGCACCGTGGTGACGCAGGCGGTCGGCAACGTCCGCGCCGACAATATCCTCGCCGCCGTCGCGCCGCAGCGCAGCGCCGCCTCGCTCGAAATGCTGCGCTGGATGGACGTCGACGCGATCAGCGCGCTGCTCGCCAGCGAACATCCGCAGGTCGGCGCGCTGATCCTTTCGGTGCTCGTCCCCGACGTCGCCGCGCGCGCGATCGAGACGCTCGACGACGTGCTCCAGGCCGATCTCGTACTCCGCGCCGCGATGCTCACCGCGGTGCCTGCCGCCGCGATCGAGGATCTGGAAGCGGTGCTCGCGAGCGCCAATGTCGACGGTCAGCGCGTCGCCAGGCAGGCGATCGGCGGTCCGAGCGATGTCGCGAAGATCATGAAGAAGATGCCGAAGCAGCTCAGCGAGCGCACGCTGCGCTCGCTCAAGAAGCATGATCGCATCCTCGCGCAGACGATCGAGGAGGAGATGTTCATCTTTGAAAATCTGCGCGACCTCGACAAGAAAAGCCTCAGCAGCGTGCTTCGCTCGGTCGATGCGGCGCAGCTTGCGATCGCGCTCAAGGGCGCCGAGGAGGATATGGTCGACATGTGCCTCGCCACCATGTCGCAGCGCGCCGCCGAAACGATCCGCGACGAAATGGCCGAAATGACGATGGTCAAGCGCGCCGACGTCGAGGATGCGCAAAAGAGCGTGATGCAGATCGTGCGCCAGATGGCCGCGAACGGCGAAATCATGATCGCGGGCGGAGGCGACGATTATGTCTGACCTCGCCGCCGAAACGGGCTTTGTCCCCGTGCGCCTGGCCGACGCGATGGCGCAGCATCGCGGCTTTCGTCCGCTGTCCTTCGCGCCGACCGTCGAACCGGCCGCGTCCGCGCCCGAGCCAGCGGCCGAGCAGGGCGAGGACGATCCCTTCGCGCGCGGCCTGGCCGAAGGGCAACGTATGGCCGAAGCCGCCTATACCGCCGAGCGGCACCAGCTGCTCGCGCTGCTCGCCAGCGCCGAGGCATTGCAGGACGAACCGAGCGAGGAGCTGGCGCAGCTGATCGCCGAGACGGTCGAGCGGCTTGTCCGCCAGATCGTCGCCGCCGCGCCGATCGACGCCGAATGGCTGCGCGCGCAGGCCGAAACCGCCGCCGCGATGGTCGCCGACGCCGACAAGGCGCGCACCCTCTGGGTCCATCCCGACGACGCCGCGCTGCTCGCCGAATGTCCGCTGGCGCTGGCCGTCGAAAGCGATCCCGCGATGATGCGCGGCACGATCCGCCTCGAAACCTCGACCGGCTGGATCGAGCATGGCCGCGCCGTCTATCTCGACGAACTGCGCGCCGCGCTGGGCGAAGGCGCCGCCGCGTGACGCGCCGCCTCGCCCTCTCGGCCCAGCAGCTGCTCGGCGGCGTCGATCTGGCGCAGGCCAGCCCGCGCCGCATCGGCACGCTCGTCGCGCATGAGGGGATCATGCTCGAGGTTTCGGGTTTCCCCCAGCCGCTCGGCAGCAATGTCCGCATCCGCTCGGCCGACAATGATTATGTCTATGGCGAGGTCGTCGGCTTTCGCGGCCACCGCAGCCTCGTCCTGCCCTTTGACGCGGGCAAGCCGCTCGTCACCGGCGCGCCGGTCGAGCCGCACGGCGCCTCGTCGATGGTGCCCGTCGGCAAGGCGCTGCTCGGCCGCATCATGGACGCGCAGGGCAATCCGCTCGACGGCCGCCCCGCGATCAAGTCGCAGTTCCAGTGGCCGCTCGCCGGGCGCAAGGTCAATCCGCTGCGCCGCGGCCGCGTCACGCGCGCGCTCAACATGGGCGTGCGCGCGATCAACGGCCTGCTCACCGTCGGCGAGGGCCAGCGCGTCGCGATCATCGCGGGGTCGGGGGTCGGCAAGTCGGTGCTGATGGGCCAGATGATCGCGGGCACCGAATGCGACGTCATCGTCGTCGGGCTGATCGGCGAGCGCAGCCGCGAGGTCAGCGACTTCGTCGAAACCAAGCTGCCCCCCGAAGTGCGCAAGAAATCGGTCGTCGTCGCGGTTCCCGCCGACCATCCGCCCCTGCTCCGCCTGCGCGCCGCGATGCGCGCGACCGCGATCGCCGAAGCCTTCCGCGCCGAGGGCAAGAAGGTGCTCCTCCTGATCGACAGCCTGACGCGCGTTGCGCATGCGCAGCGCGAGATCGGGCTGACGCTGGGCGAACCGCCGACGATGAAGGGCTATCCGCCGTCGGTCTTCGCGCTGATCCCGTCGCTCTGCGAACGCGCGGGTATCGACCGCGAAACCGGCGGGTCGGTCACCGCGCTATACACGGTGCTCGCCGACGGCGGCGACATCGACGATCCGGTGGTCGACTCGGCGCGCGCGATCGTCGACGGCCATATCATCCTGTCGCGCGCGCTCGCCGAACAGGGCGTCTATCCCGCGATTGACGTCGCGCGCTCGCTGTCGCGCACCATGGCCGATTCGGTCGATCCCGACCACGCTGCCGCCGCCGCGCGCTTCCGCCAGCTCTGGTCGCTCTATGAGGAGAATCGCGACCTGATGCTGATGGGCGCCTATGTCGCGGGCGCCGATCCCGTGCTCGACGAAGCGATCGCGCGGCGCGCCGACCAGCTCGCCTTTGTGTCGCAGCCCGCCAGGGCGCAGGTCGATTTCGACATTTCCCGCCAAACCCTGATCGAAGGATATTCCGCATGACCGCCCGCATCGCACGCCGCAAACGCATCATCCGCGTGCGCTCCGTCGAACATCAGCTGGCCGAGGCCAATCTGGCGCGCGCCAATGGCGAGCTTGCAAATCTCGTCGAGCTTGCGCGGCGGCTCGAAACGCTGCGCAGCGACCTCGCGATGGCGAAGGGCGCGGTCGCGGGCCGCGCGCTCAACACCGTCGGCGAACTCGCGATGCGGCTCGACCTCGCGCAGGAGAATCTGACCGCGCCGCTCAGCAACGCCAGCGCGCGCCGCGACCAGATGGGGGCGCTGGCGCAGCGCGCGATGGCCAAGGAAGAATCGGCCGTCCGCCTTTATGAAAAGAGCCGCAAGTCGGCCGAAGCCGAGCAGGAACGCCGCAGCGACGCCAACCGCCCGCACCGCGCGCGCGTCGGTATGCGGCTGCGTCTGATCGAAGGCGGCGCGGCATGATGAACGCCCCCGCCCTCCCCGCCGCGCCGGGCGCGATGCCCGCAGGCTTCGCCGCCTTCCTCGCCCATATCGGGCAGGTTGCGCCGAATGGCAAAGCCGTGGGCTTCGACCGACTGCTTGCCGCGGCGCCGGTGCCGCTGCTCCCCGTGACGACGGACGCGCCCGCCGCACCGGTCGCCCCGCCCGCAACGACCATCAAGACCGATGTGGTGCCAGCCGCCGAAACCGGTCCCGACGCCGCCGAGTTGCCCGTCGCACCGACGTCGGACACCGCCACCGTGAAGCTCGAAACATCGCCCGCGAAACCCGCCCCCGACGCAGGCGATGCGGCGGCGCTCGCCGCGACCCTGCTCGTCGCGCTCAGTGGCGCGCGTCCCGGCCCCGCGCATGGCGCGAACAAGCCGACAGACACCGACCCAGCGCCCGACGTCGAGCACCCCGGCGGGGCGCCCGCGGCCCCCGCCATCGAAAATTGGGCGACGATCGTTTCGGCCGTCCTTCCCGACACCGCGCGCGCGGGCGAACCCAGGGCCGCGAAGCCCGAAACCGCCAAGCCGCACGCCGCCGCATCCGGTATCAACACGCCGGGCGCCGCTCCCGACAAAGCCGCGACCGATATGCGGGGGCTGCCGCCCGGCACCCTCGCTGCCGCATCACCGCCCACCCGCGACGCTGTCATGTCCGCGCTTCCGCTTGCCGCCGACCCGCCCGTCGCCCGCGTGGCCGAGGCCGCGCCCGCGATGACGGTGTTGTTCACGCAGGCAGCCGCCCTCACCGCCGCCGCGCCGCTCGACGCCGCCGCCCCGGCACCGATCGCCGAGCGCGTGCTCGACATGGACAGCGACGGCGCGTGGATCGACCAGCTCGCGCGCGACATCGCCGCGACCAAATCGGACAGCGGCGACATCAGCTTTCGCCTGATGCCGCGCCATCTCGGCCGCCTCGACGTCGCGATGCAAATGGGCGACGAGGGCATGTCGCTGAAGATGGACACCCAGCATGAAGCGACGGCGACGATCGTCACCGCCGCGCAGGGCCGCCTCGTCGACGAACTGCGCCAGCAGGGCGTGCGCGTCGCGGGCGCCGAAGTCACGCACACGCCGGGCGAGACCGGGCGCCAGTCGCAGGGCCAGAGCCAGGGCCGCGCCGCGACGCCCGACACCGCCCACCTCATCGAAACCGCCACCGAACGCGCCGAGCCGCGTGACGAAGCGCGCGCCGCGGATCGCCGCGGCCGCTTCGCCTGATCAGAAAGGGTCCGTCATGGCCAAGGATGTTGTCGAAGCCACGCCGAAGAAAAAGGGCAAGGTCAAAAAGCTGCTGCTGGTCGGCGTCGCCGCGATCGCGCTGATCGGCGCGGGGGCGGGCGCGGGCATCTATTTCGGCGCGCTGTCGGCGCACGAAGCCAGGCCCGAGGATCATTATCCCAAGCTCGTCCTTCGCAGCACCGATGACGCCGCGCCCGCGGCCGAGGGCGACGACAAGGAAGCGCCGCTGAAGGTCGGCACCGTGTCGGTGCCCAACGACCGCTTCAAGGTCGATCCGCGCAAATATGAAATCACCTATTACCCGATCAACGACAGCTTCACGACGAACCTCGCCGACGGATCGGGCTTTCTCCAGGTGGGTATCAGCCTTTCGACCTTCTATGACGGGAAGGTTATCAATAATATCAAACGACAGGCGGTGCCCATCCGCTCGGTCGTCCTTATGGTCCTCGCCGAACAGGATCCGGCTCTGCTCTCCACATCAGAGGGGAAACAGCGGCTTCAGCGTCAGTTGACCGCCGCGATCAACGATGTGCTGCGCGAGAAGGAAGGTTTCGGGGGCATCGACAATGTATATTTCACGAGCCTGGTGATCCAGTGACCGCCAGAGCCAAAACCGTTCGGGCCGTGAAGGCGCCGGGCGCACCCGCGGCCGCGCCCGCGGAAAGCAAGGAGTCGCTGCTGCTGCGCCGCGCCGCGGCCAGCTATGCCTTTCCCGCGCTCGAAAGCGTCGCAAATCAGTTCGCGCGGTCCTTGCGCGACCTGATCCGCGCGCTCGGCGCACCGGCGGTTCAGGTCGAACGGTCGGGCGCCGAACAGCTGAGCTTCGCCGAATGGAGCGCGGCGAGCGCGCCCGCCATTTTCTGGCGCTATCACGCGCCGCCGCTCAAGGGCCCGCTGTTGATCGCCGCGGCGCGACCGCTTCTCCTCCAGCTCGTCGACATCTTCTATGGCGGGCGCGGCCAGCTCGCCGCCGAGCGCGAGGAGCTGACCGACGCCGAAGACCGTTTCGCCGCGCGCCTTGGCCGCGACATCGGTATGCAGATCGCCGCCGCGTGGCGCGACAAGCTCGCCATCGAACCCGAACTCGACTGCGTCACCGGCGACCCGGCGAAGCTTGCCGCCGTGCGCGCCGACGACGAATTGTTCGTCCAGCGCTTCACGCTGCGCGGCGCGCCGCTCGACGGGCGGACGATCGTCTGCGCCTATCCGGTCGCGGCGCTGCGCGGCATCGCGGACGACGAGCTGCTGCCCGATGCGGCAAGCAGCGGCGCCGACCCGGCGTGGACCGCCGCGCTCGACAAGGCGCTGCGCGGCGTGCGCCTGCCCGTCCGCTCGGTGCTCGCGCGCCCCGAAATCAGCCTCGTCAAGCTGCTCGCGCTCGAGGTCGGCGACATCATTCCGCTGTCGATGCCGCGCCATGTGCCGGTGACCGTCGCCGGGCGCAGCTTCGCCTTCGGCAGCATCGGCGAAGCCAATGGCAACGCCGCCATCCTGATTGACCATATCGAAAAAGGACCCGACCATGACTGACATCGCCGACGCGCCCAGGGCGGCGCGCGCCGACCGGCGCGACAAGAGCATCGCGGCCGCGCCCAATTTCGACCTGCTCGCCGGTGTCTCGCTGCGCGTGTCGGTCGAGGTCGGGTCGACCGCGATGACGCTGTCCGAACTGCTCGCGCTGGGCGAAGGCAGCGTGATCGAGCTCGATCGCGCGGCGACCGACCTGCTCGACATCTATGCCAATGGCACGCTGATCGCCAAGGGCGAGATCGTCAGCGTCGACGGCCGCTACGGCATCCAGGTCGCCGAAGTCGTCGCGCCCGCGCGCGGCCTCGAAGGCCTCGAACGGAGGGCCTGATGCTCGAATATATCCTCCGCTTGGCTCTCCTGCTGCCGCTCGTCGGGGCGATGGCGTGGGGCAGCCTGTGGCTGTGGAAGCGCGTCCAGATGGGCGTGCCGCTCGTCGGCGGCAATGCAAAGCCGCGCGCGGTCGAGATGGTCGACGTGCTGCCGCTCGGCCCCGGATCGAAGCTCGCGGTCGTCGAGTTCGCCGGGCAGCGCATCCTCGTCGCCGTGTCGCGCAGCGGCATCACGCGCATCGCCGACGACGCCCAGGGGGATTTCCATGTCGATTGATCGCCGCTTCTGGCTGCGCGCCGCCGCGCTGGTCGGCGCCGCCGCGCTGCTCACCGCCGCCACTCCGGCGTTCGCGCAAGCCGCCGACGGACTCAGCCGTGCGGTGAACGAAATCGGCGGCGACGGCCGACCCTTGAGCCTGTCGCTTCAGATCCTCGTCCTGATGAGCCTCTTGACGGTGCTGCCGTCGCTGCTGCTCATGATGACCAGCTTCACGCGCATCATCATCGTGCTGTCGATCCTGCGCCATGCGCTCGGGCTCCAGCAGACGCCGCCCAACCAGGTGCTCGTCGGCCTCAGCCTCTTCCTCTCGCTGTTCGTCATGCAGCCCGTAATCAGCGAAGTGAACCGGGTCGCGATCGAGCCCTATGGCCAGGAACAGATCGACATCGGCGAGGCCGTGTCGCGTTCGGGCGACGCGCTGCACGGTTTCATGATGAAACAGACGCGCAAGACCGACCTGATGATGTTCGCCAAGATCGCCAAGGCGCCGGCCTATGCAAGCCCGAAGGACGTGCCTTTCTCGATCCTGCTCCCCGCCTTTGTCACCAGCGAACTCAAGACCGCGTTCCAGATCGGCTTTCTCATCTTCCTGCCCTTCCTCGTCATCGACCTGATCGTTGCATCGGCGCTGATGTCCTTGGGCATGATGATGTTGTCGCCGACGATCATCTCGATGCCCTTCAAGCTTCTGCTCTTCGTCCTCGTCGACGGCTGGGCGCTGACGATGGGGTCGCTCGCCTCCTCCTTCGTGGGTTAGCAGGGGTCTGGCAACATGGAAGCCGACTATTTCATCGGGGTCGCGCAGCAGTCGCTGTGGATTCTCGCGCTCGCTTCGGCGCCCTTGTTGCTGCCGGTGCTCATCATCGGCGTGCTGCTCGGCATGGTGCAGGCGGCGACGTCGATCAACGAACAGACGCTGACCTTCGTGCCCAAGCTGATCGTCGCGGCGATCTGTCTCGCGATCTTCGGCGGCAGCATCCTCGTGCTGCTCACCGATTTCACCCGCGACCTGTTCGCGCAGATTCCGGCGCTGGTGCGCTAAACCGGCCGTGAACCCCGCCGACATCCCCAATGTCGAGGCGATGCTCCAGCTGTGGATGCTGGGGATGATCCGTCCCGGCGCGGCCTTTATCGCCGCACCCGTGTTCGGCGCGGCGAATGTGCCGGTGCAGCTCCGGCTCGTGATCGCGCTCGCGGTCGGCGTGCCCGCGGTCGCGGCGTCGGGCATGGTGCTGCCCGCCGAAGGGATCGTGTCGGTGCCGGGGCTCTTCTTCATCATGGGCGAGGTGGTGATCGGCCTTGCGATCGGCTTTATGCTCCAGATGGGGCTCGCCGCAGCGCTGCTCGCGGGCGAAGTCATCAGCAACGCGATGGGCCTCGGCTTCGCGTCGATGGTCGATCCCTTGAGCGGCGCGTCGAGTTCGGCGATCGGCCAGTTCCTCGCGATGCTCGCGACCGCGCTCTTCCTCGCCGCCGACGGCCACCTGCTGCTGATCGACATTGTCGTGGACAGCTACGCCGCCCTCCCCCCCGGCAACGCCTTTCCGTCGTGGGACGCGCTCGGCGGCGTCATCCGTTTCGGCAGCCTGATGTTCGCCGCCGCGCTGACGATCGCGATGCCCGTGGGGTTCGTGCTGATCCTCGTCCAGATCATCATGGGCGTGATCGGCCGCTCGGCGCCCGCGCTCAACCTGTTCGCGGTCGGCATCCCCGCGACCTTGCTCGCCGGGATTGTCCTGCTCGGCGTCGCGACGCCCGCGATGGCCGAAGCGATCCTGCGCATCCTCTCCGACGCGCTCGACGCCGCGCGGATGGTCGCGGGCGTCTGAGCCATGGCGGAGGGCCCCGACAAGGACCAGAAAACCGAACAGCCGACGGCGAAGAAGCGCGCCGATTCGATGCGCGAGGGCGATGTGCTGATGTCGCGCGAGCTGGCGACCGCGCTGATGATGCTCGCCGCCGCGGGGTGGATCGTCGCCGCGGGCGGCTGGTTCGTGCAGTCGGCGGGCGACCTCGTCCGTCGCGGCCTCACCCTGACCGCCGCCGACGTCGCCGATTTCGCCCCCGCGGAGGCGCTGATGCGAAACGGCGCCGAAATCCTGCTGCCGCTCGCGAGTCTGTTCGCGCTGGCGCTCGGCGCCGCGGTCGCAGGCCCCGCGATGCTCGGCTCGATGGGCTGGCGCGGGAAGGCGCTGCATTTCAAGGGCAACCGCATCAATCCGTTGACCGGACTCAAGCGCATGTTCGGAATGCAGGGCGCGACCGAGCTGGCCAAGGCGATCGCGAAAGTGCTGCTGCTCGGGACGATCGGTTACTGGCTGGTCGCGAGCAGCCTGCCCGCGATCATGACGATGGCGTCCACCGACCTGATCGCCGCGATCGGCCTTGCCGGCAAGGCGATCGGCCATGCGATGCTGGCGCTCGCCGGGGGGCTCGTCGTCATCGCGCTGATCGACGTGCCGGTGCAATGGTTCCAGCGCAACAAGCGGCTGATGATGAGCAAGCAGGAGGTGAAGGACGAGATGCGCCAGTCCGACGGCGCGCCCGAACTCAAGCAGGCGCAGCGCCAGCGCGCGCACGAGATTTTGAGCGGATCGGCGCGCAAGGCGGTGTCCGAGGCGACCGTCGTGCTCACCAACCCGACACATTTTTCGGTCGCGCTGCGCTATAGGCCGGGGACCGACGCCGCGCCGGTCGTCGTCGCGCGCGGGCGCGGCGACGTCGCTTTGTCGATCCGCGAACTCGCGCGCACGGCCAATGTGCCGCTGCTCGAATATCCGCAGCTGACCCGCGCCATCTATTTCACCGCGCGCGCGGGGCGCACCATCCCCGAAGAATTGTTCGTTGCGGTGGCGACCGTGCTCGCCTTCGTCTTCCAGCTCGAACGCGCGGTCGCCGACGGCATCGCGCCGCCCGCGGTCGATGTGCCGCCCTCGCACCGTTTCGACCCCGAGGGGCGGCGCCAGGCTTAAGGTCGCCCGCCCGCTGCCGTTAAGCAGTGCGAAGGATATTTCGCCATGGTCAATTCCATCGCCAACAGCCTGGGCTTCGGGTCGGGCATCGACATTCCGAAGCTGGTCGACGACCTGTCGAACGCATCGCGCCAACCCAAGATTGCGCGCCTCACCGAATTGACGCAGGCGAACCAGACACGGATCAGCGCGGTGGCGCAGGCGCGCGCCGACCTCGACGGATTTGCCGATTCCCTGAGCCAGATGATCGGCGACGGGACGCTGCGCAGCACCCCGACCGTGTCCGACGACAGCGTGCTCGGCGCGACCAGCCGCGCGGGCCTGTCGGCCGACAGCTTTGCCGCGACCGTCGTGGTGAACCAGCTTGCGCGCGCGCAGACCAATTATTCGGGCGTCGTCGCCGATCGCACCGCCGCGATCGGCACGGGAACGATGACGCTGACCGTCGGCGGCGTCGCGCAGGCGATCGCGATCGACGCGGCGGGCAACAGCCTCGACGGGCTTGCCGAAGCGATCAACGCGAGCGGCGCGGGCGTCACGGCCTCAATCATCGCCGACGAGGGCGGCCACCGGCTGATCCTGAAAGGCCCGACGGGCGAAGCCAATGGCTTTACCCTCACCGCCGATGCCGGTGCCGATCCGGGGCTCGCCGCCTTTGCCACCGATGGCGGCATGACGCTGGGCCAGAGCGCCGCCGACGCCGAGTTCACGATCGACGGCATCGCCTTCAGCCGCGCGACCAATATCGTCGACGATGTCGTTCCCGGCATGTCGCTGACGCTGAAAAAGGCAGCTCCCGGACAGCCCGTCGATATCGGCGCGAGCCGCCCGCTCGACATGATCAAGCAGACGGTGGGCGATTTCGTGGCCGTCTACAACCAGCTCAAGGCGAGTCTCACCGCGGCTTCCAACCTGCCCGGTGCAACGGCCTCGCTGCGCGAACTCGAACGCGAGCTCGGCGGTCTGATCCACCAGGTGATTTCGAGCCACGACAGCATCAACCAGCTATCCGACATCGGCCTTTCGGTGACCAAGGAGGGGCTGCTGTCGGTCGATAACGCCAAGCTCGACAAGGCGCTCGAAACCGACGCCGGTGCTGTCGAAGCCTTGTTCAATCCCCGCCGCGACGCGACGCACAATGAAACGACCGATCCCGGCATCGCCTTTGCGCTCGATGCGATCCGCGACAAGGCCGTCGGCGCCAATGGCGCGATCGACCGCGTATCGCGCTCGCTCGCCGACAAGCAGAAAAGCCTCGCCGACCAGCTTGCGAAGGTCGAGGAGCGCGAAGACGCCTATCGCGCGCGGCTCGAGAAGCAATATGGCGCGCTCGAAGCCAAGCTGGCGGCGTTCAAGGCGACGCAATCCTATCTCGAACAACAGATCAAGCTCTGGACCAACCAGGGCAACGACTAGACCGGATTCCGAGGACCGCCGTGACCGCCACCGCATCGACCGTTCGGGCAACCGGGCTTTACCGCCGATTGCAGAATGAAAGCCGCGCCGCCGCCGCCGACCCCGTCGAGCTGGTGACGATGCTCTATGACGAGCTTGAAACCGCGGTCGGCGTGCTTGCGGCGATGGTGCGGCAGGGCCAGCGCATCTCGGCCACCGAACCCGCGCACCGCGCGCGCGCGATCCTGATCGGGCTCGACGTCAATCTCGACCACGACAAGGGCGGCGACGTCGCGGCGGCGCTGTCGCGCGTCTACCGCAGTATGCGGCGCAAGCTCGACGACGCCGTGGCGACGAACAGCGCCGATGCGCTTGCCGAACTGCTTGAGGGCATCAAGACGATCAGCGCCGCGTGGCGGCAGCTTCGCTGACGCTTTTTCACTTTTGCGAAACGGCACCGGCCCACCCTTCGCACGAAGGGCGGGCCGGTTTTCTTTCGTCGGAAACCCGCTGGGTACCCGGCCGCCCTAGGTGGGGACGGGCGACCGGGTGGTTCAGGAGCGGACCAGAGCTCCCTTTTTCAGCGGGTGCTGAAACCTGTGTCGGGCAGACCGTCAGGCGGCCTGTTGATGAACCCCATATTTGCGCATCTTTTCGATCAGCGTCGTGCGCTTCAGCGTCAAGAGGCGCGCCGCTTCCGAAATTATGCCGTCGGCGAGGTCGAGCGCGACGTGGATCTGTTCGAGTTCGATCGTCTCGATCTCGCGCTTGAGGTCGATCGGTCGGCCCGGCGCCGGCGTCTTGGCCACAGCCGCCGCAGGCAGCGGAGCCGAGCGATCGTTCGGGCGGACCGGCACCGCGGCGGGGCTGCCGGGGACAGCGGGCCGCGGCGCCGGCGCTGCGGTGGGGTTCAGGAGCATCGCGACGTCCTGCGCATCGAGCGTCTCGCCGCCGTGGAGGACGCTGGCGCGTTCGACGAAGTTTCTGAGTTCGCGCACATTGCCGGGCCAGCCGTGCTGCATCAGCATCGTCATCGCACCGGCGTCGAAGCGGCATTTGGCATCGGCGGGCATCTTGCGCTGAAAATGGCGAATAAGCGCTGGAATATCCTCGGCGCGGCTCGCCAGGCTGGGGACCTGGAGCACAACCACGCCGAGCCGGAAGAACAGGTCTTCGCGGAACTTGCCCTCGGCGATCGCGGCGCCGAGATCCTGGTGCGTCGCCGAAATGACGCGCACGTCGACGGGCTTCACCTCGCTCGACCCGACGCGAACGATTGTCCGGTCTTCCAGCACGCGCAGCAGTTTGACCTGCATGTCGAAGCGCATGTCGCCGATTTCGTCGAGGAAGATGGTGCCGCCTTCGCTGGCCTCGAAATGGCCGATGCGGCGGGCATGGGCGCCGGTGAAGCTGCCCTTTTCATGCCCGAACAGTTCAGATTCGATAAGCTCGCCGGGAATCGCGCCGCAATTGATCGCCGAAAAGGCGTTGCCCGCACGGACGCTTTCGTCGTGGATCGCACGCGCCACCAGCTCCTTGCCCGACCCCGAGGGACCACAAAGCATGACCGACGCGTTCGACCGCGCCACGCGGCGGATCATTTCGCGCAGCCGCGCCGCGCCTTCGCTCGTCCCGATGATCGAGGCTTCGAGCGCCACTTGTTCCTTGTGCCCCACGGTCATTCTGGTCTCCATCGCGCCGCCCGCTCGGCGCCCCTTCGATGGCCTCAGAAATTGAGGAAACTGGTAAACAAAACCTTATCGAGAAGCCATTAAGTCACTCAAAAATAATGGTTATTACCAAAGTGGGAGTATCTTCGGCGCTTCTGCGTTAACCATCGTCGATATGCCGCCAAATTGGCGCTAATTCTTTGCCGAGCGCCAGCCGAGCGTGATCGAGATGCGCCGGTTGCGCGGGTCGAGCCGATCCGAGGGAACATAGGGTTCGCGATCGGCGACCCCTTCGATTCGCGCGAAGCGATCCGATTCAATGCCCCGGAACTCGAGATAATGGCGCGTCACTTCGGCCCGGTCGACCGACAGGCGCCAGTTGTTCGTTCCCGATTTCGCCGACCAGGGCGCGGCATCGGTATGGCCGCGAATCATCAGCTGGTTGGGCGCCTCGGCGATCGGCACCGCGACTTCGGCAAATAATTTGGCGCCAGCCGGGGTGAGCTGGCTGGTGCCGAGCGCGAACATCGAAAAGTCGGCGTCGTCGACGATGTCGATGCGCAGCCCCTCCATCGTCTCAGTAAAGCGCAGGTTGCGCGCAAGTCGCTTGAGGTCACCCTTGCTCAGGATGCGGTTCTTCATCGACTGGGCGAGCAGGCTGAACCGCTTCGACTCCGCCTCGCGCTCGCGCCCCGATGCCTCGCGCGGGCCGCCCACCGCATCGCGCGGGATCGTCATCGCGCGCGTTCCCGTCTGCGCCGCGCCGTGCGGATATTTATCGACGGACACCAGCGAGTCACCGCCGAACAGGCCGTTCGAACCCGCAGTGTCCTGCTTGCTCTGCACGATCGTCGGCGCGAAATAGTCGGCGAGCGCCTTGCGCTGTTTTTCGTTGGTCGCGCCGAGCAGCCACATGAGCAGGAAAAAGGCCATCATCGCGGTGACGAAGTCGGCATAGGCGACCTTCCACGCGCCACCATGATGGCCGCCATGCCCGGCCTCGATCACCTTTTTGACGATGATCGGGCGTATCGGCGTATTGGGCCGCGCAGCCATCAGCGGCCCCGCATCCCGTCAAAGACCTCGGCGAAGCTCGGCTGGTTATGATGATCGACGCCCGAGCGCGCCGCCTCGATCACCAGCGGCTGCGGGTGGCCGTGGAGCGAGGCGATGATGAGCTGCTTCACGGTATGATAGATAGCGCCGTCGCTTTCGATCACCGTCTTGGCGCGCGTCGCAAAGGGCCCGACCAGGCCATAGGCGAGCAGCACGCCCAGGAAGGTGCCGACAAGCGCCGAGCCGATCATCGCGCCAAGGATTTCGGGCGGCTTGTCGATCGAACCCATTGTCTTGACGACGCCGAGCACCGCGGCGACGATGCCGAGCGCGGGCAACGCATCGGCCAGGCTCTGCAGCCCCTCGGCAGGCCTCATGCTATGATGGTGGTGGTTTTTCAGGGCGTTGTCCATGACCTCCTCGACGGCGTGGGGGTCGAGCGTGCCCGAGGAGACGACGACGAGACGCAGCGTGTCGCAGATCAGATGGACGAGCGTATCGTCCTTCAACAGCTTGGGATATTGCTGGAAAATCGTCGAGTTCTTCGGATCCTCGATATGCGGTTCGACCGCGACCGGCCCTTCGGTGCGCATCATCTTCATCAGCGACGAGACGAGCAGGATGCAGTCGAGATAATCCTGTTTTTTATACTGCGGCCCCTTGAACACCTTGCCGAGGCCGCCGGCGAGCGCCTTCAGATCGGCGCCCGAATTGCCGATGATGAGCGAGCCGAGCGCGGCGCCGCCGATGATGAGCATTTCGTGCGGCAGCGCGTGCAGGACGGGGCCGAGGTTGCCGCCGGTCAGCGCAAAACCCCCGAACACCAGCAGGATCAGAACGACGATGCCGACAACGGGAAACATGCGCGGGCCACTCCAATCGGGCACCGGACGTCACCGGCCACCCGCAAATCCAAAGGACGTCTTGATGCTTAACGGCAGCGCGGCCGCGATGTTGAGCGCACTCAGCGCAAAAGATCGAACAAGGTCTGCCGGTTGATCTTGGCAAAGGCCGCCTGCGCGGCATTGAGCGTCAGTTCCTGGGCATGGAGCTCGGCGATCGCGACGGTGAGGTCGGTGTCCTCCACCGTCGAGCGTTCGTCCTTGAGCGTGATCCCGCGCGCCGCCAGCCCGTCGCCGATGCGGTCGAGTCGCCCGCCCGCCAGGCCGATCGCGGCATGGGCGTCGGCGACATGGCTGATCGACGCCGCAAGCGTGCCAAGCGACAGGTTCATCGCCGCCGTGTCGCCCGCCGCGACCGCGGCCGCGGCGTCGCGAATCCCCGTCGACAGGCTGTTGCCGCCGAGGACGAACACGTCGGCCGCCGACGGCACGGGTGCGAAGCTGAGATCGGCGTCGAAGCGCATCACGCGCGCCGGCCCCGCCGCGAACAAGGGCTCGCCATTCGAATCGCGCGACGCGGCGAGCGCGTCGATCTCGTCGGCGATCGTCGTGAGTTCGGCGGCGATCGTCGCGCGGTCGGCCGGATTGGCGGACTCGCTGACTGCGGCGAGCGTCAGCTCGCGCGCGCGCGTCATCAGATCGCTGACCGACTTCATGACGCCATCGGCCTGCGACACGAGCGCGGCGGCCGAATTGACGTTCGCCGCCCACGCGGTCATGCTGGCCTGCGTCGTGCCGATCGTCGCGATCCGCCGCGCCGCGACCGGATCGTCGGACATGCGCAGCAGTTTCTTGCCGCCCGAAATCTGGATCTGCGTCCGCTCGAGTTGTTCCGCGAGGCTTTGTTGGCGCGCGATTTCGCGCGTCATGCGATTGCCGACGGCGTTGATCATCGTCCCGGACCTTCCTTAAAGCGAGCTCAAGAGCGTTTGCATGGTTTCCCGCGCGACCTGGATCGTGCGCGCGGCCGCCGAATAGGCTTGCTGGAACCGCAACAGTTCGGCGGCTTCGGTGTCGAGATCGACTTGGGCGACGCTGTCGCGCGCCGCCGCCGCCGCGTCGGCGCGCGTCGTCGCGGCGGCATGGTGCGCGCGCGCTGCGGCGACTGTCTGCGCCTGCGTCGCCATATGGCCCGACCAGCGCGCTTCGGGATCGTTCGCGCCGCGCATCGTGCCGAACACCAGCATATTGCCGTTGCCGCCCGACGCATCGGCGGCGGCGACCTGATCGGGCGTCAGCGGCGCGGCGGTCAAAGTCGCCGCGCCGGTTCCGGTGAACAGCGGTTGTCCCGGATTGCCGCCCGCGTCGATGCCCGCCTGGTGCGCGGCGTTGAGCTGGGTGGCAAAGTCGGTCGCCATCGCGTCGAGCGCGGCGCGCTGGTCGGCCACATGATTCGCGCTCTCGGCCAATCCGGCAAGCACGCCGGTCGCGATCGCAAGCGGCGCGCCGCCGATGCTGTACGACAGGCGGCCGTCAGGCGCGGCGGTGACGGCGATCGGCGCGACCACACCGCCACCGACGAGCAGCTCGCCCGTCCCCGCGGCGCGGAGCGTCACCGCGCCATTGGTATCGAAGGTCGCGCTGACCCCCGCCTGCGACGACAATCGGTCGAGCAGCCGGTCGCGCTCGTCGAGCAGGCTCGCTTCGTTGGTCGACCCCGGCCGCGCCTTGCGCAACCCGATGTTGATTTGTTCGAGCGCGTCGAGATTGGCGTTGAAGTCGCTGACCGCGCTCACCGCGGCGCCCGAGATCCCTTCGCTCATGCCTGCAAGCTGGTCGGCGGCGGTGCGAAAACCCGATGCGACATCGTCGACCGCTTGCAGGAACTGCGCGCGGAGCGTCCGGTTCGCGGGGTCGGCGGTGAGCTGGTCGGCGGTGGTGAAAAGCGTCGTGAGCCCGGTCTTGATTCCGTTGGTTTCGTCGCTGAGCGCGCCCTCCACCTTGCCGAGCCAGTCGAGCCGTGCCGCCGCGCGCTCGGCATCGCCGGAGGTGAGCCGCGAATCCGCGATCAGCCACTGGTCGACCGAGCGGTCGAGGCCGCGAATATCGACCCCGCCGGGGCTGGTGTTGCCGCGGTAGAAGATCGAATTGCCGCCGCCGACCGCCTCCATCATCTCGAGGCGACGGCGTGCATATCCGGGCGTCTGCGCATTGGCGATATTGTCGCCGATCGTCGACAGCGCGCGCGAATAGGCCTTGAGCCCGCTGTAGCCGATGCCGAGCAGGTCGCTCATTGCACGCCTCCGCCAATGCGTCCGCGAAACTGCCGTTCGACCATGTCGGCGATGCCGAACTGGCGCATCGCGGCCAGGCTGTCGGCGGTGCGCGCGTCGGCCATTTCGCGGAAATTGTCGGTCGCGCTCGACCCGAAGATGTCGTCGCCGAGCTTTGCCTGCCGCATCGACGCCATCAGCTGGCGCAGGATCACGGCCTCGAACGCTTCGGCCGCCTTGCGCAGCCCGCCGTCGCCGCCCCCCGCAGCCGCGGGGGCAGGCAAGGCCGAAAGGGAAGAAATGGGGCTCGTCATATGATCACCAGTTCCGCAGTGAGCGCGCCGGCCTGGCTCAGCGCCTCGAGAATGGCGACCAGGTCGCCGGGGGGAACGCCCAGCCGGTTGATCGAATCGACCAGTTCGGAGAGCGAGGCATTGGACTGCATCAGGAAAGCGGGGCGATAATCCTCCGCCACCTCGATTTCGCTCGACGGTTCGATCGCGGTTTCGCCGCGACTGAACGGCGCGGGCTGCACGACCATCGGCGCTTCCCTGACCGACACGGTGAGCTTGCCGTGGCTGACCGCGGCCGTGCCGACGCGGACCGCGCCGTTGATGACGACCGTGCCGGTGCGCGCGTTGACGATGACCTTCGCAGGCGGCTCGGCGCGCGTGACGGTCAGATTTTCGATCCGCGACATCAGCCGCATCCGTTCATCGCCATTGCCCGCGGCACGGATCGCAATACTGGCGCCGTCGATCATCGACGCGCTGCCCGGAATGGCGGCGTTGATCGCGTCGGTGACGCGCTTGGCATTGGTCGCGTCGAACTGGTGAAGGTTGAAGGTCAGCCAGTCGCTCGTCGCAAAGCCGGTGTCGACCGCGCGTTCGACCGTCGCACCGGCCGCGATCCGTCCGCTCGACGGCACATTGACCGTCAGTTTCGACCCGTCGGCGGCGTCGACGCCGAGCCCGCCGATCACCAGATTGCCCTGCGCCATCGCATAAATCTGTCCATCGGCGCCATAGAGCGGCGCGAGCACGAGCGTGCCGCCGCGCAGGGATTTCGCCTTGCCGATCGCCGACACGGTGATGTCGAGCCGCTGGCCGGGCTTGGCAAAGGGCGGCAGTTCGGCGGTGATCATCACCGCCGCGGCATTTTTGAGCGCGGGGTTGACCCCCGGCGGCAGGGTAAGGCCAAAGCGCGACACCGCGCCCTTCATCCCCAGCGTCGAATAGTCGAGGCTGTCGTCGCCCGTGCCCGCGAGCCCGACGACGATGCCGTAACCCGTCAATTGGTTGGCGCGCAGGCCCTGGAACTGGCCCATATCCTTGATGCGCTCGGCGTGCGCGGGCGCCGCCAAGGCGAAGCTCGCGACGACGAACGCCAGAAGGGTGAGAAGGGTCGAACGCTGGGTCACGGATATTTCCTCGGTCTCAAAAGGGGCTGATCATCGAGAAGAAGCGTTGCAGCCAGCCCTGGCGGCTGGCGCGGGCAATCTCGCCCTTGCCGATGTAGCGGATCGTCGCATTGGCAACGCGCGTCGAGAGGATGCGATTGTCGGGGCTGATGTCGATCGCGCGGACGATTCCCGAAATCTGGACGCGCTCGTCGCCGCGGTTGAGCGTCAGGAACTTCTCGCCCTTCACCAGCATCGTGCCATTGGGATAGACGGCGGCGACGGTCACGCTGATCTCGCCCGACAGCGCGTTCGATTGCGACGCTTCGCCCTTGCCCTTGAACTGCTGGCCGCCGCCCATGCCGATGTCGCTGGGGTCAAAGAAGGCGAGCGGGCCGGTGGTCGGCGGGCTGAGACCGATGCTGCCGTCGCGCTGCGTTCCGGCGGCGTTGCTTTTCGTTGCCGCGGTGCGCTCGACGAGCTGGATCGTGACGATGTCGCCGACCGCGCCCGCGCGCCCGCCCGAGGTCAGCGGCACATAGGCACCCTGAAAGATCGAACCGTTCGCCGCCGGCGGCGGCGGCGGTGACGGCAGCGTCGCCGAAAAGGCGTCGGGCGGCAGCTTGTCCTTCGCCTGCGCCATGACGGGCGCGAGCGCGAGGGTCAGCAGCGCCAGTTCAGAGAGTCTGCGCCGCATTTTTCATCATCTCGTCGGTGGCCGAGATCATCTTGGAATTGACCTCATAGGCGCGCTGCGTTTCGATCATGTCGACCAGCTCCTCGACGACATTGACGTTCGATCCTTCGAGCATCCCGCCGCGCAGCGTGCCGCGCCCTTCCTCGCCCGCGCCGCCGACGAGCGGGGCGCCCGAGGCCTGCGTTTCGACGAGCATGTTGCCGCCGATCGCCTGGAGCCCGGCCGGGTTGGCGAAGCGCGCGATCTCGATGCGGCCGAGTTCGAGCGCAGTGCCGTCGGCGGCGGTCGCCGACACGGTGCCGTCGAGCCCGATCGACACATTGCTGGCGTCCTCGGGAATCTGGATCGCGGGGGTCAGCGGCTTGCCGTCGGGGGTCACGATCGTGCCGTCGGGGGCGCGGCCGAAATTGCCCGCGCGGGTATAGCCGATGCGCCCGTCGGGCAGTTCGACCTGGAAATAGCCGGCGCCGTCGATCGCGACGTCGAGCCCGTTGCCCGTCGTCTGGAACGTTCCCTGCGTGTCGATGCGCGCGGTGCCATTGAGGGCGACGCCGGTGCCGAGGTTCAGCCCCGTCGCATAGCGGTTTTCCGCCGTCGACGGCGCGCCCGCCTGCGTCATCAACTGATAGCTCAATGTCTCGAAGCTCGCGCGGTCGCGCTTGAAGCCCGTGGTGTTGACGTTGGCGAGGTTGTTCGCGATCACCTGCATCCGGAAGCTTTGCGCATCCAGGCCGGTTCGTGCGACGTGCAAGGCGCCGAGGCTCATGTCTCTATCTCCTTAACGGGGAAGCTGCATCAGATTGGCGGTCGCGCTGTCCATGTCGCGCACGTCGCCGATCATCTTCAATTGCGTGTCCCAGCTGCGGCTCGCCTCGATCATCTCGACGAGCGCGCTGGTGGCGGTGACGTTCGATCCCTCGATCGAACGGGTGAGCAGCCGCGCTTCGGGGTCATCGGGCAATATGCCGCCACCCTTCACGCGGAACAGGCCGTCGAGGCCTTTCGCAATCTCCGATCCCACGGGGGTCGCGAGCCGCAGCCGATCGACCTCCTGCGGGTTTTCGGGATCGCCGCCCTGCGGCACGATCCACACCCGGCCCTGCTGGTCGATGCTGATCGCGTCGGCGGGGGGGATCGTCACCGGCCCCTGGCCGCCCTGGACGGGGTGGCCGTCGCCGGTGGTGAGCAGGCCGCTTGGCGACACTTGCAGGTCGCCGCGCCGCGTATAGGCCTCCTCGCCGTTCCCCGCCTGGACGACGAGCAGCGCGTCGCCCTGCATCGCGATGTCGAGGTCGCGGCCTGTCGCGGTGACGGTGCCTGCCTTCATGTCGGCGCCGAGCACCTCTTCGGACGCCATGGCGCGCGCGTCGAGGCCGGAGCCGTCGAGCCAGAGCGACTGCGCGCTCGCCATGTCGGCGCGAAAGCCCGGCGTCTGCGCGTTCGCCAGATTGTTGGCGATCGCCGTCTGCCGCGCCATGCTGCCGCGCATCGCGGAGAGGCTGGTGTAGATAAGGCGGTCCATCGGCTTGCTCCTGGCGGTCGGCGGTCAGCGCGGCGTCAGCGCATGCCGATGATCGTCTGAGTCAGCTGCGACGCGCCCTCGATCGCCTTGGCATTCGCCTGAAAATTGCGCTGCGCCGCCATCAGCATCACCAGCTCCTCGGTGATGTCGACGTTCGAGCGTTCGAGCGCGCCCGAACGGATCGCGCCCATCGGGCCGTTGGTCGCGGCATCGATCGTCGGCGGACCGCTTTCGCCCGTCGATTGCCAGTGCGCGTCGCCCGTCGGGCGCAGCCCCGACATCGTCGGGAAGGTCGCCATCGCCACCTTGCCGAGCATCTGGTCCTCGCCATTGGCAAAGGTCGCGGTGACCAGGCCGTCGAGGCCGATGGTGACATTCACCAGCGCCGAGGTCGGGTCCGACGGCGCGCCGGTGGGCAGCTGGAAATCGAAGGCGCCCGCGAGCGTATTGTCGGTGACATTGCCCGCGGCATCGACCGGCAGCAGTTGCAGCGTCGCGCCGGTCGTGTCGATGACCCTGCCGTCGGGGGTCGGCTCGAACGAACCGTTGCGCGTATAGGCGACCTGTTCGCGCGGCGGCTCGCCCTTCACGATGAACAGCCCTTCGCCGACGATCGCGAGGTCGAGCGTCTTTTCGCTCGATTCATAGGAGCCCTGCGTGAACTGCTGGGTGATCCCATTGAGGCGCGTGCCCTGTCCGGCAATCATCTTCGTCGACTGCGTCGGCGACGAGGCGAAAATGTCGCCGAACTGCGCCTTGCTGCGCTTGAAGCCGACCGCGCCGGCGTTGGCGATATTGTTCGAGATGACCGACATGTCGGTCTGCGACGCCTTGAGGCCGGAAAGCGAGGTATAGAAAGACATGGGCGTATCCTTATTCTGCGGGGGTGGGGGCCGGGGTGGCGGCCTTGATGTCGCGAAGCAGCTGCGTCTGCGCCGCGAGCTGCTCCGAAATCTGCGCGAGCGCATTGTTCGTCTCGCTGATCCCGGCGAGGCTCGAGAATTGCGCCATCTGCGCAACCATCTCGGTGTTGTCGACGGGGTTGAAGGGATCCTGCTGCGACAGCTGCGCGGTCATCAGACGCAGGAAGTCGCTCTGGCCCATCTGCTGGCTGGTGCCGGGCGGGTGGAACACGGGATTGGTGTTGGTGATGCCGTTGACGCTCATCTTACTGTCCCATCCTCAAGGTTTCGTTGATCAGGCCCTTCGCGGTTTCGAGAACCTGGACATTGTTCTGATACTGGCGCGCGGTCTCGACCATCTCGACCAGCTCGGCGGCGCTATCGACCGCGGCTTCCCACACATTGCCGTCGGCGTCGGCGAGGGGGTTCGACGGATCGTGGCGCTTCGACGGCGCCATTTTCGAGGTCGTGATCTGGTCGATCTGGACCGTCGCGCGGCCATGATCGTCCATCACCGTGCGAAAGACGGGCTTCAGCGAGCGAAAGGCGCCCGCCTCGCTGCCCGCGACCGTCCCCGCATTGGCGAGGTTCGACGCGGTGGTGTTGAGCCGCACGAGCTGCGCCGACATGGCGCGGCCGCTGATATCGAAGACGGAGAAGCTGCCGTTCATCGTCATTCGCCCTTCAGCGCGCGCGACAGCGTGTTGATGCGGCCGCTGAGGAATGCGAGGCTCGAGCGATAGGCGAGCGCATTTTCGGCATAGGCCGTCTGCTCGGTCGCCATTTCGACGGTGTTGCCGTCGAGCGACGCCTGGACGGGCACGCGATAGGCGACCGCGCCTTCGGTCGACTGGCCCTGCCGCGCGAGGTCGAGCGCCTTCGCAAAGTCGATGTCGCGCGCCTTGTAACCGGGCGTCGCGGCGTTCGCGATGTTCGACGCGAGCATCATCATGCGCTGGCTGCGCAGCTGGAGCGCCGTCGCATGCAGGCCAAAGAGTTTCTCGGATGCCATCATCACATTCCCTTGCGCTGGCCGCGACCCGGCCGACTGGCGCGGACACACGGAAACACCCAAGGGATTATGCAATGGCTGTGCCAAACCATGTTTTCGGCTATTTTTCAAACGGATAACATCCGTCTTCATCCTTGCCCGGTACCCGTCGTCAAAAAACCGACGTGTCCGCTTCATGCCCGGCCCGAGGCCGCGTCGCGCCGCGGCTGGCACAGTTTGTGCAGTTTGTCGGGCGAGCCTTTCGCATTGAAGGAGACGAACCATGTCCCGCCGACTTTCCGCAGCGCTTGCCGTCTGCGCCGGACTCGCCCCGGTTGCCGCCGAAGCCCAGCCCGCCACCGAGGACTGGCAGGCGATCGACGCGCTGACCGCGACGGTCGCCAGCGCGCTCGGCCGCACCGCCGTGCCGATCGATCGCCGCATCAGGCTGGCGCGTTGTCCCGAACCCGCCACGGTCAGCGCGATCGACGCCAACACGCTCGCGGTGCGCTGCGTCCCGCTTGGCTGGCGGCTGCGCGTCGCGATGACGGGTGGCGCGGGCGCCGCATTGCCCGCCACCGCGCCTTTCGCGCGCCCGGCGCCGAGCGCACCGGTCGTCCGCCGCGGCGACAATGTCCGTGTGTCGATCGACACGCCGAGCTATTCGATCAGCTATGCCGCGATCGCGGTCGAGGATGGCCGTGTCGGCGAAACGATCGCGCTGCGCGGCAGCGACCGCAAATCGACGCTGAGCGCCACCGTCACCGGCCCCGGCGCCGCGCGCATCGACGACTGACTCCACGCCCCATCCGTGCGAACGGCCCGGTCGCCGTCGGCTTTCCGACGCGGCCGGGCCTTTCTTTTCTTTTTACCGGCGGCCGCCCTTAATCCCCGTGCCGATGCGCCGTTAAAGCCTTCGTGAAGCGCGTCGTCACTTTTCTGACGGCGCCCGATGGAGGCATTTATGTCGGGTGACAGCAAGATCGGACCCGTTGGCGGCGTCGCCCGCACCGGCCCGCCGCGCCGCGTCGCCGGCGAAGCGACCGCGTCGGCACGCCCCCCCGCAAGGGTGCAGGCGGCGCAGGACAATCTGCCCGCCGCGCGGTTGACGCGCCTGTCGACCAGCCTCGCCGACCAGCCGCCGCCGGTCGACGTCGCGCGCGTCGCGGCATTGCGCACCGCGATCGGCAGCGGCAATTACGGCGTCCACCCGGCGATCATCGCCAGCGCGATGCTGGACTTTCACGGTCACGGGACCGAATGATGCTGGCGGCGATGGATGAGGTGCAGGCGCGGCTCCATGCGCTGATCGACGCGCTCGACGGCCATGACGCGGGCGCGATCATCGCCGCGACGGAGGAACTGGCGACGGCGGTGATCCTCATGCGCGGCGCGCCTGTGCCCGCCGGGAGCGAGCATCGCGCGCGCGCGTTGATCGCCCAGACGCTCGGCCAGCTCGAAGCCGCCGCGATGCGCGTCAACATATTGAAGGACTGGACCCGTCAGCGGATTGACAGAAACCATGAAATCCGCGGCACCCGGCCGGGCGGGATCGCCCTAAGCTATTGAAATAAAATCGCTTACTTGCCGCTTTTCGGAAAGTGGCACGATGATTGCTTTGGGTCTGCTGAACCAGCGGAACCAGGACAATGAACGCAATCAACCGACCCCAGGACCCCGCCCGCATCGCCGCCCCCGTCCTCGACGCGGTGCAGCGCGCGGCGGCGCGCACGGGAATTGACTTCGACTATCTGTTCGACGTCGCGCGGGTCGAGAGCGGCTATAATCCGACCGCCAGAGCGTCGACCTCGTCGGCGCGCGGCCTCTATCAGTTCACCCGGCAGACGTGGCTCGCGACGCTCGAGCGCCATGGCGCGAGCCACGGCCTGGCCTGGGCCGCCGATGCGATCACGCGCGATGCGTCGGGGCGCCTGTCGGTCGCCGACCCGATGCTGCGCGACCAGATTTTTGCGCTGCGCGACGATCCCGCCGCAGCATCGAGCATGGCGGCGGCGCTGACCGGCGACAATCGCGCCTATCTGGAAAGCCGGATCGGGCGCAGCGCCGAGCCGGTCGACCTTTATCTCGCGCATTTCCTGGGATCGGCGGGCGCCGTCCGTTTCCTGACCGCGCTCGCCGCCAATCCCGACCAGCCCGGCGCGACGATGATGCCCGAGGCGGCGGCCGCCAATCGCTCGGTCTTTTACGCCGCCGACGGCAATATGCGCAGCCTTGCCGAGATCCGCGACCGTTTTCGCGCCAAGCTCGAAGACGGCGGCAAGATCGACAATCTGAAACCGTCGGCCCCGCTCGGCTGGCGCGCCGAGGTGCGCAGCGCGAGCGGCGTGGCGAACGGCGCGGGGCGACCTCCACTGCACATGATGGATATCCAGCCGATGCCCAAAAAACTTTCGATGGGCTTTGCCGCCGACGCCTATCGGCGTCTCGCCTCGCTTTCGGGAGGCGCGGCATGACCGCGGGTTTCGACCTTCGCAACATCGGCCGCATCGCGGGAGTGTCGGCGCTGCCCGCGGCGATGCTGATCCTCGTCGCGCTGATGGTGATCCCCGTGTCGCCGCTGATCCTCGACATCAGCTTTGTCGCGAACATCATGATCAGCCTGCTCATCCTGATGGTCGCGCTGCAGGCGTCGAAGCCGCTCGATTTCTCGGCGTTTCCGACCGTGCTCCTGCTCGCGACACTGTTTCGCCTCGCGCTCAACGTCGCATCGACGCGCGTCGTGCTCGTCAACGGGCATGAAGGCACCGCGGCGGCGGGACATGTCATCGAGGCGTTCGGCCAGGTGCTGATCGGCGGCGATTATGTCGTCGGCCTGTTCGTTTTTGTCGTGCTGATGATCATCAACCTGATCGTCATCACCAAGGGTGCGGGCCGCGTCTCCGAAGTCTCCGCGCGCTTCACGCTCGACGCGCTGCCCGGCAAGCAGATGGCGATCGACGCCGATCTGAACGCCGGGCTGCTCACCCCCGAAGAAGCGAAGGCGCGCCGCGTCGAGATCGGCACCGAAGCCGATTTCTACGGGTCGATGGACGGTGCGTCGAAGTTCGTGAAGGGCGATGCGATCGCCGGGCTGCTCATCCTGTTCGTCAACATCGTCGGCGGGCTGATCCTCGGCATCTTCAGCCATGGTCTCAGCCTCTCGGAGGCCGGCAGCACCTATATCACGCTGGCGATCGGCGACGCGCTCGTCGCGCAGATCCCCGCGCTGCTGCTGTCGATCGCCGCGGCGGCAATCGTCACGCGCGTCGCGTCGCCTTTCGACCTCAGCGGCCAGATCGGCAGCCAGTTCGCTTCGCCGCACATCTGGATCGCGGTCGGCGGCATCCTGTTCATCCTCGGCCTGGTTCCCGCGATGCCGCAGCTGCTGATCCTTCCGGCGTCGGCGGTCTGCTTTGCGATCGGCTGGCAGCTCCGCCGCGCCGAAGCCGCGGTTGCCGCGGCCCCCGAACCCGCGGCGGCGGCGCCCGACCCCTCGCGCATCGAATGGGCCGAGGTCAGCGAAGCGAGCGCGTGCCAGCTCGAAATCGGCTATGCGCTCGTCCCGCTCGTCGACGAGCGCAAGGGTTCGCCGCTGATGACGCGCATCACCGGCATCCGCCGCCAATTGTCGAAGGAACTCGGCTTCGTCGTCCCGCCGGTGAAGGTAACCGACGATCTGTCGTTGCCGGGCAATGTCTATCGCATTTCGGTCGCCGGAGTGATCGTCGGCGAGGATGAGGTGTTTCCCAATGAAATGCTCGCGCTCGATTCGGGCGATCTGGTCACGAGGGTTGCCGGGCGCGCGTGCAAGGATCCGACCTTCGGCCTCGACGCCCTCTGGATTCCCAAGGCGGCGCAGAATGACGCGATCGCGGCGGGCTATACCGTCGTCGACCCCGCCACCGTCGTTGCGACCCACCTCAACAACAGCATCGTCGGATCGGCCGCCGAGCTGTTCGGCATCGACGATGCGCAGGCGCTGATCGACAATCTGAAAGCGCATTATCCGCAGCTGGCGCAGAATCTGAGCCCGCAGGGCTATTCGCTGCCGCGCGTCGCCAGCCTTTGCAAATCGCTGCTCGTCGAGCGCGTCCCGCTGCGCGATTTCCGCAAGATTGCCGAAGCGATGGTCGCCCTGTCGGCGCAGCAACTCGGCGAGAGCGAGCTGGTCGAAGCGGTGCGGCAGCGGATCGGCGCGCTGATCGTCCAGACGATCGTGCCGAGCCGGATGCCGCTTCCCGTCGTCACCTTCAGCCCCGAGGTCGAAGTGCTGCTGAACCAGGCGGTGCGCGCCAATCCGGCCGCCGAATGGCCGTTCGAGCATGGCATGGCGATGAAGATCATCGAACAGATCGGACAGGCGGTCGAACCTTTGCTCCTGTCGACGCGCAGCTTTGCGCTTGTCGCCTCGCCGATCTGCCGCTCCGCGCTCTCGCGCCTCGTGCGCGCGACCTTCCCCGATGTCGCCGTCATTTCCTACCTCGAAATCCCGGCGACCAAGCAGACCGAAATCGTCGCGACGATCGGCGCCGAAGTGCCGCGCCTCGCGACCGGACCCGATGCCCCGATGGAGGATCATCTGAATGAGAATTGAGCCCGCCGAGCAATTCGCCGGGGCGCCCCGCCGCGCGCTGCGCCCGCATGGCTACGTCGAAAGCGCCGACGCGCTGGTCGCCGAATATGCCCCTTTGGTGCGCAAGATCGCCTGGCAGGTCTTTTCGCGCGTGTCGCGGACGAGCGAACTCGACGACCTGATCCAGACCGGGCTGATCGCGCTCATCGAGGCGAGCCGCCATTATGAGGAGCGCGGTTTCGCCTTTGCCACCTATGCCTCGACGCGCATTCGCGGCGCGATGATCGACCATCTGCGCCGCGAAGCCGATGTCGGGCGGTCGGCGATGGTCGCGGCGAAGCGGCTCCAGGCGACGCGCGCCGCGCTCGAACAGCAGTTGCTGCGCGCGCCGACCGCGGCCGAAATGGCGGTCGCGCTCGACATGGCGGCGGAGGATTATTTCGCGCTCGAACGCAATGCGACCCACGGCCGCTCGGCCTCGCTCGACGAACTGACCGAGATCGGCGCCTTCCTGGCCGCCGACGAGGAGGCGGGGGCCGACGAGCGCTGCGAGCAGGAGGATATGATGGGCGCGCTGCGCCAATGCATCGGCCGCCTGTCCGAGCGCGAGCAGATGGTGCTCCAGCTCTATTTCTTCGAGGAACTGAACCTGCACGAAATCGGCCTGACGCTCGACGTCAGCGCGGCGCGCATCTGCCAGATCAAGCGCGAGGCGATGATAAAGGTGGAACGCATGATGCGCGAGATGACCGACTAGACCCTGTTTCAGTGAGCCCCGAAGGGATGACCGGGTGCGGCCGCGACCCGGCCGCCGCACCCGGTCCGGGGGGCAAGGCGCTGTATCAGGCGGCGAGCGGTCGTCCGCCGCGGGTCGCGCCGCCGATCCGTTCGAAATAGGAGGCCATGCGCTCAGCCCCGGCGTCGGTCAGCCGGACAAGCGTGCGGCGGCGGTCGCGTTCGTCGATCGCCCGCTCGACAAGCCCATGTTGTTCGAGCGCGGCGATCATCCGCAATCCCGATGACAGCGGCACCCCCGCGCCGGTCGCCAGGTCGCTTGCGCCGAGCACCCGCGCGTTGGCGCGCGCAAGCATCAGGTCGAGCATCATGTCCCAGACCGCCCCCGACATGTCGGCGCCGCCGAAATGGCTGCGGCGGATACGCCGCGCCTCGATGCTGAACGACAGCTGGTCGAGCAGCGGCGGCTGTGCCCGCTCGTCACCGCGCCGATCGGCCGCGGAAGGTCGAAGCATCGCCGCGCCCTCATCGCCGCGGCGCGCGAGCAGATCGTGGATCCGGTCGACCCGCGATTTCAGTTCGGCCATTTCCTGATTCGAGAATTGCTGCATGTGTCAATGCCCCGGGGAGCCACCGCTACGCCGCAATCTCCTTTCGCCGACCCGACGATCCCGATGCGTAGATGATGAGCAGCAGGATCGGATAGGATATATACACCGACAGCAGCGAATAGGGCCGCGCCAAAATCTCCACGAACATCAGCTTCTGGATATGGCCGAAAATGGCGATCAGCTGCCAGCCGGTGATCCAGTATGGCCAGAAACTCCGCGTCCTGAGCGCGATGAACCAGAAGCTCAAAAGCACCAGCACGTCGATGATGAAGATATTGACCTCGATGTTGGTCCAGGTCGGAAAAGGCGTCACGACGGTCGTGAGGACCGAGGCGATCAATGCCGTATAGGCTGCCCAGCGTTCAAACGGCCCGCCGCGCCGAACGGCGACAGCGACGGTGATGAGCAGAACGACATAATAGATCGCCACGGACCACATATGTGGCAGTCAACCTTTCCTGCGGATCAACCCGCCTTCGCGAACGTCGGCGCGTCGGCGCGCTGGCGGTCGTTGCTGCCTTCATCGACCAGCCTCGCCGACGCCGGCTTGACGCCCGCGCCGAACATGCGCGTGCCGAGTCCAACCTCCTTCTGCGTCACCGTCAACGCCAGATGTGCGTCGGTCAGGAGCTGGCGCACTTCGCCGGCGGCGGCGAGCGCATGGGCGACCTTGGCCATCGCTTCCTGGCCGACGATCGCCGACATGTTGGTCTCGCGCCGCGCGGTCGGCAGCGTCGCCGCGAGCTGGGCAATGCGGATCATCGCTTCGTCGATGGCGTCTTCGGCCTGGTGCAGGTCGGACGCGATCTTTTTCGCCGCAGAAACTCGTTCGTTCAGCATTAACTTTTTCCTTGAAAAAGAATGCTACCGGTCTCCCCCCCGCAGCATTCGGTTCGAACAGTCAGGTCAGAACACGACCGAGTCCGACAAGGATCGAATAGAGGGCGGAAAAGGCCAAAATCGTCGCGAAAGCGATGAGGATCGGCCAGATAATCCTTTCCATCAACCCATGCCGATTGGTCGGCTGGGACGCGGTGGGAAAAGGCGAACCGATATCGAAAAGCCGCCGAAACGCACTGCGCCCCGGATCGGCATCGACGGCGGGCGGATCGTCGCCTAGGTCGATCAATTGATATGTCAAAGGCTGATAAGGGGTAACATGATCGAAGACACCGTTAACAGCCAACATCCGAGCCGCATCTATTCTGTTGGAAACATTGAGCTTTTTTAGAACTCGCCGCACACGTTCGTCGACTGTGTGCGGCGAAACATTCATGATCCGCGCGATCTGCTTGGAATTTTTGTGCTCATAAACGTGCCGCAACGTTTCGATTTGCGCGGCCGAAAGCAGGCTGATGTAATTGTCCGGATCGCCTTGCACGGGGGTTGGAATAGAGCATCACGAGTCGAAATCAAGGTCGGCAGCGGTCAAATTCATCCATCGTCCGATCATGTTACGGTGACATGGCGGCGCGCGGGCGATGGTTCACCGTAACTTTCGAAACCGGTTCGCCGCCGCGTCCGTCGCTCGACATCCCGCAGGCGGGCGATCGCCTGCGGTCCTTTCGAGGCGCAGCGACGGGTCACGGCCCCTGGGCCGATCGACCTTCAGCGCTGGCGGTCTGCAACCGGCGGCCCTCCGCGCGCCCGGCGCTCGGGTGCAAAAGGCACGCTACGCTCCGGGTCACGGAAAACCGCCATTTGCCCCATGGTGGTCGTCGTCAACGCCGACTCGCCAGCTTCCGAATGCCGATCGGTCCTAATATGGCGGAATCGAAGTTCGTTTCATCATCGTCATCCCGGGCTTGACCCGGGATCCCGCTTTTTCTTCCGTCCGTGCGCGAAAGAAAGCGGAACCCCGGGTCAGGCCCGGAGTGACGATATCACTTTAGATTCAGGTCACTAGTTCCGCCGTTCGACCAGCCCGCGCGCGATCACCTGCGCCTGAATCTCGGCCGCGCCCTCGAAGATATTGAGGATACGCGCGTCGCATAGGATGCGGCTGATCTCATATTCGAGCGCATAGCCATTGCCGCCGTGGATCTGCAGGCTGGCGTCGGCGTTCGCCCACGCCGCCCGCGCGGCGAGCAGTTTCGCCATCCCCGCTTCGATGTCGCAACGCTTGCCGCCGTCCTTGGCGCGCGCCGCGGCATAGGCGAGCTCGCGCGCCATGACGAAATCGACAAGGCCCATCGCCAGCTTGTCGGCGACGCGGGGGAAAGCGACGATCGCGCGCCCGAACTGCTTGCGAGCCAGCGCATAGGCGAGGCCCAGCTCCAGCGCGCGCCGGGCGACGCCGACCGCGCGCGCCGCGGTCTGGATGCGCGCTCCCTCGAAGGTGCGCATCAGCTGCTTGAACCCCTGCCCCTGGGCGCCGCCGAGCAGCGCGTCGGCTCCTGCCGCCATGCCGTCGAATTGCAGCGCATATTCGCGCATCCCGCGATAGCCGAGCACTTCGATCTCGCTCCCGCTCATGCCGGCGGCGGGGAAAGGATCGGCGTCGCTCCCGCGCGGCTTGGGGACGAGGAGCATCGACAGGCCGGCGTAGCCCTTCGCGTCGGGCACGGTACGCGCGAGCAGGGTCATCAGGTCCGAGCGCGCGGCGTGGGTGATCCACGTCTTTGCGCCGTCGATGATCCAGCGGCCGCCCTGAAACCGCGCGCGCGTCTGCAACGAACCGAGGTCCGAACCGACATCGGGTTCGGTGAACACCGCGGTCGGCAGCACCGCGCCGCTCGCGATCTTTGGCAGCCATTCGGCCTTCTGCGCGTCGGTGCCGCCGGTCGCGATCAGCTCGCCCGCGATTTCGGAGCGCGTGCCGAGCGAGCCCGCGCCGATCCAGCCGCGCGACAATTCTTCGGTGACGAGGCACATCACCAGTTTCGACAGGCCGAGCCCCCCGAACCTTTCGGGGATGCACACGCCGAACGTGCCAAGGTCGGCCATCGCCTGCACCGTGGCATCGGGAACCAACGCATTGGCGAGATGCCAGCGGTGCGCGTGGGGTATGATCTCGGCTTCGGTGAAGCGGCGAAACTGGTCGCGGATCGCGTCGAGCCCGGCATCGTGCAGCGTCTCGCTCGGCCAATGACCCTCGGCAAGCGCACCGGTAACCTCGGCACGCAGCGCGGCATGGTCGGCATCGAGAAGGTCTGCGCAACTGTCGGCGAGCTTGCGCGCTTCGGCGCCAAGTCCCAGATCGGCGGGACGGAAAATCTCGTTCTGTCCCATCGGCAGGCCGCCGCTGAGCTGGCCGAGCCCTTCGGCGAAGGCGAGCGTCGCGATCTTCGCGTCGAGCGGATTTGCGCCGTCGCCAGCGTCGAGCCAGTCGAGCGTCGCCTCCAGCGCCGCGACCGTCGTTGCCACCCAGGCGAAGCCGTGTGCGCCGCGCTGCTCGCGGTCGATAGGATACAAGGCGGACGGCGCGCGATCCTCAACACCCTGTTCCCCCGCGAAGGCGGGGGTCGATCGCCGGTCGGTGTCGTCTCGCGCCGCCGGACGATGGGTTCCCGCCTTCGCGGGGACACAGGGTCCATTCAGCCGCTTGCTCAACGCCGCCTGCGCCGCGTCGCGATAGGCCGCCGCGGCCTGCAAGGCTTTCCGCAAATCCCCCACGCTCAGGCGGCGCGCTCGAAGATCGCGGCGATGCCCTGCCCGCCGCCGATGCACATCGTCTCCAGCCCATAGCGCCCGTCGCGGCGCACGAGTTCGCGCGTGAGGTTGGCGAGGATGCGCCCTCCCGTCGCGCCGATCGGATGGCCGAGCGAGATGCCCGACCCGTTGACGTTGAGGATTTCGCACCGGCTGTCGTCGTCCGACCAGCCCCAGCCCTTGAGCACCGCGAGAACCTGCGGCGCGAAAGCCTCGTTGAGTTCAACGAGGTCGATGTCGCCCCAGCCGAGACCGGTGCGCGCGAACAGCCGCTCGACCGCGGGGACCGGGCCGATGCCCATGCGGCTGGGGTCGCACCCCGCCGACGCCGCGCTGTGATACCAGGCGATCGGTTCGAGGCCGAGTTCGCCCAGCTTGTCCTCGGCGACGACCAGGCACGCCGCGGCGGCGTCATTCTGCTGGCTGGCATTGCCCGCGGTGACGACGCCGCCTTCGAGCGCGCGCAATTTGCCGAGCGTCTCCATGCTCGCGTCGGCGCGATAGCCCTCGTCATGCGCGAAGACGACCGGATCGCCCTTCTTCTGCGGCACGCTCACCGGCACCAGTTCGTCGTCGAACAGCCCCTTCGCCCACGCCGCCGCCGCGCGCTGGTGGCTTCGCACCGCATAGGCGTCGGCCGCCTCACGCGTGATGCCATAATCCTTCGCCAGATTTTCGGCGGTCTCGATCATGCCGCTGATCACGCCGAAGCGTTCGACGGGCTGCGACATCAGCCGCCCGCGCGTCAGCCGGTCGTGGAGCGTCAGATTGCCTGCGCGGACCCCTTTGCGAATATCGGTCGAATAATGCTCGACATTCGACATCGATTCGACCCCGCCCGCGACGACGACGTCGGCCATGCCCGTCTGCACCATCATCGCGGCGTTGACGACCGCCTGCAACCCCGAGCCGCAGCGACGGTCGAGCTGGTATCCCGGCACTTCGAGCGGCAGCCCCGCCGCCAGCCACGACCAGTGGCCGATCGCCGGCGCCTCGCCATTGCCATAGCCTTGCGAAAAGACGACATCGTCGACGCGTGCGGGGTCGATTTTCGTGCGCTCGACCAGCGCCTTCAGGATCACCGCGCCCAGCGCGCCCGCGGTCATCGACGAAAGCGCGCCCCCGAACTTGCCGACGGCGGTGCGGATCGGGGCGACGATGGCGGCGCGGCGCAGGGTCATGGTTTAGTCTCCAATCTTCTTTTCCGTTCGCGTCGAGCGCAGTCGGGACGCGAACGGGGTTTGGATTTCGTCATTTTAAAGCCACACCGACGATACCGGCATCGATCAGGCGGGCAAGCTCGCCCGACGACAATGACAGGCGGTCGGCCAGGATTTCCTCGCTATGCTCGCCGTTCAGCGGCGCCGTGCGCGGCGGCTGGCGCTCGGCGTGCGGCAGGGTCGCAAAGGCGCCCGCGGCGGGGTAGGCGAAACCGCTGGGGTTGTCGGCGGCGCCAAAGATCGGATTATCGGCAACCAGCGCCGGATCCTCAACCGCCTCATACATCGTCCGATAGGGTGAATGGACGATCCCGCCCGCATCGAACGCGGCGGCGAGATCGGCATGGTCGCGCGCCGCGATGGCGCGCTCGAACAGCGGATAGAGCGCGTCGCGATGCGTGAAGCGCAACCCATCGTCGGTCGCGAAAGAAACGCCGCGATCCGCCTCGACCGCCGCCACCGCTTCGCCGAGCCCCAGCGCGGCGACGAGGTTCGCCCATTGCCGCGACGTCACGACGACGATCATCGTCCGCTCCCCGTCGCGCGTCACGAAATCGCGCCCGAACAGGCCATAGACCGCATTGCCGAGCCGCGGCCGGTTTTCGCCCGTATAGAGCATCTCGGCCACCCCGCCGAGGTTGGCGACGGTGCCGATAGCGACGTCGGACAGCGGCAGGCGCACCTCGCCGCCTTCGCCCGAAATGCTGCGCCGCCGGATCGCCGCGAGCAGCGCGAACGCCGCATAGGCGCCGGTGAGCAAGTCCCACGCGGGCAGCACATGGTTGACCGGATCGGGCCCCGCCCCGGTCAGCATCGGATAGCCCACCGCATTGTTCACCGTATAGTCGAGCGCGGGCGATCCGTCAGGCCAGCCCATCACGCGCACGGTGACAAGGTCGGCGCGGCCCTCGGCAAGCCTGTCGTGCGACAGGAAGCCGCCGACCGGGAAATTGGTGAGAAACTGTCCCGTCGCGCGCACCAGCGCCGTCAGCAGCTCGCGCCCCTCCGCCCGGCCGAGGTCGAGCGCGACCGACTTTTTCGCGCGGTTGAGATTTTCCCAATAGAATGAATCGTTATTTGCGGTGACCGGCCAGCGCCGGAAATCGGGGCCGCCGCCGATCTGATCGACGCGGATCACCTCGGCGCCCATTTGCGCGAGATACAGCCCGGCGGTCGGCGAAGCGACAAAGGAGGAGGCTTCGATCACCGACAGGCCGGCCAGCAGGTCGTACATCCGGCGCCTGTCTCCCCCGACATAGCGGCACGCATTGCCGCTCCGCAGCCATCTGGCGCACCCGAAGGGATTCGAACCCCTGGCCTCTGCCTTCGGAGGGCAGCGCTCTATCCAGCTGAGCTACGGGTGCGGACAGAGCGCGGCCTCTAGCAAGGCTGCGCCCCGCCAGCAATGGCCTATCGACCGGATCGCGCGGATATGCGAAGCGGGCGTTGCAGCAAGGGCAAGGAAGCCGCGGTGAAAGCGTCCGAACAACATTGGCCGATGGCCGCCGACCTGTATGGCGAGATGCAGCTCGAGGCGAACCCGCCGACGCGGCGGCGCTGGCGCGATTACCTGCCCGGCACCCTCGTTACCGCCATCGCCGCGCTCGCCGCGGCGTGGCTCGCCGATCATTATGCCGCGCCGATCGTGCTGATGGGCCTGCTCATCGGCCTCGCGCTGTCCTTCCTGTCGCAGGACGCGCGCACCCACGCCGGGCTCGACCTCATGTCGCAGACCGCGCTGCGCGTCGGCATCGTGCTCGTCGGCGCGCGGATCACCGCGGCTCAGCTCGCCGAGCTGGGGCCGCTGCCCTTCCTGCTGCTCGTCCTTATCATGCTCGCGGTCATCCTCGTCACCACCCTCAGCGCGCCCCTCTTTGCGCAGGACCGCCACGCCGCGCTGCTTGCGGGCGGCGCGACGGCGATCTGCGGCGCGTCGGCGGCGCTCGCGCTCTGGTCGCTGATCGGCGACCGGCGCGTCGACCAGGCGCGCTTCACGCTGACCTTGGTGGGGATCACCGTCGCCAGCGCGCTCGCGATGACGCTCTATCCGGTGCTCGCCGCCCAGCTCGGGCTGACCGACGCGCAGGCGGGGTTCCTGATCGGCGCGTCGGTCCACGACGTCGCGCAGGCGATCGGCGGCGGCTTTTCCTTCTCTCCGCAAGCGGGCGAGGTGGCAACGATCGTCAAGCTGGCGCGCGTCGCGCTGCTCGCGCCGATGCTGATGCTCGTCGCGCTGTGGCTCGGCCGTGGCGGCAAAGCGGGCAGCGGCGCGCGCATCCCGCTCCGCCTGCCCTGGTTCATCCTGGGGTTTCTGGCCGTGGTCGCCATCAATTCATTCGCCCCGATCCCGCGGCCGGTGCAGGACGGCGCGGCGACGGGCGCGCAGGCGCTGTTGCTGCTGGCGATCGTCGCGACCGCGATGAAGGCGCGGCTGCACCTGCTGCTCGATCAGGGCTGGCAAAGTTTTGCGCCGATCATCGTCGCGACGCTGACCAGCTTCCTGTTGTCGCTCGGCGCTGCGATGCTGTTATGACGGCGTGACGTCGGGGTAAGTAATTGTTTCCACTTGGGTTGTCATTGCGAGGAGCGAAGCGACGAAGCAATCCCCAGCCATCGACCGGACAGGACGATAGCTGGAGATTGCTTCGCTATGCTCGCAATGACGCGTTTTAAGTTTTGGGCAGCGCCCAGCTGACCGTCAGCTGCGTCGCGCGGCGCGGGATGTCGAGCTTTGCCTCGCTGAAATTGACCTTTTCATTGGGCGGCAGCACCCGCACCGGCGGCTTGATCGTCCAGCTGTAAACGATCGTCCCCTGCGCATCGCGCAATTCGGCGAGAATCGGCGGCACGCGCTGTTCGCGGTCGGTCGGGTTGATGATCACCCCCGACGCGGCGAAATAGATGGTGCCGTCGGCGAGTTCGCGGTGATCCTGATTGGGCGGCAGCTCGATCACCAGATCGGGCTCGGCGGTGCCGCCGGGAAGGCCCAGCCCCTCCGCCCAACTTGGCAGCCCGTACCAGGCGAGCGCGCCCGTCGCCGCCAGCATCAGCGCCGCGGCGCTCGCGGCGATAATCGTCCAGCGTCTCGCCGGGTTGCGGCGCGGGCGACGGAACGGCAAAGGCGCGTCGTCGGCCAGGGGAGCCGGGCGCGGGGGCGGCTCGGCGGCGAAGGTCGGCGGGGGCGGCACCGGATCGGGTTCGGGAAAGTCCGAATAGGTCGCGGCGGGGGCTGGGGTCGGGGCTGGGGTCGGCGCCGGTTTCGCCTCGGGCGCGGGTTGGGCGGCGACGCCCGGCGGGACGATGGCGTCGGCGGGCGGCGGCGCGGCGGCGGGCTGCTGGAACCAGCTATGGCGGCAATTGGCGCAGCGCACGGTGCGGCCCGCGGGCCCGATGGCGGTATCGGGAACGACATAGCGTGTGTGGCACGACGGGCAGGCGAGGATCATGGCCCTCTCTAAACACGCTGATTCGCGGCGTTGCAAGCGCCGCGTTCACTCGCACCTTGTCCTTGGGCAAGAGCCGTGCGAGAGGCAGCGGGATGAGCGGACCAGCGCCCCTGTTCCTTGAGGCCGTGCGCCCCGTCGCGCACCCGCGTGCGACGCGATGACCGACGCGGCCCCGATGCGCCCCGGCGGCGCGATGGTCGAGTTCAGCGGCGTCGGTCTGCGTTACGGTCCCGATGCCGAGGTTCTTTCGGACATCAGCTTCAACCTGCAACCCGGCAGCTTCTATTTCCTCACCGGCGCGTCGGGCGCGGGCAAGACGTCGCTTCTGAAAATGCTCTATCTGGCGCAGCGGCCGAGCCGCGGCATCGTCCGCCTGTTCGGCGAGGATCTGGTCGCCATGCCGCGCCACCGCCTGCCGGGTTTTCGTCGCCGCATCGGCGTCGTGTTCCAGGATTTCCGCCTGATCCCGCATCTGAGCGCGCGCGACAATATCGCGCTGCCGCTGCGCATCGCGGGGGTGGGCGAGGAGGATCTGGCGGGGCCGGTCGGCGAGATGCTGAGCTGGATCGGGCTGGGCGAACGCGCCGACGCCTTTCCGCCGACGCTGTCGGGCGGCGAGCAGCAGCGCGTCGCGATCGCGCGCGCGGTGATCGCGCGCCCGCAACTGCTCGTCGCCGACGAGCCGACGGGCAACGTCGATCCCGACATGGCGATGCGCCTGCTGGGGCTGTTCGAGGCGCTCAATCGCCTCGGCACCACCGTCGTCGTCGCGACGCACGACATCCACCTCATCAGCCGCATCGAAAATGCGCAGATGATGCGGCTCGAAAAAGGGCGGCTATTCGATCCCACCGGCGCGCTGCGCTATCCGCCGAACCGCGCCTGATGGACGAGCGATGATCATCCCGCGCGTTCCCGTCCAGCACCGCCGCCTGCTCCCCGACCGCCGCCTGTCGGGGCCGACGCCGTGGATTATCGCGATCCTGATGATGCTGACCCTGCTCGCCGCCGCCGCCGGGGTCGGGCTCGCGCGCGCGGCCAATGCGATCGGCGATGCGATCGCGGGCCGCGTCACCGTCCAGATCGTCACCGCCAATCCGGTGACGCGCGCCGAGCAGGCCGCGGCGCTCCGCCGCGCGGCCGGCACGGCTCCCTTCGTCCGCGCGGCGCGCGCGGTCGAGCGCGAGGAATTGCAGGCGATGCTAGGCCAATGGTTCGGCAGCGCCGAAGGCGACGACCCGCTGCTGCGTTCGCTGCCGCTCCCCGCTCTCGTCGACATCGACTTCGTCGGCGGCGACCGCGCGGGCGCGATGGCGGCGCTCGAAGCGCTTGTCGCGCGCGAAGCGCCCGGCGCGCGGATCATCCCGCATGCCGAATGGCTCGGCCCGGTCGCGCGGCTGATCCGCTCGCTCGCCTGGATCGCCGCGGGGCTGGTCCTGCTGATGACGCTCGCGAGCGCCGCCGTGGTGATCATGACCGCGCGCGCGGCGCTCGGCACGCATTTTGCGACGATCGAGATGCTGCACCTAATCGGCGCGACCGACCGGCAAATCGCACGGCTGTTCCAGCGGCGGATCGCGATCGACACCGCCTATGGCATCGCGCTTGGCAGCCTCGTCGCCGCCGCGATCCTGCTGCTTGTCGGCTGGCAATGGTCGGGGGTGACCGCCGGGCTCGCCGCGACCGCCTCGCTCGGCCCTGCGGGATGGGCGCTCTTGCTGGCGCTGCCGCTATTGGCTATCGCGCTCGCTGCCCTGACGGCGCGCCAGACGCTGCTCGCCGCGCTCAAGAAGATGTTATGATCAAGCGCCTGATCTCGCTGCTGTTCCTCGCGTGGGTGCTGGGTTTCGCCTGGTTCGCGCTGCTCCTGCCGCTGCCCGCGCCGCCGCAAAAGACCGACGCGATCGTCGTCGTCACCGGCGGCCCCGGCCGCATCGACCGCGCGCTCGAACGGCTCGAGGCGGGCGACGCCAGGCGCCTTCTGATCAGCGGCGTCGCGCGCGAGGTCAAACCGCGCGAACTTGCCGCCGAATATGACCGCCCGATGGCCTTGTTCGATTGCTGCGTCGCGCTGGGGTTCGAGGCGGAGGACACGCGCTCGAACGCCACCGAGGTCGCCGCCTGGGCAAAACGACGCGATTACAAGAGCATCCGGCTGGTCACGACCGACTGGCACATGCGCCGCGCCGAATATGAAATCGGCCGTGCGGTCGGCGACGATGTGACGATCGTGCCCGACGCGGTGCGCAGCCAGCCGAACCTGGCGACGCTGTTCCGCGAATATCATAAATATCTCGCGGGGCTGGCGGGCGGCCTTCTCGGCCTGTAAACGCCCCGCCGTGCGCACCGCCCTCGCCCTTTGCCGCTCGATCCTCTTCTGGCTGCTGTTCGTCCTGATGAGCAGCGTCGCGTCGATCGGCGCGGTCGTCGCGCTGCCGATCTCGCACCGGGCAACGATCGCATTCGTGCGCGTCTGGGCGCGCTTTCACCGGCTGATCTGCCGTTTCGTGCTCGGCCAGCGGATCGTCGTGGAGGGCGACATGCCCGACAGTCCGGTGCTTTACGTTTTCAAGCATGAAAGCGCGTTCGAGACGATCGAGCAGCCGCTGCTCTTCCGCCATCCCGCCGTGTTCGCGAAAGAAGAGCTGTTTTCGATCCCGGTCTGGGGCCAGGCGGCGCATTTTTACGGGCTGATCCCCGTCGACCGCGACGGCGGCGGCAAGGCGATGCGCGCGATGCTCGGCGCGGCGAAGGCCGCGCTCGCCAGCGGTCGTCCGCTGGTCCTCTTTGCCGAGGGGACGCGCGTGCCGCATGGGCAGGCACCCGCGCTGCGCCCCGGTTTCGCCGGCATGTACCGCCTGCTCGGCGTGCCGGTCGTCCCCGTCGCGGTGAACAGCGGCATCGCCTATCCGCCGCGGCGCTGGATCAAATGGCCGGGCACGATCACCTACCGCGTCGGCGAAACCATCCCCCCCGGCCTGCCGCGCGAGGAGGCCGAAGCGCGCGTGCGCGCCGCGATCAACGCGCTGAACCCGCCCGAGGCGTTGTGGGCGGACTGACTCCTTCCCCCTTGACGGGCGAAGGATGGGAAGCCTTGCCGCGAAGCGGTTAGGGAAAATTGGATGAGGGTAATCGCGCGTCCTTGCACCATCAAGGGGGAGGGAAAACGAGTCAATGTTTCCGCCCGAAATCGGGCGCCGCATCATCCTGCCCCTGTTCGATGATCGAGCGGCGGATCGCGCGCGTGCGCGTGAACCAGTCCTCCAGCCGCGCGCCGTCGCCGCGGCGGATCGCCTGTTGCAGCACGGTCAGATCCTCGTTGAAGCGCTGGAGCGTCGCGAGCACGGCGTCCTTGTTGGCGAGGAAAACGTCGCGCCACATCACCGGGTCGCTCGCCGCGATGCGCGTGAAGTCGCGAAAACCGCCCGCCGAATATTTGATGACCTCGCTCTCGGTGACTTCCTCCAGCTCGCTCGCGGTGCCGACGATCGTGTAAGCGATGAGGTGCGGCAGGTGGCTCGTCACCGCGAGCACCATGTCATGATGCGCCGCGTCCATCGTCTCGACCCGCGCGCCGAGCGCTTCCCAGAATGACGTCACCGCCGTCACGGCGTCCTGCGGCGCACTCGCCGGCGGAGTGACGATGCACCACCGCCCCTCGAACAGCGTCGCAAAACCCGCGGCTGGCCCACTGTTTTCGGTCCCCGCGACGGGGTGTGCCGGAATGACGGCATGATCGGGCAAGGCTTTGGCGAGCGCGGCGGCAACCCCCGCCTTCGACGATCCGACGTCGGAGATGATCGCTTGCGGTTTCAGCCCCGGCGCGATCGCCGCCGCCGCATCGGCCATCCGTCCGACCGGCACCGCAAGGATAACAAGGTCGGCATCGGCGGCGGCGGCGGCAGCATCGTCGACGATCGTATCGCAAAGCCCCAGCGCCCGCGCTTCGGCGCGCACCGCATCCTTCGCGTCATAGCCCGTCACCGCGACGCCGGGCAGCCGCGCCGTCACGGCGCGCGCGATGGATGAACCGATCAGGCCCAGCCCGACGATCGCGACGCGCGCGACGCGCGACGTTGCAGGCATCAACCGGCGAGCGCGGCGCGGATCGCCGCCGCCAGTCCGCGCGTCTCGTCCTCGGTGCCGATCGTCATGCGCAGCGCCTGCGGAATCCCCTGTCCGGGCAGCCAGCGGACGATATAGCCCGCGTCCATCAGCCGATGATAGACTGTCTCGGCGCTCACTTGGCCCTCGAACAGCACGAGCAGGAAATTGGTCGCCGACGGGATGACGCGCACGCCATGGTTGCCAAGGCTCTCCAGCTCCTGCGCCAGCCAGGCGCGCCAGCGGGCATTATGCGCGCGGCTGCGGTTTACGAAATCATCGTCGCCGAGCGCCGCGACCGCCGCCGCCTGCCCCGCGCGGGTAACGTTGAACGGCAGGCGGATGCGGTGCAGCGCCGCAATCACGTCGCTGGACGCATAGCCCCAGCCGATGCGCTCGGCGGCAAGGCCGTGGATCTTTGAAAAGGTGCGCGTGACAAAGACGTTGGGCTGCGTCTTCGCCAGCTCGAGCCCGCCGTCGTCCTCGTCCGGCGTCAGATATTCGGCATAGGCCTGGTCGATCACGAACAGCACGTCTTTCGGCAGCCCGGCATGAATGCGCGCAACCTCGTCGCGCGTCGCCAGCGTCCCCGTCGGATTGTTCGGATTGGCGAGATAGACCACGCGCGTCCTGTCGGTCACCGCGGCGAGCAGCGCATCGACGTCGGTGGCAAAATCGCGGTCGTCGGCCTCGACGGGCACCGCGCCGACCCGCCGCGCGGCGATTTCATAGACCGCAAAGCCATAGCGGACATAGAGAATCTCGTCGCCCGCGCCGGCATAGGCCCCCGCCGCGAGGTGGAGCAGCTCGTCCGACCCGTTGCCGCAGATCACCCGGTCGGGATCGAGCCCATATTTGGCGGCGATCGCCGCGCGCAGCTCCACCGACCCCGGATCGGGATAGCGCGAGAGCGCATCGGGCGCCGCCTGCGCCGCGGCAAAGGCCGCGCGCGCCTTGTCTCCCGTGCCGAGCGGATTCTCGTTCGCGCTCAGCTTGATCAGCGGGCGACCATCGGCGCCGGCCGATTTGCCGGGAACATAGGGAGCGATGCCGCTGATCCACGGCTTGGGCGTCAGGGTTGGGGTCGCGTCGGTCATGCGGCGGCGTTTAACGGCTGCGGCCGCCGAGTCCAGTTTGTTGATGGGATTCGCGCAGAGGCGCGGAGCGCGCAGAGGAAGAAAAAGGTTCACGCGGAGACGCGGAGACGCGGAGGATGGTATTCGGGGCCGAAAGGCCCCCTTTCTCCGGCTGCGCTCCGGTCGTGGGAGAAGCCGCGGATCGAGGGTCGCTTCGCGGCGGGCTCCATTTCTCCGCGTCTCCGCGTCTCCGCGTGAATCAAATCCTTGGCGGCTCGGCGTCGCTGCGCGAATAGTCCAGCCCCGGTTCTGCGCGCGCGCATCGTTGACACGCCCCCCTTGCCCGCTTAGCCCCGCCTTCCCATGGCGAGCCGGCTACACGAAATCCAGCATCAGAGCGTGACGATAGAGGCGCCGCTGCCGCTCGACAGCGGCCAGCGGCTGCCGTCGGTGACGATCGCCTGGCAAAGCTATGGCGCGCTCAACGCCGACAGGTCGAACGCGGTGCTCGTCTGCCATGCGCTCACCGGCGACCAATATGTCGCGAGCGACCATCCCGCGACGGGCAAGCCCGGCTGGTGGGCGCGCATGGTCGGTCCCGGCAAGCCGATCGACACCGACCGCTTCCACGTCGTCTGCGCCAATGTCCTCGGCAGCTGCATGGGGTCGAGCGGCCCGGCGACCCCCGACCCCGCGACCGGCGCGCCGCTCGGCATGGCCTTTCCGGTCATCACCATCGCCGACATGGTGCGCGCGCAGGCGATGCTGCTCGATCATCTCGGCATTGCGCGCCTCCACGCGGTCGTCGGCGGGTCGATGGGCGGGATGCAGGCGCTCGCCTGGGCGTCGGCCTGTCCCGAACGCCTCGCCTCGGCGATCGTCATCGCCAGCGCGGCGCGCCATTCGGCGCAGAATATCGCGTTCCACGAGGTCGGACGGCAGGCGATCATGGCCGATCCCGACTGGCAGGACGGCCAATATTATGGCAGCGCGCGCGCGCCCACCAAGGGGCTCGCGGTCGCGCGCATGGCGGCGCACATCACCTATTTGTCCGAAGCGGGGCTGACCGAGAAGTTCGGCCGCCGCTTGCAGGCACGCGACATAAAGAGCTTCGGCTTCGACGCCGATTTCCAGATCGAATCCTATCTCCGGCATCAGGGGCTGGCCTTCACCGACCGCTTCGACGCCAACGCCTATCTCTATATCACGCGCGCGATGGACTATTTCGACCTCGCCGAACCGCACGACGGCCGCCTTGCCGGCGCATTCGCGAAGGCGAAGGATGTGCGCTTCACGCTCGTCAGCTTCGATACCGACTGGCTTTACCCCACCGCCGAATCGCGGCGCATCGTCCAGGCGCTGCAAAGCGTCGGCGCGGCGGCGAGCTTCGTCGAGCTGTCGGCGCCCTTCGGCCATGACAGTTTCCTCCTCGACGTCCCCGCGCTCGACCGGATCGTCGCGGGCGCGCTGGGGGTCGGCCGCTGATGGCGCTGCGTCCCGACCTCGCGATCATCGCCGATGCCGTGCCGCCGGGCGCGCGCGTGCTCGACATCGGCTGCGGTGATGGTGAGCTGATGGTGGCGCTCGGTGCCAAGGGCGTCGACGCGCGCGGGCTGGAAATCGATCCGGCCAATGTCACCGCCGCGATCGCCCGCGGGCAATCGGTGGTGCAGGGCGACGCGAACCGCGACCTCGCCGACTATCCGGGCGATGCTTTCGACTATGCAATCCTCTCGCAGACGCTGCAAACGACCGAGCGACCCGACCGCGTCGTCGACGAGCTGCTCCGCATCGCGCCGCGCGCCTTTGTCAGCTTTCCCAATTTCGCGCACTGGCGCGTACGGCTCGCGCTTCTGTGGAACGGCCGGATGCCGGTGACCCGCCTCCTGCCCGTTGCCTGGTACGAAACGCCAAACATCCACCATGTCACCGTCAGCGATTTTCGCGACCTCGTTCGCGCCAAGCGAATCCGGGTCGAGCGCGTCTGGCACCTGTCGGGCGACAAGCCGACGAGCGACGCCGCGGCAAGCTGGCGTGCCGAACATGCGATCTTTCTGATCGCGCGCGGTTGATGCGCGCAGGTCGCGACCGCTTTCGACCGGTTGCGGACCTATCAATCATCGTCACCCTGAACTTGTTTCAGGGTCTATGGCCCAGTCGTTTCGTTCGGCGCTGCGTGGAATTAATGGGCAGGCCATGGATGCTGAAACGAGTTCAGCATGACGGAGTTATAGGGCTGCTCCCCACCCCAAAACGGCCATTCAGCCGCGCGCGGACGCAGCCCGAACACCGCCAAAGCCCCTCAATCCCGTTTCTTCAGCCCGTTCGCCACAAAATCATTCGCGATCCGTGCAATTTCGGAAATGTCGCTGTCAGTGTCCCACAGACCATAGCGCATCCCCAGAAACACGTTCATGCCGCCGATCGCCCAGGCGTGGATCTCCCCGACGTCGGCGCGGATCTCGCCGCGGGCGGCGCCGCCCTCGAGCCGCTGACGCACGCGCGCGACGGTGGTTTCATAGTGGCGGCGATAGCTTGCGTAATCGACGAACTCGGCCTCGTCGATGATGCGGTAAATCTCCTTATGCTCGCGCACGAAACCCAAATAGGATTCCAGCCCGATGCGCTCCGCGCTGATCTCGTCGGGTGCGGCCTGCACGCGCGGCGTCACATGATCGCGCAATTGCTCGCTCATATAGCGGACGAGCGCCTGGAAGATTTCCTCCTTTGAATCGAAATAGGTATAGAAACTGCCGAGCGCGGTCCCGGCGCGGCGCGTGATCGCGCTGATCGACGCCTCGTGAAAGCCGCGCTCGCCGAACTCGACCGCCGCGGCGTCGAGCAGCTTGCGCAAGGTGCGGCGTCCGCGTTCGGTGCGCGGCGTTTTGTCGCGCGCTTCGCCCGCGCCATCCTCCGCTGCGGCGTGCCGTTGATCCATAATGCCTTCCGCCTCTCCGTCGTTCGGCCGGGCCCTTCGCTCAATCGTGGCATTTCGGCACCACTGGCAAGCAAAAAACGACCGTCGCATATTCCAAGTTGAAACTTGGTTCATCTTTCATTATTGGCTGCGGCACGGCTTGGCAAGCTCCAGGCTCAACGAAAGCAGGGGTGGCGAGGGGCCGCCCGTGATTGGGAGACTTTCATGCGTCCTTTCGCTCGCACGCTGCGCCGCGCCATTCTCGCCTCGAGCACGCTGTCGATGCTCGGCCTCGCTCCCGCCGCCGTGGCGCAGGACGCGGGGGCCGCGCCCGCGGTCGAAGACAGCGGCGACAATGACATCATCGTCACCGCCCGCCGCCGCGACGAACGGCTGATCGATGTTCCTGTCGCGGTCACCGCCATTTCGGGCGCGGCGCTCGAAGCCGCGGGCGCGATCGACATCACCGACGTCCAGAATCAGGCGCCGAACGTCACGCTCGAAAACTCGCGCGGGACCAATTCGACGCTGACCGCCTTCATCCGCGGGGTCGGCCAGCAGGATCCCGTTTCGGGCTTCGAATCGGGCGTCGGCATCTATCTCGACGACGTCTATCTGAACCGCCCGCAGGCGGCGGTGATCGACATCTATGATGTCGAACGCGTCGAGGTTCTGCGCGGGCCGCAGGGCACCCTTTATGGACGCAACACCATCGGCGGCGCGATCAAATATGTGACCCGGCGCTTGCCCCAGGAACCCAGCCTCAAGGCCCGCGCCAGCTACGGCACCTATGACCAGGCCGACCTGGTCGTCACCGCCAGCGCGCCGGTCAGCGACCTTCTGCGCGTCGGTCTGTCGGGTGCGCGCCTCTCGCGCGGCGGCTTTGGCGACAACCGCAATCTTTCGGGCGTCGAAAACTACAACAAGGACGTCTGGGCCGGCCGCGGCAGCATCGAATTCGGCGGCCATGGCGAACCCGTCTTCATCCGCATCAGCGGCGACTATACGCGCGACAAGTCGGACCCGCGCAACGGCCATCGCCTGATCCCCGGCCTGTTGTCGGGAGCCCCCGTGCTGGGCGACGTCTATGACACGCGCGCCGGACTCAACAATCCCGAGCAGGACGTCGAGGCTTATGGGCTGGCGATGAGCGTGAGTGTCGACTTCAGCGACGCGTTCACCTTCCGCTCGATCAGCGCATGGCGCAAGGATTCCAGCTTTACGCCGATCGATTTCGACAGCCTGCCGGCGGTCGATGTCGATGTGCCCGCGGTCTACCGCAACGAGCAGCTCAGCCAGGAGTTCCAGCTTCTCTATGAAGGCGACCGGCTGAACGGCCTCGTCGGTTTTTATTATCTCGACGCCAATTCGACGACCGACTTCGACGTCATCCTCGGCACCACCGGCGCTTTGCTTGGTCTGCCGGGACTCAACGCCTTCACCTCGGGCGACGTGACGACCCGCACCTGGTCGGTCTTCGGCGACTTCACCTTCGACATCACCGATCAGCTCAGCCTGTCGGCCGGGGGCCGCTACACCAGCGACAAGCGCCGTTCGCGCATCCTGCGCCAGACCAAGATCGGCGGCACATCCCCCATTTTCGGGGGCACCGCGATTCCGATCGCGACGGTCACCAATTTCGACGGCAGTGCGAAATTCACCGATTTCAACCCGCGGGTGTCGGTCAGTTTCAAGCCGAATGTCGATCACATGGTCTACGCCTCCTATGCCCAGGGCTTCAAGGGCGGCAGCTTCGACCCGCGCGGCGACACGCGCATTGCGCCCGACACGAACCGCGACGGCGTCCGCAGCTATGACGAAATCTATGATTTCTTCCTGTTCGAGCCCGAAACGGTCGACAGCTATGAACTGGGCTACAAGGGCTCGCTGCTCGACGGCAATGTCCGCGTCGCGCTCACCGGCTTCTATGGCGACTACAAGAATGTCCAGATTCCGGGCTCGGTCGGCGTCGACGCGAATGGCGACGGCGTGTTCGAGAGCTTTGCCGGCGTCACGACGAACGCGGCCAAGGCGAGTTTCAAGGGCGTCGAATTCGAAACCCAGGCCCGCTTCGCCCGCGACTTCGCCGGCGCGGGCTCGTCGCTCAGCTTCACCGGCAACGTCGGCTTCATCGACGGCGACTATAAGCGCTATATCGTCAACGGCGTCGACGTTTCGGATCTGCGCCGCATCCAGAACACGCCGCGCTGGACGCTCGCCGGCATGCTCGGCGCGACGCTGCCCGTCATGGACGGCGATCTTTCGATGTCGACGACGCTCAGCTATCGCAGCAAGACCAACCAGTTTGAAACGCCGAGCCCCTATCTCGACCAGAAGGGCTATGCGCTGCTCGATGCGTCGATCGTGTGGACCGCGCCCGACGAGCGGTTCAGCCTCGGCGTCCACGGCAAGAATATCCTCGACAAGCAATATATCACGTCGGGCTATCAATTTGTTGCGGTCGGCGCCGACGGCACCCCGGTGCTGAACGCATCGGGCCTGCCGACGCCGACCCTGGGGCGCGAGGGTGTCGTCACCGCCTTTTACGGCAACCCGCGCCAGCTGTTCATCACCGGCACGGTCCGATTCTGACCGACGCGTTCAGGGCAAAGGGAAAGGGGCGTCGGTTGCGACGCCTCTTTTCGATGCACAGGCGGCAATGACGGAGATGGGGGTGGGGAGCGGCCACTTCCGGTCGCCTTCGGACATCAATCATCCAGCGGCGGCGCGCCGCCCGCCGCGACCATGCGCACCCCGTCGATGACGATCGGGCTCGCCACCCCGTCGATCGCCGCGCCGTCGGGGCGCAAGCGCATCCCGCGCGCGATCACCTGCGGGTCGGCGAAGACCTGCGCCAGATCGTTGATCGGCCCCGCGGGCACACCCTCGGCCTCGAGCGCGAGCGACAAGGGCTGCGCCTCCCACGCCGCGATCCTGGCCGCGAGCAGCGGGATCAGCGCGGCGCGGTTCGCCAGCCGCGCCGCATTGGTCGCAAAGCGCGGATCGTCGCCCCATTCGGGCACGCCCAATATGGCGCAGAGCCTGCGATATTGCGCATCATTGCCCACCGCGATCACCAGCTGGCCGTCGGCGGTCGCGAAGAGCTGATAGGGCACGACATTGGCGTGGGCATTGCCCATCCGTTTCGGCGCGACGCCGCTCGCGAGATAATTGGCGGCCTGGTTGGCAAGGACGGCGACCTGCGAATCGAGCAGCGCCATGTCGATATGCGCGCCGCCTCCCGTGACGTCACGCCGCCTTAACGCCGCAAGGATCGCGACCGCCGAATAGAGTCCGGTGAAGATGTCGGCATAGGCGATTCCCGCCTTTTGCGGCGGCCCGTCGGGTTCGCCGGTCAGCGACATGAAGCCGCTCATTGCCTGGATGATATAATCATAACCCGCGCGGTGCGCATAGGGTCCGGTCTGCCCGAAACCGGTGATCGAACAGACGATGAGGCGCGGGAAATCGGTACGGAGCCGCCCCGGATCGAGCCCATATTTGACGAGCGAGCCGACCTTGTAATTTTCGATGACCACATCGGCGTCGGCAAGCAGCGCGCGCACCTCGGCCTGCCCCGCGGCGGTGGCGATGTCGACCGCGACGCTCTGCTTGCCCCGGTTGCAGCTGTGATAATAGGCGGCCCCCAGATTTTCGCCTTCGTCGCCAGTGACGAAGGGCGGCCCCCATTCGCGCGTGTCGTCGCCGACGCCCGGCCGCTCGACCTTGACCACCTCGGCGCCGAGATCGGCGAGCAATTGGCCGCACCATGGTCCCGCGAGCACCCGCGCCAGCTCGACGACGCGGAGGCCCTCCAGCGGTTTCGGATCAGGCAAAGGCGCTGATGCCCGTGATCGCGCGGCCGAGGATCAGCGCGTGGACGTCGTGCGTCCCCTCATAGGTGTTCACCGTTTCGAGGTTCACCGCATGGCGGATCACATGATAATCGGCCGAAATGCCGTTGCCGCCGTGCATGTCGCGCGCGACGCGCGCGATGTCGAGCGCCTTGCCGCAATTGTTGCGCTTCAGGAAGCTGATCATGTCCGGCGCCAGATGCCCCTCGTCGATCAGGCGGCCGACGCGCAGCGCCGCCTGAAGCCCCAGCGCGATTTCGGTGAGCATGTTCGCGAGCTTCAATTGCACGATCTGGTTCGCCGCGAGCGGCCGCCCGAACTGCTTGCGTTCGAGCGTATAAGCCCGCGCCGCTTCATAGCAGAACTCGGCCGCGCCCATCGCGCCCCAGCCGATGCCGTAGCGCGCGCGGTTGAGGCAGCCGAACGGCCCCTTGAGCCCCGACACGTGCGGAAGCAGCGCATCCTCGCCAACCTCGACCCCGTCCATCACGATCTCGCCGGTGATCGACGCGCGCAGGCTCACCTTGCCCTCGATCTTCGGCGCCGACAGGCCCTTCATTCCCTTTTCGAGCACGAAACCGCGGATCGCGCCGTCGTGCGCCTCCGACTTCGCCCAGACGACAAAGACGTCGGCGATCGGCGAATTGGTGATCCACATCTTTGCGCCCTTGAGGCGATAACCGCCCGCGATCTTTTCGGCGCGCGTGCGCATCCCCGCGGGATCGCTGCCCGCGTCGGGTTCGGTGAGGCCGAAGCAGCCGACCAGCTCGCCCGATGTCAGGCCCGGCAGATATTTGCGCTTCTGCTCCTCGCTGCCATAGGCGTTGATGGGGTGAATCACGAGGCTCGACTGCACCGAACAGGCCGACCGATAGCCCGAATCGATCCGCTCGACCTCGCGCGCGATCAGCCCGTAGCTGACATAATTGAGCCCCGCGCCGCCATATTCGGGGTCGATCGTCGCGCCGAGCAGGCCGAGCTGGCCCATTTCGGACATGATCTCGCGGTCGAAGCGTTCATCGAGGAAGGCCGAGGTCACGCGCGGAAGCAGCTCGCCGGTCGCATAGGCGCGCGCGGCGTCGCGGATCATCCGCTCCTCCTCGCTCAGCTGGGCATCGAGCGCGAGGGGGTCGAGCGGGTCGAGCGCTTCGATGCGCTGCGGATCGGCGAGGGCCATGAAACGGGCTTTCCTAAAGAGGGTGGCACCCCTTGCGGGAATGCACGCTACGGAGTCGGGTCGGCCGTTGTTTTGGCCAGCGCGGCAGCCGGGCTGTCGCGCGGTTCCAATATCGCCGCCGTCTCGATCAGGTCAAGCGCGCGCCGCGCCTCGTGATAGCGGCGCGCGTCGATCAGCCATTCGCCCGCCGCGTCGACGCCGGGCATCGCCTCGACCTCGGCAATTGCCTTGTCGGCCTGCCCGGCGGCGAGATAACGACGCGCGCGATCGAGTCGTTCGGATGCTCTTGGCGACTGGGTGCCCGCCGCGCGCACAACGAACAATTCGCCGAGTTCGCGGCGCAGTCCGGTCCACAGACTGCCGCCGGATTCGCTGCTGCGGCCGACGAGCTGCGGCGCGAGCGCGTCGAGCCCGGCGCGCAATTGTTCGAGCGTCACCGGATCGCGCGAGGTGTCGATGATCGTCTTGACCGCATTGGGCTGGTCGTCGCCGAAGCGCAGGCGCAGCTGCGCGTCGAGATAGCCGAGCGACAGCCCGCGATCGAGCGCACGGCGCACCGCAAAGGCGACGAGCAGCCCCTCGGCGCGCGACGCATTGCCCGACGCCGATTCGGCCTGGAGCGTGATGCGCGACAGCCGCTGTTCGAGCTCGGCGACGCGCGCCGTCAGCGCACCGGCCCCGTCGACCGGAGCAATGACAAGCGGCGCCCCCGCTTCGGCCGCCTTGACGGCATCACCCGCAATCAGCAGCGGATCGACTCCGTTTTTCGGCGTCACCGCCGTTCGCGCCGCCGGGGCATTGGCGTCGGTCAACCAACGATTCACCGCCCATCCACCGCCCGCGACCCCGATCAGCAGCGCCAGAAAGGCGGCGATGGCGAGGGCTCGAAACGATAGCCCCCGTGCGGGGACCGCCTCGCCCGGCGGCGAGGAAGTATCGAGATTGTCGATTGCCATATGTCTCTTTCGAACGACCCTATTTTGCACCCTTGTGCCACAAAGCGCGCGCCTGTGCCAACATTGCGGCGTCGTTCGCCTCGGCGGCCACCGCAAGGGCGCGCCACCCCTGGCCGGCCGCCGCCGCGACCGCCGCGCTGATCGCGACCAGCGACAGATGCGCGCGCGCCGCCCCGGCGAGCGCCGCGACCCGCTCCGCCGCGCGCGCCGAATGCGCGAGCAGGATCGCCGGCGCCGCGATCAGCGCGCGCCATTGTGCAGGCGGATCGGCCGGATCGACCGCATAGCAGGGCAGCGGCGCCAGCGTCGCGCCGCCGGTACGCAGCAGCGTCCGGTCGCGCCCGCAAAGCCAGAGGATTCGCGCGATTTTCGGCGACGTCATTTCGTCAAGAAGTCGCTGCGCATCGGCGGCGCCTGTCATCGCGACGGTCAGCCCCGCCGCGCGGGCGGCCTCCGCCGTCGCCGCGCCGACGGCATAGGCGGGAAGCGATACGAGCGCCGCCAGCCCCGGCCCGGCAAGCCGCGCAGCAAAGGCGCTGGTCAGCAGCAGCGCATCGAAATCGGCAGCGGCGGGCGGGGTCCAGTGGAGCGGCCGCGCGGCAAAGAGCGGCATCGCGTGAACGTCAAAACCCAGCGAACGCGCGCGCGCGACAGTCGCCGCATTGCCCGGTTCGGGCCGCGTGACGATCAGCGGCACGCCGTCGCTCATGGCGCGAACAGCCGACGGATGCCGGGCGGCGCATCGGCCAGCAGGCGATGCCCCAGCGCCGCGACGACGCCAGCGTCGGTGACGATGACATGGCCCGCGACATGCTCGGCGCCATCCTCCGAATAGAGCTCGGCATCGAGGCGCAGCGCGCCGTCCGCCAGCCACGCCGCATAAGCCGCGACGGGCGAGCGGCAATCGCCCCCCAGCGCGGCAAGCAAGGCGCGCTCAGCGGCGACGGCGCGATGCGTCGGTGCATGGTCGACCGCAGCGAGCAGCGCTATGGCCCGCGCATCGTCGGCGCGGCATTCGATGCCGATCGCGCCCTGCGACGCCGCGGGAAGCAGCAGCTCCGGGCCCAGCGCCGTGCCGATGTCGTGCATCCCCAGCCGTTCCAGCCCCGCCGCGGCGAGCAATGTCGCGTCGACCTCGCCCGCCGCGAGCCTGGCCAGCCGCGTTGCGACATTGCCGCGCAGCAGCACCGTGTCGAGATCGGGGCGCAGCCGCCGCACCTGCGCCGCGCGGCGCGGGCTGCTCGTCCCCAGCCGCGCGCCGGTCGGCAGCTCGGCGATGGTTTGCGCCGCAATCCCTTCGCGCACCACCAGCCGGTCGCGCGGATCGGCGCGCTCGAGCATCGCGCCGAGGAAAAAGCGTGCGTCGCGCAACGTTTCGACATCCTTGAGCGAATGGACCGCGACATCGATCGTCCCGGCATCAAGCGCGGCGTCGAGCTCGCGCGTCCACAAGGCCTTGCCGCCGACCTCGGCGAGCGCGCGATCCTGGATCCGGTCGCCCGTTGCGGTCATCGGCACGATCTCGAGCGCCGCCATGTCGAGCCCGTGCGCCGCGATCAGCGCCGCCGCGGCCATGTTCGCCTGCGCCATCGCCAGCGGCGAGGCGCGCGTGCCGATGCGGAGGGGGCTGTCGGGGGTCGGAAGATCATTCATGCGCCGCTGCTAAGCCCTGCGCGCCCGAAAAGGAAGAGAAGGGATCGCGCAGAGGCGCAGAGGGCGCCGAGAAGGGAAGGATTTGATTCACGCGGAGGCGCGGAGGCGCGGGGAGGAATTGCGGGCCGACAAGCTCTGTTCTTGATCGACATCGCGCTTTGACGCGGCGCTCCGTGGAGAAGGCCGCTTAGCGGCAATCGCAACACTCTCCGCGCCTCCGCGCCTCCGCGTGATCCTCGATCCCCTGCCCACTCTGCGCGAATCTTCATAATGGAACCCGGCTTGCTCCCTTGCACACCGCGCGGGTAAGGGGACAAATCTATGACCCTCATCCTTGGCCTTGAATCGAGCTGCGACGAAACCGCGGCGGCGCTCGTCGACAGCGACCGACGCATCCTTGCGCATCGCGTCGCGGGGCAGGAGGCCGAGCACCGCCCCTATGGCGGCGTCGTTCCCGAAATCGCCGCGCGCGCGCATGTCGACCGGCTCGCGCCGATTATCGAGGGCGTGCTCGCCGATGCAGGGGTGCAGCTTTCGGATGTCGATGCCATTGCCGCGACCGCGGGGCCGGGATTGATCGGCGGGGTGATGGTCGGCCTCGTCACCGGCAAGGCGCTGGCGCACGCCGCGAGCAAGCCGCTGGTCGCGGTCAACCATCTCGAGGGCCATGCGCTCAGCCCGCGGCTCGCGGACCCCGACCTCGGCTTTCCCTATCTGCTGCTGCTCGTTTCGGGCGGCCATTGCCAGTTGCTGCTCGTCAAGGGCGTCGGCGACTATCGCCGCCTCGCCACGACGATCGACGACGCGGCGGGCGAAGCGTTCGACAAGACCGCCAAGCTGCTCGGCCTCGGCTATCCGGGCGGCCCCGCGGTCGAGCGCGTCGCGGCGGACGGCGATCCGAACGCCGTGGCGCTGCCGCGCCCGCTCGTCGGCAGCGCCGAGCCGCATTTCTCCTTCGCCGGGCTGAAAAGCGCCGTCGCGCGCGCCGCAGCGAGCGGCGACCATGCGGTTGCCGACCTCGCCGCCGCGTTCCAGCAGGCGGTGGTCGACTGCCTCGTCGATCGCAGCCGCATCGCGCTCGCGGCGTGCCCCGAGGCGACCGCCTTCGTCGTCGCGGGCGGCGTGGCGGCGAACAGCGCGATCCGCGCCGCGCTCACCGACCTCGCCGCGCGCTTCGACAAGCCCTTCGTCGCCCCGCCGCTGTGGCTCTGCACCGACAATGGCGCGATGATCGCGTGGGCGGGCGCCGAACGCTTCGCCGCGGGGCTTATCGACCCGCTCGACACCGCGGCGCGGCCGCGCTGGCCGCTCGATCCGGCGGCCGAGGCGGTGCGCGGCGCCGGAGTGAAAGCATGACGTCGTACAAGGGGTTCGGCGTCGTCGGCGGCGGCGCGTGGGGCACCGCGCTCGCGCAATTGCTGGCGGCGGACGGCGCGCCGGTGCGCCTCTGGGCGCGCGAGGCCGACGTCGTCGCGGCGATCAATGCCGAGCATCGCAACCCGATATTCCTTCCGGGCGCCGCGCTGTCGCCCTCGCTCACCGCCACCTCCGATCTGGCGGCGATGGCCGACTGCGACGCTCTGTTGATCGTCGTCCCCGTGCCCTATCTGCGCGCGGTGCTCGCCGAACTGCCGCCGGGCGACGCGCCGCTGGTCTTTTGCAGCAAGGGGATGGAGGCCGTCAGCTTCGCTTTCCCCGTCGATATGGCGCGCGACCTGGCGCCCGGCCGCCCGCATGCGGTGCTGTCGGGCCCGACCTTTGCGCACGAGGTCGCCGCCGGACTGCCCACCGCGATCACTCTCGCCGCCGCCGACCCCGCGCTCGCCTCGGGGCTTGCGCAAGCGCTCGCGCGCCCACATTTCCGACCCTATGTGTCGGGCGACGTGATCGGGGCCGAAATCGGCGGCGCGGTCAAGAACATCCTCGCGATCGCGTGCGGCATCGTCGAGGGAGCGGGACTCGGCCTCAACGCCCGCGCGGCGCTGATCAGCCGGGGCTTTGCCGAAATGACGCGATTTGGCCTGTCGCGCGGCGCCAAGGCCGAAACGCTCGCGGGCCTTGCAGGCCTTGGCGACCTCGTCCTCACCTGCACCTCGGCCAGTTCGCGCAATTTCGCGCTCGGCCAGGGACTCGGCCGCGGCGAGAGCATCGACGCGCTGATGGCCGACCGGCGGACGATTGCCGAGGGCGCGTTCAGCGCGCCGGTCGTCGCCGCCGCGGCGCGCGCCGACGGCGTCGACATGCCGATCACCGACACCGTGGCGCGCCTGGTCGCGGGCGAGATGCGCGTCGCCGACGCCGTTCAGGCCCTGCTCAGCCGCCCGCTGCGACCCGAGGGGCGATGACATGTTGCAGTCGATTGCCTGCCCCTCCCCACCGCGCTAGGATGGCCGCCGGGGAGCAGCAGAAGGGGCGCAAGGCTTGAGCCAGACGGACAGCGCAGCCGCGCCCTTGTCGTCCGATGCCCCGACGCGGGACGCGGACACAGCCGCGCTCGCCAGGGGCGGACGCACCAATTTTTTCGGTTTCATCCTTCGCCTCGTCGCACGCCTGCCTTTCCTTTACGTCGCGGGCCGCTGGTACGGGCCCGAAGCGGTCGGACGCTTCGCCTTTGCCGTGCTCGTCATCGAACTGGTGGCGCAGCTCGCAACGCTCGGCCTCAAACGCGGCCTCGCCGAACAGCTGAGCGCGCCCGGCGCCGACCAGCGCACCGTCGTCTGGGACGGCATGTTCGTCGCCTTCCTCGCCTCGGCCGCCGGATCGGCGCTGCTCCTGCTGCTGCCGCAGCTCATGTATCCGGCGGGCGACATCAACGAGATCGACCGCTGGATGGCGTGCCTGGTCTTTGTGATCGCGGGGACCGACATCGCGCTCGCGGCCTCGGCCTACAAGTTCGACATCGGCGCCACGGTGCGCGCGCGGGCGATCGTCGAACCCTGGGTGATCAGCGCGGCGGCGGCGGGATTCTGGTTCGTGTCGGTCGAAAACGGGCTGATGCTTTCCTATGCCGCGGCGATGCTCGGCGCCTTTCTGACCGCGCTCATCCCGATGATCCGCCATTTCGGCGGCCCCGGCGTCTGGCGCCCGCATCCCGCGCAGCTCATCACGCTGGCGCGGCGCAACGCCCCGCTCGCCGCCGCCGACGCGATCGAATGGGGCACGCGCCGCCTCGACCTCTTCATCCTCGGTCAGTTCACCTCGCCGACGATCTATGGCATCTATTATATGGCGCAGCAGGTCGCCTCGCTGCCGCAAAAGCTCAAGACGAGCTTCGAGCCGATCCTCGGCCCCGTCATCACGCGCAACCTGGCCGAAAAGCGGCTTTCCGCGGTCGCGGCGCAGGTGAGCCAGGTCGGCTTCTGGATCATCGCAGCGCAGGCCGGTGTCGCGCTGGCGCTCGGCATTCCGGGCGAAGCGGTGATGGGCCTCGTCGGTCCCGAGTTTGTGAGCGGCACCGCCGCGCTCGCTTTCCTGCTCGCCGCGGAAGTCGTCGCGGCCACTGCGGTGGTCAGCGAAGCCGCGCTCGTTTATGTCGCGCGCCACCGCAACCTGCTCATCAGCATCGCGACGCTCGCGCTGCAGGCCGCGCTCAGCGTTGCGCTGATCCTGATCGCGCAGTCGATGGGACTGCCGCCCATCTATTACGCCGCGGCGGTCGCGCTCGCGCTGATGCTCGCGCTCGGTTTCGCGTCGCTGGTGAAGGCACGCCTCCTCTCGCACATCCTTGGCGCGCCGGTGAACAGCCTGCGCTGGGCACTCGTCTGGGCCACCGCGGGCGCGGCGATACTCGGCTATGGCGCGACACAGCTTCCCGAATGGGCCGAACTCTTGATCGGCGTGCCCTTCATCCTCGGCATCTATGGCTGGCTGATCTGGACCCGCGGCTTCGGGCCCGCGGACCGCGAGTTGTTCAAGAAGCATCCGCCGGACGAGGCCGTGGCGGCTGCATAGGGCAAACGGCGGTTTTGGGGTGGATTCCTGCCTTTCTCTTATCCGTCATCCCGGCGAAGGCCGGGATCTCGCCCTATCGGTTTGCCGCACCGGCGAGATCCCGGCCTTCGCCGGGATGACGATAGAGTTGAGGGCAGCTTCCGGTCGCTTCCGGACTTTGCGAGTTACAGTCCTCCCTGTCGCGTAGCGATGGGGAAGTGGCAGCGCGGAGCGCTGACGGAGGGGCTTTGGCGCCGGCGTCGCGGCCCCTCCACCACCGCTTCGCGGCG